>NZ_JBFBJK010000007.1:0-350989 GCF_040686095.1 Streptomyces sp. NPDC086554
CTCGCTGTGGCTGGAGTACGAGTTCAAGGGCAAGCCGGGTGATGTGCGGTGCTGGCCACGCCAGTTCGCGCCCTATCATCTCCGGCTCGACTGGCTGATGTGGTTCGCCGCGCTCTCCCCCGCCTACGCCCGGCCGTGGTTCGGCCCGCTGGTGGAGCGGCTCCTGGACGGCGACCGGGACACGCTGCGGCTGCTCCGCCGCTCCCCGTTCCCGCCGGACGCGCCGCCCGCGTACATCCGGGCACGTCTCTACCGCTACCGCTACACGACCTGGCGGGAGCTGCGCGAGACGGGCGCCTGCTGGGAGCGGACGTATGTGCGCGAGTTCATGCCGCCGACGCACTTCGGCTCGGCGGCTCAGAGGCGGTAGACGCGGGCCGCGGTTCCGGCGAACACGGCGGCACGTTCGGCGTCGCTCAGCGAGTCGGTCAACTCCCGTGCGATGTCGGCCACTTCGCCGTACGAGGCTTCCAGGGTGCAGACGGGCCAGTCGGAGCCGAACATCAGCCGGTCCGGGCCGAAGGCCTCGAGGACGGTGTCGGCGTACGGCCGCAGATCGTCGGCCGTCCAGCCCTTCGGGCCCGCCTCGGTCACCAGGCCGGAGAGTTTGCAGACGGTGTTGGGCAGCGCGCCCAGGGCGCGGACGGCGGAGGCCCAGGGTTCCAGGTCGCCGGACGCGATCGGCGGCTTGCCCAAGTGGTCGAGCACGAAGGTGAGTCCGGGGTGCTCCTTGGCCGCCTCGATACAGGCGGGCAGTTGATGGGGCTGCACCACGAGGTCGTAGGCGAGACCTCTGTCGGCGACCGCGCTCAGACCTCTGCGTACGTCGGGCCGCAGCAGCCACCACGGGTCGGGCTCTCCCTGGACCTGGTGCCTGATGCCCACCAGGTACTGCCTGCCGGGAAGCTCGCACAGCTCGGCGAGCGCGTCGGCGACATCGGGTCGGGTGAGGTCGGTCCAGCCGACGACACCGGCCACGAGGTCGGGGTCCGCCGCCGCGAGGGCGAGCAGTTCGGGGGTCTCGTCGGCGACGGTGACCGTCTGGACGACGACGGTCGCCGCGACCTTGGCGGCGCGGGCCTCGGGCAGCAGATCGGCCAGGGAGAAGTCCCGGCGGATCGGGGCGAGCGCGTCGCCGGTGATCCAGTCCTGGTCGCGTACGGAGAGGTCCCACACATGGTGGTGGGCGTCGACCATCCACGCCGGTTCGCTCATCCACGCCGGTTCGCTCATCACAGCTCCCATACGACGGGCAGCCCCGCTTCCGCGCCGTCGGCCGAGTAGTCGTGCACGACATCGAGCAGCTCACCCATGCGCGCCTGCCAGGCGATGTTGACCGGCAGCTTCTCCAGTTCGGCGAGCATACGAGGGTAGTCGGCGCACTCCAGGACGTGGAAGAGGTCGGTCCCGCTGCGCCAGATCGTCCAGGAGGTGGCGCCCGCCGCGCGGATGGCGGCGGTGAGCTCGTCCGGCACCTCGCGGTGGGCGGCGTCGTACTCGGCGACGCGGTCGGCGCGGACCTTGGTGTGCAGGGCGACTCTCACGCGGACTCCTCACGGGGGACGGGGACTTCGGCGGGCAGCAGTCCATCGGCCCGGACTTCCCGCCAGAAGGCGTCGGGCACCGCTCGCGCGAACTGTTCGGCCGCGTCCCGGACTTCGTACGCAGAGCGGGTGCCGACAAGGACGGTGGCGACGGACGGGTGGGCGAGCGGGAAGGCGATGGCGGCGGCGCGCAGGGTGGTGCCGTGCCGTTCGGCCATGGCCTTGAGCCGGCGGGCGCGGTCCAGGAGGTCGCGGGGCGCCGCCGCGTAGTCGTAGGTGGCGCCGGGCCCGGGATCGGCGAGCAGGCCGGAGTTGAAGACCCCGCCGATCACCACCGATGTGCCGTGCTTCTGTGCCGCCGGGAGCAGATCGGTGAGCGCGCTCTGGTCGAGGAGCGTGTAGCGGCCCGCGCACAGCACGGCGTCGACGTCCGTGTCGCGGACGAAGCGGGTGAGCATCGCCGTCCGGTTCATGCCCACGCCGATCGCGCCGACGACGCCCTCCGCGCGCAGCCGTTCGAGGGCCGGATATCCCTCGCGGAAGGCCTGCTCGGCGTGGTCGTCCGGGTCGTGGAGGTAGACGATGTCGACGCGGTCCAGGCCCAGGCGGTCGAGGCTGTCCTCCAGGGACCGGCGCACGCCGTCCGCGCTGAAGTCCCGGACGCGGCGGTGGGTGGCGGGCACGGCGAAGCCGTTGGCGAGGTCGTCGCCGACTACCGGTCCCTCCACGGCATCGAGGATCCGTCCCGCTTTGGTGGAGAGGGTGTACGCATCCCTGGGGCGCGCCCGCAGCGCCTCGCCGAGCCTGCGCTCGGACAGGCCGATGCCGTAGTGCGGCGCGGTGTCGAAGTGGCGGATCCCCGCGTCCCATGCCGCGTCGACCGCCGCGGCCGCCTCCTCGTCGGTGACCGGCGCGTAGAGGTTGCCGATGCCGGCGGCGCCGAAGGACAGCTCGGTCACCTCGACGCCGCCGGGTCCCAGGGTGCGCCGCGCGATGCCGCTCACCGGCCCGCCGGGCGCAGTCGCAGGCCCTGCATGCCGCCGTCCACGGCGAGCGCCGTGCCGGTGGTGGCGCCGGAGAGCGGGCTCGCCAAGTAGGCTATGGCGCCCGCGACTTCGTCCGCCGACACGAGGCGTCCTGTGGGCTGGCGGGCCTGGAGCGCGGCCCGCTCGGCGGCCGGGTCGGGTGCCGCGTCCAGGAGCCTGCCGACCCACGGGGTGTCGACGGTGCCGGGGTTGGCGCAGTTGACGCGTACCCCTTCGCGTACGTGGTCGGCGGCCATCGCGAGGGTCAGGGAGAGCACCGCTCCCTTCGACGCCGAGTACAGGGCACGCTGCGGGAGTCCGGCGGTGGCGGCGATGGAGCAGGTGTTGACGATCGCCGCGCGGCCGGAGTCCCTGAGGTGCGGCAGGCAGGCCCGGCTGGTGCGGACGATCCCGACGACGTTGACGTCAAGGACGGTGTGCCACTGGGCGTCGTCGTTGTCCTCGACCGTCCCCTGGGCGCCGATCCCGGCGTTGTTGACCAGTACGTCGAGTCCGCCGAGGCCGGCCACTGCGGCGGCGACCGCCACGCGCAGCGACGCGTCGTCCGAGACGTCGGCGCGGTAGCCGGTGAGCGGCTTCTCCACGGTGCTCGGGTCGAGGTCGAGGACGGCCACCTGGGCGCCGCGCGCGGCGAGCAGTTCGGCGGTGGCCCGTCCGATGCCGGAGGCTCCGCCGGTGACGAGGGCCTTCAAGCCCTCGAAGTCCTGGGCATCAGTCATGCGGCTGCTCCTTTGCCTTGAGCGAGTTGGCCTTGGTCGAGTTGGCCCTGAGCGAGGTCGGCGGCCCAGAAGGCACCGTCCGGATAGGTGAATTCGGCGAGGGACTCGGCCCGCATGGTGGCCGAGAAGCCCGGCGCGGTGGGGGCCGTGTAGTGGCCCCCGCGCACCACGACCGGGTCGATGAAGTGGTCGTGGAGGTGGTCGACGTACTCGATGACGCGGTTCTCGGTGGTCCCCGAGAGCGCCACGTAGTCGAACATCGACAGGTGCTGGACGAGTTCGCACAGGCCCACGCCGCCCGCGTGCGGGCAGACCGGGACGCGGAACTTGGCGGCGAGCAGCAGGATCGCGAGGTTTTCGTTGACGCCGCCGACGCGGGCGGCGTCGATCTGCAGCACGTCGATCGCGCCCGCCTGGAGGAGCTGTTTGAAGACGATGCGGTTCTGTACGTGCTCGCCGGTGGCGACCTTGACGGGGGCGACGGCCTTGCGGATCGCGGCGTGGCCGAGGACGTCGTCGGGGCTGGTGGGCTCCTCGACCCAGTACGGGTCGAACTCGGCGAGGGCGCGGGTCCATTCGACGGCCTCGTCGACGTTCCAGCGCTGGTTGGCGTCGATCGCCATCCGGATGCCGGGCCCGATCGCCTCGCGTGCGGTGCGGCAGCGGCGTACGTCGTCGGCCAGGTCCGCGCCGACCTTCAGCTTGATCTGGGTGAAGCCGTCGGCCACGGCCTGACGGGCGAGGCGGGTCAGCTTCTCGTCGCTGTAGCCGAGCCAGCCCGGTGACGTGGTGTAGCCGGGGAAGCCGCGCTCCCGCAGCACGGCCTCCCGGTCGGCGGCTCCATGACGGCCCGACTGGAGCATGTCCAGGGCCTCTTGGGGTGTGAGCGCGTCCGCGATGTAGCGGAAGTCGACCTGCGAGACGAGCCACTGCGGGTCGGCCTCCGCGAGGAACCGCCACAGCGGCTTGTGCGCGCGCTTGGCCGCCAGGTCCCACAGCGCGTTGACGACGGCCCCGATGGCCATGTGCATCACGCCCTTCTCGGGGCCGAGCCAGCGCAGTTGGCTGTCCCCGATCAGATCGCGGTTCAACGTCCCCGGATCGGCGCAGAGTTCCTCGACGGACCGGCCGAGCACGTGGTGGCGCAGCGATGCGATCGCGGCGACCTGGACGTCGTTGCCGCGTCCGATGGTGAAGGTGAAGCCGTGTCCCTCCAGGCCGTCGTCCGCGTCGGTGCGCAGGACCACATAGGCGGCGGAGTAGTCGGGGTCCGGGTTCATCGCGTCGGATCCGTCCAGTTCCCGTGAGGTCGGGAACCGTACGTCGAAGGTGTCAACCGCGGTGATGCGGGCGGGAGTCGGGGACACAGGAGGCCTTTCCGAAAGGGGCAAGGAGGCGGTGAACCAGAACGGGGTCAGTCCTGTGCGCGCCCCGTGGTGACGCGCGCGATCATCAGGGCGACCAGGATGATTCCGCCGTAGATGGCCTGGATCCAGAAGGACGGCACCTGGGCGAGGGTGAGCAGGTTCTGGACGACACCGAGCAGCAGTACGCCGGTGAGGGCGCCGAACATGGTGCCCTTGCCGCCGTCGAGGCTGATGCCGCCGATGACCGCGGCCGCGAACACCGTGAAGATCATGTTCTGGCCCTGGTTGGCGTTGATCGCGCCGACGTACCCGGTCTGCATGAGCCCGCCGACGGCGGCGAGCACACCGGCGACGACGAACACGCCGAGCATCACGCGCTCCACCCGGATTCCGGCCGCCCGGGCCGCGTCCGCGTTGCCGCCGATCGCGTACAGCGCACGCCCCACGCGATGGTACTTGAGGACGAAGCCCGCGATGCCGAAGGCGGCCGCCGCGAGCCATACGGAGAGCGGAATGGTCAGGAAGGTGGAGGTGGCGAGGGTGTAGAAGGCGTCGGGCATGCCGAAGAGTGTCTTGCCCTTGGTCGCGCCGACGAGCAGCCCGCGCAGCACGATCAGCATGGCGAGCGTGACGATGAACGCGTTGAGCTTGAGCTTCACCACGAGGATGCCGTTGAAGGCGCCGATGGCTCCGCCGACGAGCAGGATCGCCAGGAGCCCGGCAGCCGCGGGCATGTCCGTGCCGAACCCGGCCTGGGCGGCGGGAAGGACGAGGAGCGCGCCCACGGCGGGCGCGATGCCGACGACAGACTCCAGGGACAGGTCGAACTTGCCCGTGATCAGTACGAGGGACTCGGCGAGGACGACCATCGCGAGGGCGGCGGAGGCGCCGAGGATCGAGATGAGATTTCGCTCCGTCAGGAAGGAGTCATTGAGCAGGGCTCCCAGGATCATCAGGAGCAACAGGGCTGGGACCAGGGCGAGTTCGCGTGCGCGACGCAGAGCGATGCTCTTCGCTGCGCGGGCTTGGGCGGGGTGTGCTGATGCCGGGGTGGCCTGCGCGGCCGGGGCCTTGAGGTCAGCCACTGTGGTCTCCTTGTTCTTTGGCCGCGGGCCGGTGGGGGTTGTTCGCGCCGTTCCCCGCGCCCCTTACGGGGCTCGGCTGGCCCACCCCTTCGATTGACGCGATCAGGTCGTGGTCGGTGAAACCCGCCTCGTGTTCCGCCACCAACCGGCCGTGGAAGAGGACAAGGACTCGGTCGCAGCGGCGCAGGTCGTCCAGTTCGTCGGAGACGACCAGGACGGCTGTGCCGTCCTCGCGGGCGTTGTCCATGCGGGCCAGGAGGGACTCCTTGGACTTCACGTCCACGCCGGCGGTCGGGTTGATGAGGACCAGGAGCCGCGGGTCGGAGGCGAGTGCGCGGGCCATGACGACCTTCTGGGCGTTGCCGCCGGAGAGGTCGGACACGGGCTGGTCGGGGCCCTCGGCGTGGATGTCTAGGCGGTCGATCAGCTCCTCGGCGAAGCCGCGCTTGCGCTCGGTGCCGACGAAGCCGTACTTCCCGAGCCGGTCGAGCACGCTCATCGTGGCGTTGTCGCCGATGGACATGCCGAAGACGAGGCCCTGGTCGTGCCGGTCGCGCGGGACACAGCCGACACCGGCGCGCAGAGTGGCGGTCACATCGCCGAACGGCAGCCGCCTGCCGTCCAGTTGAGCCGTGCCGCCGGTCGGCGTGTGCAGCCCGGCGATGGTCTCCGCGAGGTTGATCTTGCCGCTGCCGCTGGATCCGGCGAGGCCGACGACCTCGCCCCTGCGGACGGTCAGGTCGATGTCCGCGTACGACGCACTCGTGAGGCCCTTTACGTCGAGCAGCACCGGGGCGTCGGCGGGGACCTCGGTCCGGGCGACGGACTCCTCGGCCGCTGCCTGCTCCGTGAGGGCCTCGCCCGCCATTGCCTCCACCAGGGCGGCGCGCGGCAGTTCGGCCACGGGCGCGGTGGTGATCCAGCGGGCGTCGCGCAGGACGGTTACGGTCTGGCACACCTCGTACACCTCTTGGAGGTGGTGCGAGATGAAGAGGAAGGTGACGCCGGATTCCTGCAGGGCCCGCATCCGTGTGAAGAGCCGCTCGATCTCGCGGTTGTCAAGCTGCGCGGTCGGCTCGTCGAGGACGATGAAGCGGGCGCCGAAGCTCAACGCCCGGGCGATCTCCACCATTTGGCGGTCCTCGACCTTGAGGTCTGCGGTGCGCGCGTCCGGGTCGACGCGTACGTCCCAGGTGTCGAGGACCTGTGCCGCCTCTTCCCGCAGCCTGCGCCAGCTGATGAAGCCGCCGCGGCCCTCGGGCTGCCGGTTGATGAAGAGGTTCTCGGCGACGGTCAGATCGGGGACGACGGTCGGCTTCTGGTAGACGCAAGCCACCTTGCGGCGCCAGGCGTCGCGGTCGGCGAGCGGCGGCGCGGGCTCACCGTCGAAGCGGACGGTGCCCGCGTCCGGGGCCTGGAGTCCGGTGAGGACGGTGACCAGGGTGGACTTGCCCGCGCCGTTGCGGCCGACGAGGGCGTGGGACTCGCCGGGCAGGACGGTGAGACGGCCGTCCTGCAGCGCGACGGTGGGTCCGTACCGTTTGACGATGCCGGTCGCCTCGACGAGCGCCGTCGGCCCCGTCGTGGGGGGCTTGCTCATCGGCGTACTCATTTGACCGTGTTGCCCCAGAGCTTGGAGTCGTCCACGTTCTCCTTCGTGACCAGGGGCGCGGGCAGCTGGTCCTCGAGAATGCCGCTGGGCAGCTTCACGATGGTGGAGTCGTGGTCGGTCGGCCCCGGCTTGAACTTCTTTCCGTTCATCGCGGCCTTGATGTAGTACATGCCGTACTTGGCGTAGGCGTCGGCGGGCTGCGAGACGGTCGCGTCGATCTGGCCCTTGCGGATGGCGTCGAACTCCTGCGGGATGCCGTCGTTGGAGATGACGGTGATGTGGCCCTTCTCCCCCGTCTTCTTCAGCATTCCCTTGGACTTCAGGGTCTGCAGGGTGGGCGCGAGATAGACGCCGCCCGCCTGCAGGTAGATGCCCTTGATGTCGGGGTTGGAGTTGAGCAGCGTGTCCAGCTTGGAGGCAGCCGTGTCGGACTCCCACTTGGCGGGGATCTCCAGGACCTTCAGCTTGGGGTACTTCTTCTTCACGCAGGTGCGGAACGCCTCGGAGCGCTCACGGCCGTTGACCGAGGCGAGGTCTCCCATGATCTGGACGACCTTGCCGGTCCTGACCTGCTTGCCGAGGTATGCGCAGGCCTTCTCGCCGTACGCGACGTTGTTGGCCCGCACCACCATCGCGACCTTGCCCTTCTCGGGGGCTACGTCGACGGCGACCACGGGTACGCCCTTGCGCTCGGCCTGGTCGAGGCCTGCGGAGATCGCGGCGCTGTCGAGGGGCGCGACGACGAGGCCCTTGACGCCCTGGTTGAGCTGGTTGTTGATGTCGGTGATCTGCTGCGAGGGGTCGCTGTTGGAGTTGACCGTCTTCATCGCGTCGACGTCCTCGGACTTCGCCATCTTCGGTACGTAGTCGTTGTACGACTGCCAGAACGGCGAGGTCAGCAGCGGCAGGATCACCCCGACCTTGCCCTCTCCGCCGCCCCCGCCGCCGGGCGACGCGGTGTCCTTGGTGCTGCCGCATGCCGTGAGCACGAGGGACGCGCAGGCGGCCGCTGCGGCGATCCGCACCGCCCGCGAAGTCCCCACCCTGCTGGGCCTGTTGCGAACTGTTCTGCCGGCCATCTGACGGCTCCTCAGTAGTTCTGGCGACTGATGGGCGAATATTTATCAGACCACTTGGCGCTCACAACACCCCTCGTCGCCAACTTTCCCCGCTTTCAGGCCGTAGTGGTCCGACCACATCTCTGGTTAGACTGCGGCGCACTCGGCCAGTGGAGGAGCGTTACGTGGACCAGACCGCCCCGCAGAAGGGCACGGTGACCGGTCGGGCCATCGAGCAGATCAAGGCCATGATCGGCGAGGGCAGGCTCGAACCGGGTGAACGGCTGCCCACGGAACGGGACTTGGCCACGCGGCTGGGCATCTCGCGCAGCTCCATGCGGGAGGCCATTCGCGCCCTGACCGTCATGGGCGTCCTGGAGGCCCGGCACGGATCGGGCATCTACGTCACCCAGCTGGAGGCCGGGGATCTCCTGGAGACCTTCGGGGTGGTGGCCGATCTGTCGCGCGGGCCACGGCTCGTCGAGCTCCTCGAAGTCCGCCGCGTCCTGGAGTCCACCGCGACGGCGCTGGCCGCCGCACGCATCACGGCCGACCAACTGGCCGACGTGGAGAAGCACTTGGAGGCGATGAACGCCACCGACGACCCCGAGGAGATCCTCTCCCACGATCTGGCGTTCCACCGCACCATCGCCTTCGCGGCGGGCAACGACACGATGGCCGCCATCCTGGAGGGCCTCTCCTCACGCACGTTCCGTGCGCGGGTGTGGCGCGGCTACCAGGAGGAGGGTGCGTTCGAGCGGACGCGGCGTGAGCACGCGCGCATCCACCGGGCGCTGGTGGCCCGCGATCCGGAGGCGGCACGGGCCGCCGCGGCGGCGCATGTGGGAGAAGTGGAGGAGTGGCTGCGGGCCCAGTTGGACGAGTAGCGTGATCGGATGCTTGCCGTGACGTGATGTGCAAGTGCCCTCATCAGGTCATCCTCGCCATGAGGCCAGGCCACTCGTCCTCGCCACGAGGCCAGGCCACCCGACCCGAGCAGAGGCGCCGACCATGGACTCACCCGCCGCGGTACCACCCACCGCCGGCATCAGCCTGCGCCAGCTGCTCATGTCCCTGGGCGAGCCGCTGGTGGAGCTGCAGACCGCACCCGCGGGCCTTGACGTCGAGATCCGCAGTGTGGCCCTGCTCGACCCCGAGGATCCGCCGGTCGCCCACCCCGGGGAGCTTGTGCTCGCCATCGGCGCCCGTGGCCGCGCCGCCTTCCCCGCGCTGCGGGCGGCCGGGCGTGACGGAGCCGCCGCCGTCGCCGTCAAGCTGGACGCTCCGGGACAGGCCGCCGCCCTCAGCGAGACCGCCGCCGACGCGGGGGTCGCGCTCCTTTCGGTACGCGGCGACGCGCGCTGGGACCAGGTGGACGCGATCGCCAGGGCGGCCCTCGACGACGCACCCGTCGACGGCTCGGGCGAATCCGCCGACGACGCCGCGGAGGGCGACCTCTTCTCGCTCGCCCAGACCACCGCCATGCTCACCGGCGGCATCGTCAGCATCGAGGACACCGCCCACCGGGTCCTCGCCTACTCCCGCTCCGCCGACCACGACGAGGCCGACGACCTGCGGCGGCAGTCCATCCTGGGGTGGCAGGGCCCGGAGGCGTATCTGGCGCGGCTGCGCGAATGGGGCGTGTTCCAGCGGCTTCGCACCTCCGACGACGTAATCAATGTCGACAGCCACCCCGAGCTGGGGATCCGCCGCCGGCTCGCGATCGCCATCCGGTCGGGGGACCGGCAACTGGGCACCATCTGGGTCCAGGAGGGATCGACGCCGCTGACCGAGCGCTCCGACCAGGCGCTGCTCGGCGCCGCCCGGGTCGCCGCACTCCACCTGGTGCGCCGCCGCCGGGAGCTCTCCGCGGACGTGACGCTCGCCCGCACCCTCGCGGCCGGACTCCTGGAGGGCAGCAGCGGCCCGCAGCCGCTGGCCAGCCACCTGGGCCTCGACGCGGCACGCCCGGCCGCGGTCCTGGGCTTCTCGTACGGGGCGGCCGAAGCCACCGGACCCGAGCTGACCCGCGCCGAGGTCACCAACCTGATCTCGGTGCACACCGCCGCCCGGCACCGCGCCGCCCTGGTCACCGAGGGCGATCACCGCATCTACGTCCTGCTCCCGCAGCTGCCGCGCAGCATCGACATCGGCACGCTGCGCGGCTGGGGACAGGACATCGCCGACACCGCACGCCGCCACCTGGGGCTGCCGTTGCGCGGATCGATCGGCTGCATCGTCCCGGGCCTCGGGAAGGTCCCGGATTCGCGCCGGGAGGCGGACCGGATCCTCGACGCCATGGTGAACGCCGATGTCGCCACCACGGTCGCCGCGCTGCCGGACATCCAGGCGGAGGTCCTGGTCAGCGAAATGCTGGCACTGCTCGCCGACCGCCCCGACATGCGGGACCCCCGGCTGACCGCCGTGACCGACCATGACAGCCGGCACCAAGGGCGGTTGGCCGAGTCGATCCTGGCGTACCTGAACGCCTTCGGCGATGTGCGGGCGGCCGCCGCCCAGCTGCATGTGCACCCCAACACCGTGCGCTACCGGATCGGCCGTGCCGAGCAGCTGACCGGTCTCGATCTGAGCCGTCCCGACCAGCGACTGCTCGCCATGCTCCAGCTGCGGCTTCCTGGGTGATTCTCACTAGAATGTGCACTATGCGCAGTTGAGATGACGGGCTGATGACGGGCTGGCGAAGATGACCTCGGACAATGCCCTGCCGGACGGCTCGGACCGAGCCTGCGACATCGCGAACGCGGCCATGGCCGAACTGGACGCGGCGGGAACCGTCATCGGGTGGACCAGGGCGGCCGAGCGGCTGCTCGGTCACCCTGCCGAAGAGATCCTGAACCGTCCGGCGGCCCGACTGCTCGCGATCCCCGGGGACGAGGCGCGGGTGGCCGCCGTCGCCAAGTGCCGCGCCGCGGACGGCTGGAGCGGATCGGTCGCGGCGCGCCACCGCGACGGCCGGATCGTGCAGCTGGCGGTGCAGGTGACGCCGCTCGTCGACACGGCAGGCCGGGAGCGCTGGTCCGTCCTCGCCCTCAAGGAATGGCGGGTGCCTGGCGGCGGAGTGAACCAGCTGATGCTGGAGCCGTTCCTCGCCCACGCACCCGTCGGCATGGCCGTACTGGACACCGATCTGCGCTACGTCTGGGTCAACGACGTACTGGAACGCCTGATCCCTCTGGAGCGTCGGCTCGGCCGGCAGGTGAGCGAGGTGCTGCCGAAGCTGGAGGCCGAGGCGTTCGACGCGAGGATGCGCCATGTCCTGGAGACCGGATCCCCGGTCATGGAGTACGAATTCCGCAGCCCCACGTACGCGGACCCCGACGAGGAGCGCGTCTACTCGGCCTCGTTCTTCGGCCTGGAGGACCCGCACGGCCGGCGCGTCGGCATCTGGTACATGGTCATCGACATCACCGAGCGCTGGCAGGCCCAGGGACGCCTTGCCCTGCTGAACAACGCCGGTGCCCGGATCGGCAGCACCCTCGATGTAACACGGACCGCACAGGAACTGGCCGATGTCAGCGTGCCGCCGCTGGCCGACTTCGTCACCGTCGACCTGCTCGACTCGGTCATCAGAGGCGCGGAGCCCGTTCCGGGCCCGGTCGACGGCGCACCCGTCGTCCGCCGCTCGGGCCAGAAGTCGGTCCGCGAGGGCTGCCCGGAATCCAGTCGGGCCGTGGGGGAAGCCGTCCCGCGGTCCCCCTCGTCGCCGCTCTCCCGCTGCCTCCTGGAGAGCCGGTCCCTGGTCGAACCGATCCTCGACGTGGCCACCAGCGGGTGGGTCACCGACGACCCGGCGCGGGCCGCCGACATCCGCGACTTCGACTTCCGCTCGGTGCTCGTCGTGCCGCTCCTCGCGCGCGGTGTCACCCTGGGCGCGGCGACCTTCGTACGGTCCCGGCGGCTCGGTCCGTTCGAGGAGGGCGACGTCCAGCTCGCCGAGGAGCTCGTCGCCCGTGCCGCGGTGTGTGTCGACAACGCCCGCCGCTTCACCCGCGAGCGCGCCGCGGCCCGCGCGATGCAGCGCAATCTGCTGCCGCACGACCTGACCGGGGGATCCGCCGTCGAAGTGGCCTCGTGGTACTTCCCCGCGGACGCCCCGAGCGGTGTCGGGGGCGACTGGTTCGACGTGATCCCGCTCTCCGGGGCCCGGGTCGCCCTGGTCGTCGGGGACGTCGTCGGGCACGGCATCAACGCCGCGGCCACCATGGGACGGCTCCGCACCGCCGTGCAGACGCTCGCCAATCTGGATCTGCCGCCCGATGAACTCCTCGCCCGCCTGGACGACCTGGTCATCGGGCTCGTCGAGCAGCACGGCGCCGCCGAATCCGCGGGCGCCGAGAACGAGAGCGTGGCCGCCACCTTCACGGGGGCCACCTGTCTGTACGCCGTGTACGACCCGGTCAGCAGGCGCTGCACGCTGGCCAGGGCGGGCCACCTGCCGCCCGCGATCGTCACCCCCGACGGCGCCGTCGACTTCCCCGACCTGCCCGCGGGACCGCCGCTCGGCCTCGGAGCGCTGCCCTTCGAGCCCGTCGAGCTCGAACTGGCCGAGGGCAGCCTGCTCGCCCTCTACACCAATGGCCTGATCGAGACGTGCGACCGGGACATCGACGTCGGTCTCTCCCGGCTGAGCAACGCCCTGGCGGTGACCGGGCCGAAGCTGGAGGAGATCGGCCGGAACGTGGTCAAGGCGCTACTCACCGGGCCGCCGTCCGACGACGCCGCCCTGCTGCTCGCCCGGACCCGCGCCCTGGGCGCCCACCAGGTCGCCTCCTGGGACCTGCCGTCGGACCCGGCCGTGGTCGCCGATGCCCGCAGCCTCGCAGGACGGCAGCTGACGGAGTGGGGCCTGGAGGATCTGCTCTTCACCACCGAGCTGATCGTCAGCGAACTGGTCACCAACGCCATCCGGCATGCCACCGGACCGATCACGCTGCGGCTGATCCGGCAGGCCGCCCTGATCTGCGAGGTCTCCGACGCCGGCAGCTCCGCACCGCGCCTGCGGCACGCCCGTACCACCGACGAGGGCGGCCGTGGTCTTTTCATCGTCGCGCAGCTCACCCGGCGGTGGGGCACCCGCTACACATCGACCGGCAAGATCATCTGGGCTGAGCAGCAGATTCCACCGGACGACGCGGTGTGAGCTCCCCGCATTGGCCGACCGGCCAGTGATCGAGGGGGATTTTGTGGCTGCTCACAAATAATCCGTCCCGCCGCTCCGCATACGCTGTCGCAAATCCATTCCGGCAGTGACGCGGCTCACCTCTCACAAGGAGGCGGCGCGAAAGCGGAAGCGCGGCAGCCGTCAGGTCCCCATCCCCGCTGCCCCGCGCCGGAACACGGAGAGCGCGGCCCGCTCCCGCCTTGCCACCGAGGCGATGTGCCGCCAAGGCGATCCAGCACGCAGTCACCCCTCGCACGACCCGTCCCAACTCACTGGATGTCGAGATGACTTCACTTCCCCCTGCCCCCGCGGCCTCTCCTCCCGCTCCTCCCGGCGACCGCCAGGCTCCGCACGATTCGGAGCTGCGGTCCGGCCTCAAGAACCGCCATCTGTCCATGATCGCCATCGGCGGTGTCATCGGAGCGGGCCTGTTCGTGGGCTCCGCCTCCGGCATCACCGCCGCCGGTCCCGGCATCCTGCTGTCGTACGCGCTGGTCGGCACCCTGGTCGTCATGGTGATGCGGATGCTCGGCGAGATGGCCGCCGCCGACCCGACATCGGGGTCCTTCTCGGCGTACGCGGACCGGGCGCTCGGCCGCTGGGCCGGTTTCTCCATCGGCTGGCTCTACTGGTTCTTCTGGGTCGTGGTGCTCGCGGTGGAGGCCACCGCGGGTGCCGTCATCCTCAACGGCTGGATGCCCGCCGTGCCGCAGTGGGGATGGGCGCTCATCGTGATGACGGTCCTGACCGCCACCAACCTCGGATCGGTCGCCTCCTTCGGCGAGTTCGAGTTCTGGTTCGCGGGCATCAAGGTCGTCGCCATCGCCGCCTTCATCGGCCTCGGCGCCCTGGCGATCTTCGGTGTGCTGCCCGGCTCGGACAACGCCGCCACGGGCTTCGGCAACCTCACATCGCACGGCGGCTTCCTGCCGCACGGCCCCAGCGCCATCCTCACGGGCGTACTGATGGTCGTCTTCTCCTTCATGGGCAGCGAGATCGTCACCCTCGCCGCCGGTGAGTCCAAGGATCCGCAGCGGGCCGTCGCCAAGGCCACCAAGAGCGTCATCTGGCGGGTCGGCGTCTTCTATCTGGGCTCGATCCTCGTCGTGGTCTCCCTGCTCCCCTGGAACGACCCCTCGATCGAAAAGAAGGGCTCGTACGTCGCGGCCCTCGACTCGATCGGCATTCCGCACGCCGGCCAGGTCATGAACGTGATCGTCCTGACGGCGGTGCTCTCCTGCCTCAACTCCGGGCTCTACACCGCATCCCGCATGGCCTTCTCCCTCAGCCGACGCGGCGACGCCCCGAAGGCCTTCGCCCGGACGAACCAGCGGGGCGTCCCGCAGTCCGCGATCCTGGCCTCCGTCGTCTTCGGCTTCGTGGCCGTCGGCTTCAACTACCTGTGGCCGGACACGGTGTTCCAGTTCCTGCTGAACTCATCGGGCGCGGTCGCTCTCTTCGTCTGGCTGGTGATCTGCTTCTCGCAGCTGCGGATGCGCGGCATCATCCTCCGCGAGAACCCGGAGAAGCTCATCGTCCGGATGTGGCTCTTCCCGTACCTCACCTGGGTCACCATCGCGATGATCTCGTTCATCCTGGTCTACATGCTCACGGACGACAGCCCGGGCGGCGGCCGTATCCAGGTGCTGCTTTCCGTGCTCCTCGCGGCGCTGGTGGTCGCTGTCGCGCTGGTCCGCGAGCGGCGGTGTACACAAGCACACCGTTACCCGCATCATTGAGATATGTCCGGACATGCTCCTGTAGTCGTGCACCCGCCGTCGCCGGACGGTGGCCGGCGGGTCACGATCCGAGGTAAAGACGTGGGAACGGCCTTCTACCTGTTCGATGTGCTGGAGTTCCTGCGCCGAGCAGGCCTGCCCGAGACCGACACGGCGATCGACGACCCGGAGCTCATCGAGTGGCGCGGGGCCGGGCCACAGGCCTGGGGACCGGAGAAGAGCCCGTGACCGTCAAGGGCTTCTCGAACCAGTGATCGGCGTACGGCTCGTCATTGAAGGCGGCGACCTCCTGGAAGCCGAACGAACGGTAAAGGCCGATGGCGGCACTGAGTGCCTTGTTGGTGTCCAGGCGCAGCGCTTCGCAGCCGTGCCGGGCGGCCCGCGCCTCGAGGTCGGCGAGGAACCGGCGGGCGAGGCCGAGACCACGGGCGTGCGGCGCCACCCACATGCGTTTGATCTCGGCCGGGGCACCGGGCGGCAGCTTCAGACCGGCGCAGCCGATGGGCTCGCCGTGCGTCCGCGCCACGAGGAACAGACCGTACGGCGGCCGGAGTTCACCGGCGTCGGGCAGCAGGCTCCGCTCGGGGTCGAAGCCCGTGTCGAAGCGCTCCTGCAGCTCGGCGAAGTAGGACAGCAGGCAGTGCCGGGCGTCCGGATGGTCCGGGTCGACGGCGTCGAGCGTGACCGTGCCCGCGGTCAGCAAACGGTCGACCTCGGCCATGGCGGCCACGAGCCGGGCGCGCTGATCGGCGTTGAGCGGCTCCAGGAGGGAGCCCGCGAGCTCGTCGCTGCTGTCGTCGAGCAGGGCACGCTCCGCGCGGCCCGCCTCGGTGAGCCGGACGGAGCGCACCCTTCTGTCCCGGGGCTGCGGCTCCACCGCCACAAGGCCGTCGGCCTCCAGTGAGCGGAGCAACCGGCTCACATACCCGGAGTCGAGCCCGAGGCGCTCGCGCAGCCGTCGTACGTCCTGGCCGCCCTCGCCGATCTCCCAGAGCAGCCGGGCCTCGCCGATGGGCCGGTCGCGGCCCAGGTAGCGGTCGTGGAGGACGCCCACGCGCTCGGTGACGGTGCGATTGAACCGCCGCACCTGGTCGATCTGCCCCTGGGCCGTTCCGTCTCTTCCGTCCATGTCGTCCACTCCCATCGTTCTCTGACTTTAGTCAGAGAACGATGGGAGTGCCAGGGGGGAACGCGCGTAACTGGTGATCTTGCGCCGCGTTGGTCTGCCGGGGCCCGGCACATTCCGTCGCGGGGCCATGACGAAGGGTTGAGGGTCACTCCGCCATGCACGACATCACCAAGAAGTTCGCCACCTGGATTGCGGCAGCGGCCGCCGCGCTCGGCTGTGTCATCGCCGCGGGCCCATCGGCGGTCGCCGACGGCAAGTGGTGCAACCACTCGGTCTGCATCGAGACATACGACTCAGGGACCTATCTGGGCCGGGTGGAGGTGTCGGTCACCAACACCAACCAACCGCACCGCATCCGCGCGCGCGTGTGGACCACCAACGGCTGGAGCGCCAACACCAAGACGGAGGACGTCGCCGCGTTCCGGACCTACCGGGACCAGGCGTACCCCCAGCGGCACTTCCCGGCAGGCACCCGGCTGTGCGCGGAGGGCTTCCGCGGCGGGGCGAGCGTGGGCCTGCCCTGCGTCACCATCACCGGCTGACCGACCTCACCGGGCCGCAGGAGGGGCTGTTCGCCAGGGCCCCTCCTGCGGTCTTCAGCTTCGGGAACGCGCGAGCATCACGCCCTGGTCAGCCGCAGCGTCACCAGCTCGAACGGCCGCAGCCGCACCGCGACGGTCTCCCCCACGCGCTCCGGGGACGGGGCGTCGGCCAGCGGACGCTCCAGCAGATCCGTCACCGTCACCGAGCCGATCCCGAAGCCCGCCGTCAGCGTGGCCCGCGCCCGGCCGCCGCGCGATTCATGGAAACGGACCACCACATCACCGCTGCCGTCGTCGGCGAGCTTGACCGCGGTGACGACGACCGCGTCGTTGTCGACGGTCACCAGCGGGGCCACCTCCGCGCCACCGGCGATCCGGCGCTCCGGAAGGTTGATCCGGTATCCCTCCCGCACGGCGTCCCCGATCGCCGCCCCCGGCACCAGCGCATGCCGGAACCGGTGCACACCCTGATCCGTCTCCGGGTCGGGGAAACGGGGGGCGCGAAGCAGCGAGACGCGCACGGTCGTGGTCGTCCCGGCATCCGACTCCCGGACCGTCCGCGTCACGTCATGTCCGTACGTCGAGTCGTTGACCAGCGCGACACCCCAGCCCGGCTCCTCCATGTGCACGAAACGGTGGTTGCACGCCTCGAACTTGGCGGCCTCCCAGCTCGTGTTGGTGTGCGTGGCGCGGTAGAAGTGGCCGAACTGGGTCTCCGACGCGTACCGCTCGGCGTGGATGTCCAGCGGGAACGCCAGCTTCAGGAACTTCTCCGTCTCGTGCCAGTCGACCTCGGTGTCGATGTCCAGGCGCATGGCGCCGGGGGCGAGGGACAGGACCTGCGTGAGCCGCGAGTCCCCGAAGGCGCGCACGACACGGACCGAAGCGCCGTCATCGCCCGGCACGACCTCGTGAGCCTCGGTGAGATCGGTGACGGTGTTGCGGTAGAACTCGTCGACGTCCCACGCGTCCCACATGTTCGGGAAGTCGGCGTGGATCTGCGGCAGGTTCGCCACCTGGCCGGGTGCGACGGTCTCCCGGTCGGCGGCGATGTCGTACGCCGAGACGATGAGCCCGCGCGCGTCGATCTCGACCCGCAGCAGACCGTTGTCCAGGACATAGCCGCCGCCGGCGCGCGAGGCGATCGCCGACTGGCCGTCGACGGAGGCGGGGCGCGCGCCACCCGCCGGGACGCCGTCGCGCGTGTGCGGTGTGGAGTTGAAGACGAGGGTCCCCGTGCCGCCGTCCCCCGCCAGCGCGCGCTGGGCCGCGTCGATGATGCCGTTGAGCTCGTCGGCGACCGCCGCGTACGTGGCCCGCGCCTCCCGGTGCACCCAGGCAATGGACGAACCGGGCAGGATGTCGTGGAACTGGTGGAGCAGGACGGTCTTCCAGATCCGGTCCAACTCTTCGTAAGGATACGCGAATTCGGCGTTCCGAACGGCTGCGGTCGCGGCCCACAGTTCCGCCTCCCGCAGCAGATGCTCGCTGCGACGGTTGCCCTGCTTGGTGCCGGCCTGGCTGGTGAGGGTGGCACGGTGCAGTTCGAGGTACAACTCACCGACCCAGACAGGTGCGTTCGGGTACTCGGCCTCCGCCTTCTCGAAGAACCTCTCCGGCGTCTCCCACTCCACGGTCGCCGAGCCTTCGAGGTTCCGCAGGCGCCCGGCCTTGGCAATCATCTCGCGCGTGGTGCCACCACCCCCGTCACCCCAACCGGTGGGCGCGAGCGAGTGCCGGGCGACGCCTTTGTCCTTGAAGTTCTTCGCCGCGTGGGCGATCTCGCTGCCCTTCATGGAGCAGTTGTACGTATCGACGGGCGGGAAGTGGGTGAAGATCCGAGTCCCGTCGATGCCCTCCCAGTTGAAGGTGTGGTGCGGGAAGCGGTTGGTCTGCGACCAGGAGATCTTCTGCGTGAGCAGCCACTTGGAACCCGCCGCCTTGATGATCTGCGGCAGTCCGGCCGCGAAGCCGAAGGTGTCGGGCAGCCAGGCCTCGTCGTTCTCGATGCCGAACTCGTCGAGGAAGAACCGCTTGCCGTGCACGAACTGACGGGCCATCGCCTCCGAGCCCGGCATGTTCGTGTCCGACTCGACCCACATGCCGCCGGCCGGCACGAACCGCCCGTCGGCGACGGCCTTCTTGACCTTCGCCCACACCTCGGGCCGGTGCTCCTTCACCCACGCCCACTGCTGCGCCTGCGACATGGCGAAGACGAAGTCCGGCTCGTCCTCGATGAGCGCGGTCATGTTGGAGGTCGTACGGGCGACCTTCCGCACCGTCTCGCGCAGCGGCCACAGCCACGCGGAGTCGATGTGCGCGTGACCGACGGCGCTGATGCGGTGCGCGGACGGCTCGGCGGGGGTGGCGAGGACGTCTACGAGTTCGGCGCGGGCGGCGGGCGCGCTGCCGTTGACGTCCTGGAGGTCGACGGCGTCGAGGGCGCGGCCGATGGCGCGCACGACGGCGTAGCGGCGCCCGGAGTCCTCGGGGAGTTCCTGCATGAGCTCGCCGAGTACTTCGAGGTCGATGACGAGCTGCCAGACCGTCTCGTCGAAGACGGCGAGGTCCATGCGGGCGAGGGTGTACTGGGGCTCGCTGCCGGCCGTCTCCTGGTCGCCGAGCCGGGTGGGCAGGAAGGGGTGGTAGTCGAGGATGACGGGGTTGGACGCGGCCTCGATGTGCAGCTTGACGTCCTCGCCGCCGGTCGCGGGGGCGGCGATCCGAACCCACTGGTTGCGGGGGTTGAGGCCCTTCACCGGGGTGCCGTCGGGGCGGTAGACGAGGCCTTCGCACTGGAAGCCGGGCATGTTCTCGTCGAAGCCGAGGTCGAGGATGGCCTCGACGGTCTTCCCGGCCCACTCCTGGGGGACGGTGCCGGTCACCCGGAACCAGCTGGTGGCCCAGGGGGCGCCCCAGCGGGCGCCGACTTGGGTCGGCGCGGGTTGGGCGGCGAGGCCTTCGGCAACGGGGACGGGTTCGCCGGGGGCGGTCCAGACGGCTACGTCCAGGGGGACGGATTCCGGGTAGACGGCGGGGCGGATCCGTTCGTCGAGGACGCGCTTGAGGCGGGCTTCGATGAGGGTGCGGTCGTCGTGCATGTGGGTCTCCCGGGGGCTCATCGGGTGGGCGGGCGGGAAAGATCCGCCGCGAAGCGGCGGTCTTGATCGGGGTCTGGGGCGCAGCCCCAGTTTCGGGAAGGGGCCTAGCTCACCTCCCCCGGCGACACGACCTCCGTGATGCCCCGCGCAGCGAGATGCCCCGCATCCCCCGCCCGTCCGGCGAGGACAACGGCAGGGCGTACGCCATCCGCCACGAGGCGAGCGAACGCCTCGAAGACCACCCCTCCGGGCGCGCACTCCGAGCGCCGGGAGACGGCGCCGTCCACGACCACCGCCGTCGCCCGCGCCGCAGGCGCATACTTCCGCCCCCGCCACTCCTTGGCGATCCGCGCCAACGCCGCACCCCCCGGCTTCACCCGTCCGTCATTGCTCAACAGACCCAGGCTGTACTCGAGTTCGGGGAAGTCCGCCAGCGACCGCGACACATCGTGGGAGCACCACCACGTCACGCCCCACACATCCGCGCAGTCCAGCGCCGCGGCCACCGTCGCCTCGGTGAACGCCGCCGCGTGCTCCGCGGGGATGAGGGGCGCGGGCGCCCCGACCTCCTGGAGCCATACCGGACGGCGCGGATCGTCCGCCCACGCCTTGGACAGTTCGATCATGTACGCCGCATGGTGCTCGGTGGCGACACTCTCCCGCCCGTGCCGCTGCGCCGTCCCGTTGAACACCCAGGAGTGCACGGCTGTCGCACCCCCGAGACGGGCGGCCTGCGCCGGGGTGAAGGGCTGGTCGTCCTGGTACCAGGCCGCGTCGTACTCGGCATGCAGATGCAGCTTCCCCGGGGCGCCCTCCTCGCACGCGCCGAGCACCCGCGTCAGCCACGCCTCCGCCTGCTCCTCGGTGATCCGGTCCGGATCGGGATGCGGCCCCGCCGAGAACTGGTTGACCTCGTTGCCGATGGTCATGCCGATGAAGTTCGGCCGGTCGGCGAGCGCGGCGGCGAGCGTGCGCAAGTACTCGGCCTGCGCCGTCACGACGTCCGGGTCGGTGAAGATGTTCCGCCGGTGCCAGGTCTGCGTCCACGCGGGCAGGAAGTCGAAGCTCGACAGATGGCCCTGCAGTCCGTCGACGTTGACGTCGAGACCGCGCTCGGCGGCGGCGTCCGCAACCGCGACCAGCTGCTCGACGGCGCGCGGCCGGATCAGGGTGCGGTTGGGCTGGAAGTACGGCCAGATGGGGAAAACCCGGATGTGATCGAGGCCGAGCGCGGCGATCGAGTCGAGGTCGGCGCGCACGGCGTCGAGGTCGAAGTCGAGCCAGTGATGGAACCACCCTTGGCTCGGCGTGTAGTTGGCGCCGAAGCGCACCACGTCAGAAGGCGTGCGAGGCATACGAGTCCTGGTTCTCGGGGGTGCGGGGGGGGATGATCTCCGTACGGCGGCGGACGAGCCGGGCGGCGGCGGGCGGTGCGGCCTCCGGCCCGGGGCGGGCCTCAGCCCTTGACCGCCCCCTCGCCGACCCCGCGGAAGAAGTACCGCTGCAGACAGGCGAAGAGAGCGATCAGCGGCAGGACGGCGATGACCGTGCCCGCCGCGACGAGCCGTTCGTCGTTGGCGAAGGTGCCGTGCAGATAGTTCAGGCCGATGGTCAGGGTGAACCGGTCCGGGTCGCTCAGCACGATCAGCGGCCAGAGGAAGTCGTCCCAGGCGCCCATGAAGGCGAAGATCGCGACCACGGCGAGGGTTCCCTTGACCGCCGGAAGGGCGATCCGGGCGAACCGCTGCCATACGTTCGCCCCGTCGACGTACGCCGCCTCCTCCACCTCGTACGGCAGGTTCAGGAAGGCGTTGCGCATCAGGAGCACGTTGAGTGCCGAGACGCAGCCGGGAAGCAGTACGCCGATGAGGGTGTTGTTCAGGCCCAGCTCCCGCATGGTCGTGAACTGGGCGATGATGATGCCCTCCACCGGCACCAGCATGGCGAGGATGAAGACGAGGGTGGCGACCTTGCGGCCCCGATAGCGCAGGCGGGCGAGCGCGTAGCCGGCGAGGGTGGCGCCCACGCAGTTGGTCACCACGTTGGCGGTGGCCACCTTCAGGGAGTTGAGCGCGTAGTCCCAGACGGGGATGGTGTCGGCGACGCGCTCGTAGTTGTGCAGGGTCGGCTCGGACGGCAGGAACTTCGGCGGCGAGCTGAAGATGTTCTCGTGCGGTCCCTTGAGGGACGTCGACAGCTGCCACAGGAACGGGCCGATCATCAGCGCGAGCACGCCCAGCAGGAGTACGTAGCGCAGGACGATCTCCCACACGGGCATCCGGCGGCCGTTCTCGTCGGTGATCCGCCCGCGCCGGGCGCGCTTCTTGCGGGGTTTCTCGCCGGTCCGCACCGGCTGCTCGGTCTTGCGCGCGTCGGTCGCGATGCTCACGCGTCCTCCTTCCGGTCCGCCCGCAGCACGAGCAGCATCAGCGCGACGGTGACGACGAAGACGACGACGGAGATGGCCGACGCGTAGCCGACGCGGCCGGTGAGGCCGGTTCCGACGCGCTGCACCAGCATCACGAGCGTCGTGTCCTCGCCCGCGGGACCGCCGTTGGGCCCTGCCATCAGGTAGACCTCGGAGAACACCTTGAAGGCGGCGACCGAGGACAGCGCGGCGACCAGGACCATCGTGGAGCGCACGGCGGGGACGGTGACGGTGAAGAAGCGGCGGACCGCTCCTGCACCGTCCACCGCCGCGGCCTCATGGAGCTCGCGGGGGACGTTGGCGAGCGCCGCCAGATAAATGATCATGTAGTAGCCGAGGCCCTTCCAGACCGTGACCGCCATGGCGCTGAAGAGCAGCAGCCACTGGTCGCTGAGGAAGCCGAGCCTGCCGACACCCACGGCCTCCAACACCGCGTTGACCAGGCCCCGTTCATCCAGCATCCACACCCAGATCAGGCCCACCACGACGACGGACGCGACCACCGGCGTGTAGAAGGCGGACCGGAAGAAGGTGATGCCGGGGATGTGTTTCTGGACGAGCATCGCGAGCAGCAGGGGCAGCAGGACGAGCGCGGGGACGACCCCGACGACGTACAGCGTGCTGTTGCGCAGGCCGATCCAGAACATCTCGTCGTGCAGCAGCTCACGGAAGTTGTCCAGACCGATGTACTCCCCCGGAAGCAGGGTCCGCTTGTCGGTGAAGGAGTTGATGACCGTGCTGACGAACGGATAGAGGATGAAGATCCCCACGATCGCGAGTCCGGGCGCGGCGAACAGCCAGGGGCTGGACGGCAGTTGACGCCGGATGCGGCCGCGGGCAGGTCCCGGGCGTGGCGCGGTGGCGGCGCTTGAGCTTTTCATGGTGGCGGTCCCGGATCGTCTCAGCTCTGCTTCAGCAGCCGGTCACAGTTCTTGACAGCGTTGTCAAGCGCTTCTTGGGGGCTCTCCTTGCCCTGCAGGGCCTTGCCCACGCTGTTGCGCAGCTCGATCTTCATCTGCTCACTGAAGAGCACCGGCGTGTAATTCACCGCGGTCTCGATGGACTTGGCGGCGGCGATCCGCACGCGCGTGTCGTCCGTACCGTCCTGTTCGGTGAAGTACGGGTCGTCGAGCGAGCCCTTGGTACTGGGGAAGATCGCGACCTTCTTGGCGAAGGACATCTGGTGCTGCGCATCCGTGACGTAATGCGCGAAGGCGACGGCGGCGGGCGTCTGCTTCGTGCGGGTGTTCACCATCACCCCCATCACATACATGTTGTCCTTGCCGGTGTTGGTGATCTGCGGGGTGATCCCGATGTTCTTGTAGAGACCGGGCGCTTCCTTCTTGAACTTGCCGAGGTCCAGGGCGCTTCCCGGGTTCATGGCGACGGCCTCGGTGAGGAACTTCTTGCCCGTCGACTCGGGCGTCGCGTTGAGCGCCTGCCCATCCAGCGCCTTCGCGTCGTACAACTCCTTGTACTTCTTCAGGAGTTCGACCCCCTTGGGGCCGTTGAAGGTGAACTTGGTGCCTTCCTTGTCCATCAGCGGTACGCCGTAGCGCCCGAAGTCCTCGATGGCTGGAATGTTGGCGAGCGTGGCGGTCTTGCCCTTGCTCTTCTTCGACATCTGCAGGGAGGCGTCGAAGAGTTCGTCGAACGTCTTCGGCGGCTTCTCGGCGTCGAGCCCGGCGTCCTTGAAGAGCCGCTTGTTGTAGAAGAGCGGCCCGGTGTTCAGATACCAGGGGAAGGCGTACGTCCCCTCCGTGCCCGGTATCTGATGGCTCTGCCACGCGCCCGGCAGGTACTCCTTCTCGTACTTCCCCGCGGCCTTGTCGAGATCGAGCGCGAGGCCGGCCTTGGCGAGCGGGGCCACCAGGTCGGGCGAGACGTTCACGACGTCGGGGAGGGTACCTGCGGCGGCGTCGGCACTGATCTTGTCGGCGTAGCCCTCGCCGGGCTGGTCGACCCAATTCACCTTCGTGCCGGGGTACTTCTTCTCGAAGCCGTCGACGACGCCCTCGAAGTACGACTTGAAGTTGGCCTTCAGGTTCCAGGTCTGGAAGGTGATCTCGCCCTCGATCTTGCCGGACGCGTCGTTCGAACCGCCGCCGTCACCTCCGTCCCCGCAGGCGCTCAGCGGCAGAAGCGCGGCGATGGCGGCGGCAGCGGCAACTGCCCTTCGATGGGTGCGGGGGTGACGGGAGATGCGCACGGTGAAACGGCTCCTTTGCTCGGCCCAGCGTGAGGCAGACCCTGCATGGAACGCGGGTAAAAAGTCAATGGATTCGTTGAAGAATCCTTGGTGAGCGCACCAACTCCGCAGGTCAGCGAGGTGTGTTGAAGTTCTTGCGGGGATCGACTAATGCGCTTTAGAGTGGGCGGGCTCAAGCGCATTAGTATGCGGGCAACGGGAAAGGGGCAACACGGGTGCAAGGCAAGCGGTCACCGGCACGCCGGCCGACCATGAAGGACATCGCACGCCGCGCCGGAGTCTCCGAGAGCGCCGTCTCCTTCGCGCTCAACGACCGGCCCGGAGTCTCCGACGTCACCCGCGACCGCGTCCGCAGGGTCGCCGAGCAGCTGGGCTGGCGGCCGAGCACGGCGGCGCGCGCACTGTCAGGTGAGGGCTCGGCGACAGTGGGGCTCGTAGTGGCACGCCCCGCCGGGACGCTCGGCGTCGACTCGTTCTTCCTGCAGCTGATCTCGGGCATCCAGGAAGTACTGGCGGAGCGTCACCTGGGCCTGCTCTTCCAGGTGGTGGAGGACGTGGCGGCCGAGTGCGCGGTCTACCAGCGCTGGTGGGCCGAGCACCGGGTGGACGGCGTCCTGGTCGTGGACCCGCGCACGGACGATCCCCGCCCGGCGCTCCTGCACGAACTGGGTCTGCCGGCCGTGGTGACGGGCGGCGCGCCGGATCCGGACGCGGCGCATCCGGGCCTCTCCACGGTCTGGGCGGACGACGCGGGGGCGATGGCGGCCGTCGTGGACCATCTGTACGACCTCGGGCATCGGCGCATCGTGCACATCGCGGGGCTGCCCGGCCTCGCGCACACGGAGCGGCGGATCCGTACGCTGCGGGCGGAGGCGCAGCGGCGGGACCTGTCCGAGGTCCGCTCGATGACCACCGACTACTCCGACGCGGAGGGCGCGGCCGTGACGCGGCGGGTCCTCGGCGCCGCGTCGCCGCCGACGGCGCTCGTGTACGACAACGACGTGATGGCGGTGGCGGGGGTCGCCGCGGCTTCGTCCCTCGGATTCAGCGTGCCCGGGGATGTTTCGGTGGTGGCGTGGGAGGACTCGGCGCTGTGCCGGATGGTGCATCCGTGGCTGACGGCGCTGTCGCGCGACACGGTGTCCTTCGGGCGGACTGCGGCGCGGGAGTTGCTCGCGCTGATCGACGGTGAGGCCGCGGCGACTGTGCAGGTGCCGTTGCCTCGGCTTATCGAGCGGGAGAGTACGGGGGGTGTGGGCGGGGATTGAAGTTCAACCGGGAGTTCCTTTCCCGATCCCACCCCTCCCCGAAACTGGGAGCAAGCCACCGGACCCCGCACATGGCTCCAGCGCGTCGACAAGAAGCAGGCCGCGCCCGTGAGCCTCCGTGGCCCGAGGCGAGCGCAGGCGGACGTGGGCGGGACAGCCGGGATTGTGTACGTCCACGCGCAGTGCTTCGCCTAAGCGGTACCAGCGCACGCGCACCCGCCAGGGCTCGTCCGCCTCCCCATAGAGGATGGCGTTGGTGACCAACTCCGAGACCATCAGCACGCAGTCATCGATGGAGCAGCCGAGCTGATGCGGCTCGGTGAACTTCCGGAACCAGCGCCGAGCCCGCCCCACCGACTCCGGGACGGGATAGAGGACCATCCCGCCGAGAGGTTCGAGCAGGGCGTCGTCGCCGGAGTCGCAATCGGTGCGCGTCATTGCGCTTCCCCTTCCGGTAAGTGGCTAAGGCCACTTACCGGATAGGCATTGGCCACTTCGGGCCGCAAGGGCTTCCGACGAAGCAACACCCGCCACTCACCCCAACGGGTAACCCTGCTCGAACGCCCAGCGCCCTGGCGGATACACGGCCTCCGCGAACTCCAACGGACGGTCCTGCAGGTCGTAGACGACGTGGTGAACCACCAAGACCGGCGCGGGCAGTTCGAGCCCAAGGTCGTCACCCTCCTCCTCGGTGGCCAACCGAGCACAGACGCGATCTTCGCCATAACTGCCACGACGCCCGGTGACTTCCTCGACGTACATGACCGTGCCTTCACGGATCCGCTCGGGCTCGACAAGCTTGGGTGCCCTGCGTCCCAGCTCGGCCGGGAACCAGGAGGTGGACACCTCGACAGGGCCCTCTCCCGAATTGGTCACCCGCCGCCGCTGAACTGCCCTGCGGTCCTTGCCGAGTTCAAGCGCCTCAACCACATGATCCGGCGCCTCGGCATACCCGGCCGACGCGATGACCGCGTACTCCCCCGGACCATAGATCCGCCCCGTCTGCCGCGCCCGCCCATAGCGCTCGCGAGCCCGCCGGTGCACTTGCTGATCGCGTACGTACGTCCCCGAGCCCTGCCTCTTCTCGACAAGCCCCTGATGCCGAAGCGCCTCCAACGCCCGGGCGCTGGTCGGCCGGGAGACGTTCCAATCGGCAGCCAACTGCCGCTCAGACGGAACCTCTTCACCAGGTTGTAGATCCCCACGCAGGATCTGATCGCGAATGAACTGGGCGATCTGCAGGTACTTGGGCAAGGCCTCAGCGATCTCGGGCACGCGACATTCCCTTCACCGACTGGCTAATACCAGTGGCCACTATAGGTGTGCACGCGCGAGGTGGCCCCCTACCCTGTTCACGTGAAACGGCTCATTGTGGCGGCCGGAGGCGGCGGCGACGCGGTAGCGGCCGCGATGCTGCACGCCGCGCTGTACAGCGAGGACGAGACGCCGGCGCTGATCCTGACGTACTCCTGGGACCGCCTGATCGTCGACCCGGTCCCGGGCCCCCGCTCCCCCGCCGACTTCATCGGCCTGCGCCAACTCACCCCACACGTCTGGGCCGTCCCCGGCAACGCGACCTTGAAGCCACCACACGCGGCCACACTCCCCCGCCTCGCGGCCGAACTCCCCCACACCTTCGCCCTGATCGACCCATACGCCAGAGCAACAGGCATCACCCGCCAACTCAACGAACTCATCGCCCACTTCACCCCGGGGACGATCGACCTCCTGGACGTCGGCGGCGACATCCTCGCCCACGGCGACGAACCCACCCTGCGCAGCCCCCTGGCCGACGCCCTCACCTTGGCCGCTTGCACCCGCGCCGAGGCGCCCGTACGCCTCCTCGTGGCGGGCCCCGGCCTGGACGGCGAACTCCCTGCCGATGTCCTACGCCCCAGCCTCGGCCCGCTCCTCACAACGCTCACCCCCGCGCACGCCAAGACCATCAGCTCCGTACTCCGCTGGCACCCTTCCGAGGCCGCCGCCCTCTTGGCCGCCACCGCCCAAGGCGCCCGCGGCCTGTGCGAGGTACGCGACGCCGGGCTCCTCGTCCCCCTCACCGACGAAGGCCCCACGGTCCATGAAGTCGACCTCCCGGCTGCTCTCGCCGACAACCGTCTCGCCCAAGCCTTGCTCAACACAACCGGCCTCGACGAGGCGGAGCAACGGTGCCGCGACATCTGCGGCACCTCCGAGATCGACTACGAACGCACCAAGGCAACAAGACTGCTGAGCACCAAGGCAACTGACACCGACCTCACCACTCTGCTCACCCGACTCGACGAGTTCGAGAAAGCAGCCCTCACTCGCGGCGCCACCCACGCAACGTTCCGCCGAGTCGCCGAAGAGCTGGGCCCTCGAGGAGCGGAACGCCACGAGATCGGCAAGCTCATCACCTCGGCTTCCCCCTCCGTATGGAAACTCTCGACGCAGTCGAGTTGCAGGGCCCATCGGTAGCGCCGACACAGCACTTCATCGAGTTCGGCCAAACGAGAACCGCGACCGACGGCGATCATCTTGCCCCAGGAGCAAGGAACCGACGGGTCCGCGGCCCGTCCGCCGAAGCGCGGCACCCGGCGGCTTACTGTCATCCAACGAGGGTCGGCGGAAGATTAGCCTCGGGCTTTCATGAAGTGGGCTGACCGGCAGGCGGTAAGGAAAGCAGAAAGCGCCTCTGGCCAGCAAGAACGAGGATGGTCGAGGACCTTGTTGCCACTGAAACCAGAGGCACTTCCCAGGTGAAGACGTCGCGATGCTGCGGTGTGAGCCGGCCGTCTTCGGCTCGGTCGCCTCCGACCCGATGGTCTCCCGTCTGATCGACGCCCTTGCCGTCTCTCCGGACCGAATCGGCGAGGCCTGCCGCAGTTCACCCGTCGGCATCAGTCGCGCCCGCCCACGCGGCGCCGGAAAGCCCGTAAAAGAGGTGTCTTCACCTTATTGGCCGTCATCTTCCCGGAGGGGGCGCGGAGCTGCTTTCGCGCCGGTGGCGCCCCTTCTGCACGGCCGACCGCCGAACGAGTGATTCGCTAATGTGCCGCTCGCGGCGCCGACAGGCCTAGGTGAAGCTGCAGATGTCGCACAGCCGTTCCTCCGACGGGTCTCAGGGCACGGCTCCTGAGACGTGCCCTGTCACTCCGCCGGAACGCTCGGCTCGCTCTCACATACCGAAGGAGCGCCATGTCCCCTGTCGTGCATCGCACCACTGTGGTGCGCCTTGTGGCCGTCTTGGCCACGACGGCCGCCTGTGCCATACCGGCCACCGCCCTCGCCGCCGCGGACGAGATCCAGCCGCGGTGATGAGCTGGGGCGCGGGGAGGGCCGGCCAGCTCGGCAACAGCACCGTGACCGACAGTTCCACTCCCACCGCCGTCACCGCCCTCTTGCACGATGACGTCAAGACCGGCTACGCCCACCGAACCGAACCGAACCGATCCGGCACCACGGACCGCCACCCGCGACAGGGGCGAAGGAGCCTCGGTACGAGTCTTCGCCCGTTGGCGTGAGCTTCGAGGAGGATGACCCACCATGTGCGGAATCGTTGCGGCTGTCGGCGAGGTCGACGTCCCGCTCTGCCGGGAGATGCTGGCCCGGATCGCGCATCGCGGCCCGGACGACGCAGGAGAGACGCACCGCGGAGACGTCTGGCTGGGCCACCAGCGGCTGTCCATCATGGATCCGCATGGCGGCCACCAGCCGCTCGTGGGGCCGGACGGCCGTTCCTGCCTCGTCACCAACGGCGAGATCTACAACCACCGCCACCTCAGGGAGGAACTGGGCCCCGAACGCTTCACGACCGGCTCCGACAGCGAGGCGGCCCTGCACGTGCTGCGCGTGGACGGTCCCGCCGGACTGACCCGGCTCCGCGGCATGTTCACACTCGCCCACGTCGACGAGGCCGGCTCGCTCCTTGTCGCCCGCGACGCCCTGGGTGTGAAACCGCTGTACTGGGCTCGCAAGGACGGCTGTGTACTCTTCGCCAGCGAGCTGCGTGCCTTCGACCCCGCCGACCGTCCGCTGGTGGACAGCTTCCCGCCAGGATGCTGCTGGACCCGGCGGGGCGGTCTTGTCCGCTTCGCCGACGCCGTCCCACCCCGGGTACGTCCCGCCCGACGCCCTCAGAAGCCCACCGCACCGGGCCAGTGGGACGAGACGCTGCTCAAGGCGGTACGCGAGACGATCGTCAGCGCGGTCGAGGACCGGATGATGAGCGACGTCGGCATCGGCGTCTTCCTCTCCGGCGGCCTCGACTCGGCGATCGTCACGGCCGTGGCCGCGGAGTACGCGAAGCGTCACGGGCACCGCCGGCCGCTCCCGACGTTCGCGGTCGGTACGCCCGGCAGCCCCGACCTGCTGGCCGCGCGCGTGGTCGCGGAGTATCTCGGCACCGAACACCACGAGGTGGTGATGACCCCCGAGGACGCTGTGGCGGCTCTGCCGAGAGCGGTGCGGGCGATCGAGCACTTCGACGTGCATCTGGTGCGCAGTGCGGTGCCGAACCTGCTGCTCGCCGAGTACACCTCTCAGCGCGTACGGGCCGTACTCACCGGGGAAGGCGCGGACGAACTGTTCGCCGGCTACCCGGACTGCCACCGCGAGCCGTACCTGGCCCCGGACGCCCTTCAGTCCAGGTTGGTGGAGACCGTGGAGGGGCTGCAGTGGGAGAACCTGCAACGCTGCGACCGCACGACGATGGCGTACGGACTGGAGGCCAGGGTCCCGTTCCTGGACCGGGACGTCATCGAGCTGGCGCTCTCGATCCCGCCGGAACACAAGATGATCGGCCCGGGCATCGAGGAGAAGAAGCTGCTGCGGGACGCCTTTGCCGGCTGGCTGCCGGAGGAGATCCTGCGTCGCGGGAAGCTCCAGTTCGGCCACGGCTCCGGGGCCAAGGACGTCCTTACGGCGGTCCTGTCGGCCGCGGGTCCTACCGAGACCGTCATGGGCGACACCGAGGAGGAGGCTGCCTTCTACGCACTGTGGCTCGCCGAGTTCCCCGGTGTCGATCCCGAACGGGCCCTGGGCCGTTCAGCCTCCCTCCCCGAGTGAGGCGAGAGCACGACGGAACGCCCCAAGGCAGCGGTCCCAGACTTCCGATCCCTCCCGCAACGACAGCAGAAGGGGCCACAGGTCGGCGGAGAAGGCCCGGCTGGCCTCGGCCGGAATGAGAGAGGGGAGGTTGTCGATGGCGATGATGTCGAGGGGCCGAGGATCCCCGCGCAGCCGCTCCACGGGATTGACCCAGTCGGTGACACGGTCGTAGATGGGGAGGGCGTTGAGCTCGGAGCCCACGTCGCACGTCACGTCGGCGATCACGGACAGCCGCCGCCGCTCGTCGTCGAGCTCGGCCTTCGTCACGAACGGAGGTACAGGCCGACAGCTAGCGATGGCGTTCACGAGGATGTCATTCGCGAGCAGCGCGCCACGGTCGAGGTTTCGGGTGTCATCGAGTCCCCAACGGGTCGGCTCGATACCGGCGGTGCTGAGCGCGTCACAGGCCCCGCCTCCTGAGCGGCCGTCCGCGCCGATCACCAGGGCGGTGACGCCACCCGAGGCTGCGCCCGGGGCCAGCCGTCTGCTCAGTTCCTCCCGGGATGACGAGACGAGCGGTGCGGTCAGCTCGCCCCGGTGCTGGAGAACGGCCAGTGAGGCGCCCGCGTAGCCCGCCCAGTATCCGAAAGCGACCATGCGACGGCCCTCGGCATCGAGGATGTGTTCGAGGTCGAACAGGGTGCCGCCCCCGGCTTCGAAGCGCCGCAGCAACCGCGGCGCCTCCTCCTGTCCCTTGTAGGCGTGCCCGAAGAAGATGTGTCGGTGGGTCAGCTCCGTGGGTTCGTCGGGCAGTTCCTTGACGCCCAGGACGTAGTCCGTCGCGGGACACGCGCTCCCCCAGCTGCCCTGCGGTGCGATCGCACAGCCGACTTCGGCGTACTCGTGAGTGGGAAAGACGCGTTGGGAAGACTCCTCGACCGTCAGGTGTACCCCGCTCGCGATCAACTTGCGGGCGTCTTCGGGTACGAGAGCGGCACGTCGTTCGTTCCGCCGGGATTCGTGTCTCATCCAGAGTCGCAGCATGTCAGGCACCGCGTAAGTGTCCGTGACGTCTGCTCAAATGCGTGGCCCGCCGCGCCAGTTCCTCACCCCGGGCGTTGGCGTGAGTCGACTGCCGGTCCGGTGCGGTGACGCGTCACCGCACTCCGCAAACCACTCGACAGTGGACTTGCCGCACCCAAGACCCTTCTGACTATCTGGAATCAAGCGATAACCGTCGGTGCCGGGCGGTCGGTGAGCGGTGAAGGGATGACCATGAGTGATGCCAAGGCGACAGCCACAGGTGACGAGGACTTCGCCCCTGTGATCAGCACGGTCGCGGGGACCGGGGTCGCGGGATACAAAGGGGACAATGAGCCTGCCGTTTCGGCTCAGTTGAACTCTCCCTACGGGGTCGCGGTGGACAGCGTCGGCGCCCTCTACATCTCCGAGTACAGCAACCACCGGATCCGGAAGATCACCACTGACGGGAAGATCAGCACGGTCGCGGGAACCGGATCGGCAGGCTCCCGGGGTGACGACGGCCCTGCCGCCCTGGCCCAGTTGAACTGCCCGCGCGCGCTGGCGGTGGACAGCGCCGACTCCCTCTACGTTGCCGATGCTGGAAACCATCGGATTCGGAAGATCACAGCCGATGGACAGGTCAGCACGGTCGCCGGCACGGGTGTCGCGGGTTTCCTCGGTGACGGCGCAGACGCCACGGCCGCCCGGTTGAAGAGCCCGTACGGCGTGGCCGTGGACAGCACCGGTGTCCTCTACATCGCCGACCACGGCAACCAGCGGGTCCGGAAGGTCACCACTGACGGGAAGATCAGTACGTTCGCGGGGAACGGGTCCGCTGGACCTGGAGGAGACGGCGGTCCAGCGGTTTCAGCCCAGCTAAAGAACCCGCACGGGGTGGCGGTGGACGGCGCGGGCAACCTCTACATCGCTGATGCCAACAACCACCGGGTCCGCAAGGTCACGGTTGACGGGACGATCAGCACGGTCGCCGGCACGGGCACCGCGGGATTCGGCGGTGACGACGGTCCGGCTGCTTCGGCCCAGCTGAACGTCCCCTTGGCGGTGGTGGTGGACAGCACAGGCACCCTCTACGTCTCCGAGTACAGCAACCACCGGATCCGGAAGATCACCACTGACGGGACGATCAGCACGGTCGCCGGCACGGGCACCGCGGGATTCGGCGGTGACGACGGTCCGGCTGCTTCGGCCCAGCTGAAACACCCGCGCGGACTCGCTGTGGACTGCGTCGACACCCTCTACATCACCGACCGTGAAAACCACCGGGTCCGGAAGGTCGCGTCCGCGAAGATGGCCGGGCTGCCCGATTCGGGCACAGTGGCCTCCTGGGCCAACGTCCGCAGCAGGCTGCGGATGGGGGTGCTGCGTGAGTCCACCAGGGACGGCGCCGAGATCCACCAGTTCCTCGCCTCCCCCAGGGCTCACCAGCGGTGGCGGCTGATTGCGTCCGGCCAGGACGACGGTGACGTCCTGTACAGGATCGAGAATGTGCGCAGCGGCAAGGTCCTGGAGGTCGTCGGAGGCCACGTGTGTGACGGGGAGCCGGTCGCGCAGCGCGCCTACGAGGACGGAAGCGCACGCCACCAGCAGTGGAAGCTGATCCCGGTGGGCTCCGTGACCGACACTCCACGGGTGTACGAGATCGCGAACCTCAACAGCGGTCTGCTCCTGCGCGTCGACACCAACGCCCCCGCGGCGATCAAGCAGCATGGGGCGGAGGGCGACCACCGCGACCGACAGTGGCAGCTGCTCGCCGTGTGACACACGAACGAGGGGTCAGGGGCGGCGACGCCCCTGACCCCTCGGACCCCGGACGCTACTCGGAACGCTCCGGCTTCTCGGCGCTCGCCTTGGGGGCCTTGGGCTCCTTGGCCTCGGGGGTCTTCGGCTCGGGTTGCATGCACTCGTCCTTGGTCGGCATGTCCTTCAGGCCCTCGGGCTTCTTGAGGTCGCTGCGGCCCGTCACCGTCGCACTCGACTCCTGCATTCCGGCGGCCGCCGCCGTGGATACCGAGCTGGGCTTCTGGGCGTACTGGGCCTGCGCATCGGCCGATGCCTGGGTGTTGTGGACGAAGTCGCCGAGAAAACCCAGGACGACCCGCGCTTCGGGGCACTGCTCCTGCACGGTCTTCGCCCGGGAGGAAGCCCCGTGGATCGCGCTGGTGTACAAGCTCGTGGTCGTGTCGTCGTAGGTCTCGTCGTCGGCGTCCTCGAAGTCGACGCCCGCCCCGGGCTGCGGCTTGTCCCGGCCGGTGGTCACCGAGAAGAGCCCTGCGCCCTGGCCCGCGAAGCGGAAGATGTTGTCGAACACCATGGTCGTCACCTCTGTTCGTTGTCGTGGCCGTGCCGCCCGGTCAAGGCTTCTTGTACAGCTCTCGCTGGCTGTCGATCAGGCTCTCGCTGTCGAACATCGTGTGGTGGACCTCCAGTGCGGAGACGACCTCGGCCAGCCCCTTCATGCGGAAGCCGCCGTTCGCCAGACCGATGTCGCTGATGTCGCGGGCGACCAACCGGCCGAGGCCGGGGTAGTCCTCGCGCTGCGGGGGAGACAGGACTGCCACGGGCACCTTGTACTCCACCGCGAGCAGCCCGGAGAAGGTCACCGGGATCTCGTACGTGTACTGCTTGTGGGTACGGCGCTGCGTGACGAGGGTCTCCACACGGGAGCCCGGCGGGACCTTGCCGGAAATCTGCGACTTCGAGGCCCAGCTGGTGGTCAGAGAACCGCCGACAGAAGCCGCGACACCCTGCGCCAGCGCGGCGTTGAGCCCCGCGGTACCGGAGGCGCTGCCCGTCGTCGTGAACGCTGTCGAGCCTGTCACCGAGCCCGACGCTGAGTTCGTCATCCCGTTGGTCATACCCATATCGACGCCGTTCGCGTTGTCCATCCCCACGCTTTCCGGGCTGTTCTTGCTGGTCATCGTGTTCGAGTTCTTGTTCGTCATCTCGTTCTTCAGCTGCGTCTGAAGCTGCGCCTGGAGGTTCAGACCGAGCTGCAGTTGCAGTTGCAGCTGCAGCTGCGCGCTGACGTTGCCGCCGAAGGTGAGCTTGGTGTCTCCGGTGAGTGACCATGTGGCCCCGTTCGACACGGTGAAATCGACCGAGTCGGTGAAGTCCATCTCGGACCGACTGCGGTTGACGTAGGTGCGCGAGGAGAACGTGTCGGGCGGGGGCTGACTGATGTTGCGCCGCTCCTCGATCAGCGGCTCCCCGAGGTTCATGTAGGCGAGCCACCCCAGATCGAACGCGGAACTGCCCGTGAAATCGCCGAACCTCAACTTGTTCACGGAGAACCCGACGGGCTTGTGCCGCACACCGTAGTCGTCGACGTAGACCAGGCTGGGATGGCCCAGGATGGACTCTGAGGCCTGCGCGATGCCGAGTTCCCGCAGGTTTTTCTTGGTCAGCGGTTGGCGCTTGGCCCGTTCCAGGTTGTACGCATTGGAAGGCAATTTCTGTCCTCGACTGATCTGGCCGAATCCGCGCTCGGTGAAATGGAACAGGCATCTGCGCACACGTTCCGACAAACGAAGCTAGCACGGATGCCATTACCCGAGAAGACCTCTCCGAGTATCACGCTCAATCGGGTTATGAAGATTCACCACCCATCCCGAGTTACCTGCTCGACGGCTTTTCCAGAATTCACACCCAGGGGTGGTGTGACCTCGAACTTTGCCGGTTTTGAGGGTATTTGTCTCGGTCGTGTATTCGCTTTTCGGGGCCGTTTCGATCGAGGGTTATTGACCTTGCGGTTATGCCACGTGCTAAATCACTGTACTGAGCACCCGACGCGTTGTTCTCCACATCAAGAACAGGTGAGGTTTCCGCGATGTACACCCAAGAACGCACGGCAATGGCGAATTTGGTGGTCGGCGGCCCGGTGGCGGTGAACAGCTACGACAACGCGATCGTGGCAGCACTGCTCGAAAATCGGCCGGTCATGCTCGTCCACGCCTTCAACGGCGGCTACCTGCGGCCCGCCGAGCTGAAGGAGGAAATCCACGACAAGGGGGTCGGGCTGGCGACGGCGCTCGATCCGGACACCAAGGAGGCGGAGGGCCACCTCTGGTACATCACCCCCGGCGGCTTCTTCGGGCAGCGGCCGCTGTACTTCATCGAGAGCGCCGCGGGCCAGGTGACACCCCCACCCGCCGGTGCGGCCGATGCCGACGCCGGGCGCGGCGACGATGGCGTGCCGAAGCCGCAGCGCAGGCGCATCACCGTCCACCAGGACGCCCCCAAGGACCCCAACGATGTCCTCCGGGTCGGCCTCCCCGGCGAGGTCGGGGACAAGTGGCGCGGGAAGAACGGCGCGGCCGAGGACACCCAGCTCTGGGTCGTCACGGTGACGCCGTGGGGCGGGATCACCTTCGTACCGATCACCCACCCCGACACCATCCTCGGGTTCAAGGACCATACGGTGACGGCCGCCGGCGAGGCGCGTCTCACCTACAACTGGGGCGGGGACTTCACCGGGACGGTCATCAACACGTTCTACCCGCGGCTGCCCAGCGAGTGGAACGTCCCGTACCACCACATCTTCACGTGAACCGCGGCCACTTCCGCGCCCACAACCGTCCCGAGCCAACGCCCCACCGCCTGGAAGAGGCACCACGATGCCCGTGCCCACGGAAGATCTGAAGCTGGAGATCGTCAACGCCGCCACGGGGAAAACCCTCGGCGCCAAGGCCGCGCCGAGCGCGGACGGGACGCTCGTCGTCCGCGACTTCCCCGAGGACGGCCCGCCCCCGGAGCAGTGGCAGTTCACCCCCGTACCGGACGCCCAGGACGACCAGGCATATGTCATCCGCAACGCGGTCAGCGGCGAGGTGCTCGACAACCCCGCCACCGCGGACCGCGGCGTCCGCCAGTACAGAGCCGCCGCCGGCAAGAAGAGCCAGCACTGGCACATCGTCCCCGTTCAGGGCGAAGCGGGCCTCTACTTCATCGAGGACGTGACCGACGGCGCCGTTCTCGACCTCGCCGAACCTGGTGAGGAGGACAGCGAGGAGGACACCCGAATCGTCCTGCGCGAGTACGACGACAGCGCGGAGAGCCAGCGCTGGCGGTTCGTCCCGGCCGAGCCCGAGCGCACAAGCGACCTGGTGCTGCACTGGGCACCACTGAGCCACTGGAACAGCCGCCAGTCCTGGCGGCTGGCCCGCTCGACCGCGCTGCGGCCGACACCCGATGCGACCCCCTCCTTCAGCGACGTACTGCTGGTCCTCAAACAGTTCGGAAGCGACCAGGACGCCGGCGGGTGGAGGGGCGACGGGTCCAACCGCTCTCCCGGCGGGCAACCGGGCTGGTGGGCCGGTATCGGAGCGCGGTTCCTCGCCGACACCACGGGAGAAGGGCGGGCGGACATCGTCGGGCTCAAACCCGGGAAGGGGGCCGTGACCTCGTCCGGCAGAGGCGACGGGACGTTCGACAACGAGCGCCTCCTGCACCCATCCGTGCCCTCCGCGAGCCCCGCGGACCTGTGGACCCTCGCGGACGTGACGGGCGACGGCGAGCCTCACGTCGTCGTGCTTGCCGCCGACGGTGTCCGGGTGTCGGCCCAGGACGAGGACGGTACGTTCGCGCCCGCCGACGGTGAGCCGGTCCTCAAGGCGTTCGGCCACAGCGAAGAGGCGGGTGGCTGGGTTGCCGACAAGCATCCCCGCTTCCTCGCCGACACCACCGGTGACGGCAGGCTCGACATCGTCGGGTGCCACGACGACGGCGTCTGGGTGTCACTCCAGGACGAGGAAGGGACGTTCGCACCGATCGCCGACGAACCCGTCCTGAGGGCGTTCGGCCACAACGAGGAGGCGGGTGGCTGGGTTGCCGACAAGCATCCCCGCTTCCTCGCCGACACCACCGGTGACGGCAGGCTCGACATCGTCGGCTGCCACGACGACGGCGTCTGGGTGTCACTCCAGGACGAGGAAGGGACGTTCGCAGAGCCTCTGTACGTCCTCGACGCATTCGGGGTCGACCAGGGGTGGAGTTCGGTCGAGGAACACCCCCGGTTCCTGGTCGGCACCACCGCCGACGGCGCACTGGACATCGTCGGGTTCGGCCCGCAGGGCGTCGTCGTCTCCCGCGGCCGCGGCGACGGCACGTTCGAGCCGGCGAAGCTCGTCCTGAACGACTTCGGGCTCGCCCAGGGGTGGACGGCCGCGAAGCACCTCCGATTCCTCGCCGACGTCACCGGCGACGGCAACCGGGACATCGTCGGCTTCGGCAACGAGGGCGTCTGGGTAGCGCACAGCCACGGCGGCGGCCAGTTCGAGCAGGCCCAACTGGTGTGCCGCGGGTTCGGGTACAACGACGACGCAGGCGCCTGGAGGGTCGACCGCCACCCCCGCTTCCTCGCCGACATCACCGGCGACGGACGCGTCGACATCGTCGGCTTCGGCGGCCCGGGCGTACACGTGGCCCGAAACCTCTTCCGCCGCTTCAGGACCCGATGACCCTCGAAGGACCTCCACAGCCCCATCACGGCAAGTGTGCGGGTGACCGTGGGCCTGGACGGCGGCATGCTCATGCTGACCCCCTCCGACAAGCAGGATGCCGCTGCGAAAGTGACTGGCTACAGCGCAGAGTCGCGAGTGCTTAGCTAATCGAGTGTCCGACGACAACAGCCGCATCCGCTCCACTACTCTCCGCTCATGACAAGTTGGTCGTACTCGAACTGCGGGCTTGAGTCGGACGCCCTGCAGATCCAAAGCGTCACGGCGTCCCCGGATCCTCTGGACGCGAAAGAATCGTCACGGTTCACCATCAAGGGATTCGCCCAGGAGCCGATCGAAGAAGGCGCCTATGCGGACGTCGTGATCAAGCTCGGCCTCATCAAGATCCTCAGCAAGCGATTCGACCTCCTTGAGGAGCTACGTCGAGACCAGTTCTTCACTCTGGTTTCCCCGGCGAGCACCAGCCCCCTCCCCAAGGGGGAGATCGAACTGACCTTCACACCGCCACTGCCCAACCCCACCCCGCAGGCGAAGTTCTCGGTCTCGCTCCGCGCGTTCACCGTCGATGACGAGGACCTGGCCTGCCTGGACTTCAAGCTCGACTACATGAAAAGGCCGCTCTGACCTCGGGGGCGGAACCCCTCGGGTTACGCCCCCGAGCCGTCGCCGCCGGCACACTCAGTGGCCGAGCAGTTCCCCGCCCTTGACGGCCGAGACAAACGAGGACCATCCGGCGGCCGGAAGACCGGCGCCGGACCGTGCGGGTTCCTGCTGTCCCGGACGCGGACGATCTCTGGGGAGACCGTCCGCCACCTCGACGCAGGTGCGGCCGCCATCTGCTCGTCCGGGAGGGCCCGGCGACGGATCAGGGACGCGTCGAGGATCACCCAGCCCTTCTGGGGCTTCTCCCCGTCGAAGCCCGCCGTCTGGGACATCCGGGCAGCGCGTCCGCGAAGCACTCCGCGTGCCTGGCTCGCCCGCCTTCTGCACGGCTGCGCAGCGGCCCTGGAAAAGCCGTTCATGTTGAGCCTCGACCCGGCCGGGACGATCGTCCCGCGCTCCGCCGTCGACCGGCTGTTCACCGTGGCAACCATCGCCCGCAAATCTGACGACAAACCGAGGCCGCCTAAGGAGTGGTGTCCGGTGGGTGACCGGGACAACAGAAAACGCTCCTGACCTGCAACGATAGGACTTGCTGAGGGTCCTGTACGTGGCGAGGGAAGAAGCACTTCCCAGGTGAAGAAGAGTATCGGGTCCTATCCGTCCGTCCGCGTCGAAGGCGGTGACCGCTCGGTGGTCTCGCAGGCCGGGGCGGTGCTGTTGGTCGAGACGGTCCGCAAGTCCGGGCTGGACCGGGCGATATCCACGGCGCTGACGCCGTGGCGCAAGCCGCGGACCGTGCATGATCCGGGCAAGGTCCTCCTCGATGCCGCGCTCGCGGCGGCTCTGGGCGGGGACTGCCTGGCGGACGCGGCGATGCTGCGGGCCGAACCCGAGGTGTTCGGCCCGGTGGCCTCCGATCCGACCATCTCGCGTCTGATCGACACGCTTGCCGCAGCCGGGCCGAAGGCCCTGGCCGCGATCCGTACGGCCCGAGGAGAAGTACGCTCCCGCGTCTGGGAGTTGGCCGGGGATGATGCTCCGGCCGCCGGCGGGCAGGTGATCGTGGACATCGACGGCGTGCTCGTCCTGACACACTCCGAGAAGCAGGACGCCACCGCGACCTGGAAGAAGACCTTCAGTCATCACCCTCTCGTCGCGTTCGTCGACCACGGTCAGGTCGGGTCCGGGGAGCCGGTGGCCGCCCTGCTGCGGCCTGGCAACGCGGGCTCCAACACCGCGAGCGATCACATCGAAACCACCCGGCTCGCTCTGGCCCAGCTCCCCAGGCAACTGCGCCGCGGACGGCAGACGTTGATCCGCACCGACTCCGCCGGCGGCACCCATGCCTTTCTCGACTGGCTGACCCGTCGGGGCCGGTGGCTGTCGTATTCCGTCGGAATGACCATCACCGAGGCCATCCACCATGCCCGACCTGGCCACGTGGCCGAAGGGGATGCGACTGATCGTCCGCAAGGAACGGCCCCACCCCGGCGCCCAGTTGAGTTTCACCCGACCTCGACGGCTTGCGGCTGACCTGCTTCGCGACCAGTACCAGGGGCGGCCAGCTCGCCGACCTGGAACTACGTCACCGCCGCCGGGCCCGCTGCGAGGACCGGATTCGCAACGCCCGCGACACCGGCCTGCGCAACCTGCCTCTGCACGACAGTGCCCAGAACCAGATCTGGCTCGAGATCGTCTCCATCGCCCTCGACCTCTTGGCCTGGATGGCGATGCTCGCCCTGACCGGCGACACCCGCCGCTGGGAACCCAAACGGCTCCGGCTCCGCCTGTTCTCCGCTGCCGCCCAACTCATCAACACCGGCCGCCGCCGCTGGCTCCGCCTGTCTGCCCGATGGCCCTGGACCGACGTCCTCGCCCAAGCCATAAACCGGCTCCAGGCCCTGCCGAAGCCCGGCTGACCAGCTACTTCGACCGTCTCAACAACCCGCACCACCACCCGGGAAAGTGGAACCCGGCGCCCATCCGACGCGACGGCCGGGCCCTCGACCTGCCCGCACCCGAAAACCGCCGCACCACACAAACACCGAGTCCCCATCAGCGAACTGACGGTGACTCATGAACGATCGAGGTTAGTCAGGCCTGTGCGACCTCGTCACACGGGCAGTGCAGCCTGAACAGACGGAGGGCTCAGCGCGCATGGTGCCGCTACCCGTGCGTCCGACTTCAGACAGGCCCTGCCGGACAACAGCGATCGTGAACGCCCGTCGAAGAAGAGTCTGGTCCTGACCGGGTGCACAGTGACGGCGTTCCGATCGAACTTCTAAGGCGGGCATCAACGGCTCGGCGCCTGCCGCCGCCTGTAACGGCGTGGCACCCCAACAGCCGCCAAGACCACCAGCCCCCACCACCCCGTACAGATCCAGTCCAACCCCCGCCTGGGGCTCCGCGCTGAAGATTTCTGGCTCCGACTGCAGGATCTCAGCCGGAGCCACCGAAGTCACGGCCTGCCCGGCAGGAGCGGCTGATGGGCACAGCGGGAAAGGGAAGGACCGCCCTACACTCGCGCCCCGTACAACCCGAACTCCGCCAACCGCACCGCCCCCCGCGATACCGTCACCCGCAGCCGCCACTCCCGAGCCCTCACCGGCGAGGCCAGCGCGAGCACCCGACTTGCGCCCACCGTCGCGACCTCCGTCACGACAGACCACTCCCCACCGGACGACGCCCGCGCCTCGATCACCGCCCCCTCCAACTGCTGCCCTCGGCGAATGTCCTCCCCTAGCCGGATCCGGTCGACGCCCCGCTCCTGCCCGAGGTCGACGGTGAGCGTCCCCCGCGAGGGGGCCGGGCACGCCCACGCCGAGTCCGGGTCGCCGTCCACCGCGTACGCCGCATGCGCCCCGTCCCCCCGAACCCGCGCCCCCCGCGCGAAGTCCTCCGGCAGCTCCCGCGCGATCCGCTCGCGGAACTCCCGCAGCCGCACCACATCGGCATCCGGCAGTAGTCCCCGCTTGTCCGGTGGGATGTTCAGGAGCAGCACCGAGTTGCGGCCCACCGAGCGGAACCAGATGTCCGTCAACTGCTCGACGGACTTGGGTTGTTGGTCCTCGTGGTAGAACCATCCGGGACGGATCGAGACATCGCATTCCGCCGGCCACCACTGCACGTACTGGGCGACCGCCCGCGCCTCCGCCAGCGCCTCCCTGCTGCCCTGGTCAGGCGCGTCGTACTTGAGCGCGTAGTCGATGCTGCCGTTGCCGGAGTCCTTGACCGGCACGACACTCCACTCGTTCTCGCGAGCGAGCCCGCCCTCGTTGCCGACCCACCGGACATCCCGCCCGCGCACGGCGACCGTCGCGTTCGGTGCCAGGGCGCGGATGACCGCGTACCAGCTGTCCCAGTCGTACGTCTCGACCTTCTCCGGCGGGATGCGGCCCTGCGCCCCGTCGAACCACACCTCGTCGACCGGGCCGTACTCGGTGAGCACTTCGTAGAGCTGGTTGAGCATGTGGGCGCCGTAGTCGGTGGCGTCGAGGGTGAACGAGCGCAGGTCGTCGCCCGCGCGGTCGTCGCCGTCCACGAGCGTGGGGATGGTGCGGGGCGAGCGCTTGCTGCCGTTGGCGTAGACGCCGTCGAGGTACTGGTTCTCGTCGGCGGGCGAGATGTAGACGCCCACCTTGATGTCGTGCCGCCGCAGCGAGTCGGCGAAGGAGCGCAGGACGTCGCCCTCGCCGCCCTGCCAACTGCTGCTCACCACACTGTGCTTGGTGTAGCGCGAGGGGTAGAGCACGAAGCCGTCGTGGTGCTTGACGGTGAGGATGGCGAGCTTGAACCCGCCGTCGCGCAGGGCCCGCGCCCACTGGTCGGTGTCGAGCCCGGACGGCTGGAAGACGTCGGGGTCCTCGTCGCCCGTGCCCCATTCGAGGCCGGTGAACGTGTTGACGCCGAAGTGCAGAAACGCGGTCTGCTCCAGGCGCTGCCAGGCGATCTGCCGTTCCGTGGGCCGCACTTGGGTGGCCTTGGCGACGACTTCGTCCGGGGTGTCGTCGGGGCTGATCGGGATGCGGTACGGCGGTTCGGCGCCGACGGGGCGGGTCGCGGCGGCCGACGCGAGCGAGGTGCTCGACGCGGCGACGGCCGTGGTGACGGCGGCGGCCATGAAGATGCGTCTGCTGACGGTCATGGGGTGCGGGTCTCCCTCGGGGCTGGTCAGTTGGTGGTCAAGGTCCATACGGCGGGCGGCTGTTGGTCGTCCGGGTACTGGACGATCCGTCCGTCGTCGGGTACGTGCGCGCTCATGCGGGTGATGGCGTTGGTGAGGCGGTAGCCGTCGGCCCTCTCGGTGAGCTGCCAGCGCTGGAGGGTGTTCGCCGGGTCGCAGGTCTCCTCGGTGACGGCCGTGCCGGGCTGCAGCGGCACGTTGAGCGTGAGCCTGCCGCTGCGGGTCTCCAGGCACTTGCCGCCCGCCGCGGACTTGAGGGTGATGTATCCGTCGGCGGTGCGCCTGATCTCGTAACGGGCGGGCTTTGCATGGCCCTTGGTGTCCCGGAGGGTGTAGGTGTCGTCGGCGACCGGGGTTCGCGTCAGGTCCCGCCAACCGGGCGCGTGGCCCACCGTGTCGGTGCGGGCGGTGAAGTCCGCATACGTCGGGTCGGGGTGCGCCGCGCCCCATGTCACCTGGGCGATATGGCTGAGCGGCATCGCCATGGCGGCCGCGACCTCGTTCTCGGTCTCGCCGCGGCCGTTGTCGGGCCACAGGCTGATCTTCGCCCCGGTGATGCCGTCCGGCGAGGCGAGCTTCTCGCCCTCGAAGCTGAGCGGGTCCCAGGCCTGGTCGTACAGCGCCTTGGTGTTCGTGTGGAAGCCACCGCGTACGAGATAGAGGGAGTACGCCGCGTTCTGCAACGGGTAGCCCTGTGCAATGAGTTGGCTCGGCTTGGTCTTCACGTCCAGCCAGTGCTCGACGCTTGTCCCGGCGGCGACGGGCACGGTGTTCGCACCGGTCAGGCCGTCGTTCCAGATGCGCAGTTGCTTGCCCTGCTGCGTCGCGTAGGCGTGCACGCGGTTGATGAAGTCGACGAAGGCGTCCTGCGGGGTCGCGTTCGCGCCGTACTTCTTGCGCGCGTACTCGAGGATGTGCGGGTACTTGGCGAAGTCGGAGCCGAGCATGTACTCGTCGGCGCCCATGTGCCAGGACTTGGCGGGGAACACCTCGGCGTACTCGTCGATGAGGCTCGTGTAGTAGGCGAAGGCCTCGTCCTTGGTGATGTCGAGGCGGGACGGCTGCGGCTTTCCGTCGGAGTCGGTGAGCTGGAGGTCGGTGCGGTTCTCCAGCCAAGGGTCCATGTGGCCCGGGGAATTGATCTCGGGGATGATCGTGACGTGGTACTTCTCGCCGAGCGCGACGATGCGGCGGATCTCGCTCTTGGTGTAGTAGCCCCAGCTGTTGGCCTCGGGGTGCTTGTCGCTCTTCACCTTCAGTTCGAGCAGCAGCTGGTTCTGCTTGTTGTACGCCATGTCGCGTACGAGGTTCTCCAGCCAGGGCGTCGAGATGTGGATGTAGCAGGCGCAGACGCCGACACCACGCTCCTTGTACCGGGGCACGTCGACCGTGCGTCCTGCGGGCACGCTGTCGCCCTGGGCCAGGAGTTGGAGGAGGGTGCGGGTGCCGTAGAAGGCACCGGCCTCGGTCGCCCCGGCGATCTCCAGGCGTTCGCCCGCGCGGAGTTCGTACCCTTCGGTGCCGAGCGGCTTCCGCGCCGGGTCGACGTCGATCACGATGTCGCCGTCGCGGGCCGCGCCCTCGGCGGCTACCGACACCCGGCCCCGGCCCGCCGCCCGCAGATCACCGGCGAGGGTACGGGCGACGTCACGCGCCGCCTGCCCGTGGGCGACGATTCGGGTGTCCGGGCCGTAGGAGTAACTCCCCTCCCCCGGCGTCCAGTCGGTGAGCGCGGGGACGGTGCGGGGCGGGTCCGCGGCTGCCGACGGAGCCGCCTCGGCGGCGGCCGGGACCGATGCGGCGAGGAGCAGCAGGGCGACCACGGTGCCCCGCAGCCGTCTCCGGTGCGGGCGGGGGCGAGTACGGGGGCGGGGCGCGAAGATCGAGCGCAGGACGGTCATGACGTCCGATGATTCAAGCGCCCCATGGGGGTGTCAATGCACAGCGCACGGCGGAGACTTGGACATTTGCACGGATCCATCGGATGAATCGCACGGGCCCTTTGCCCCCATGCACCCGGATACAGACATCGCGCGCCATGACCTGCCCCCGCCCCGCGCCCCCGCCCGCTCAGCCGCCTGATCCGCTCACCGAGTTGAGCCACACGCCGATGCCCGGCAGAGCTCCCGGCCCGCTGCTCCGCTCCACCGAGCCGACGAGATCGGCGATGGGGCACGGCTCCGCGCACTCCTCGGGCGGCGTCCCGAGCGGGCCTCGCTGACGGATCTCGGTGCTGTGCGAGGCGGGCGGCCGGGACCGGCTCGGTCGTGGCCGTCTCGAAGCTCCGCACAGCCGGACACGAGGTGGTCGCCGTCAACGTGTCGAATTCCCCCATGTTCGACGCGGCGTCCCCGCACTTCTTCCGGACCACCACGGGGAACCTGCTGGCCGCGGGCGAGCGCGCGGGCGTCCGCCATCAGGTCATCCTCTCCATCGTCGGCGTCGACCAGGTGCCGCAGCTGGACCACTACCGCGCGAAGACGCTCCAGGAAGACGTGCTGCTTCTCCCTGAACGAGCTCGGCCGCCTGACTCCGGCGGCCCGGAAGGACGACCAGAACGCCGTGTGCCCCCGCCGATCTCGGCGGGGGCACACGGCGAAGCGGTCGGATCAGTCGATGCCGGGGAGGATGTGCGGCTCCGCGAGGTCGTCCTCGTATCCGGCAAGCCGGATCGGGGCGGCCTTGGCCCACGAGTCGAGATTGCTGAGCTTGCCAGGCCGTCCGGCCCGCTCGCCGCCGCGCTCCGCCGGTCGCTTTTCCTGCTTCGTCAGATCTGGTGTCACCGCGCACTCCTTTGTGTCGCGTAACGGAAGGACAAGGGCAGTTCGGTCGCGGTGGCGCCGGTTGTCGGGCGGGACCGCGGCCCTGGTTGCGAGCCTGTCCCGGGGCGGCTTGGGGGAGCTTGTAGATCCCTTGCGGCCGTCCGTTCGCCCCAGGTTAACCAAATGAGCGCGCCCGCGCTCGATGGGGGCGGGCGAAGGAGTGGATTTCGGACACTTGGTGACGGTGTGGGGGTCAGCACGGGTTGGACCCAGGGTCGGCATCGGGCCCCGAACTCCTCATCGGGACCGCACCCATGGGCCTTTCGGAGACTTCGTGGGACCGTACGCGGATGACTTCTCGGTCGGCGCACGAGACCGCGGTGGCTCTGACGACCGGAGCCTCGCGGGGAATCGGGCTCGCGGTCGCGCACGCCCTCGCGGAGTCGGGGCACCGTCTCGTCGTCACCGCCCGCGACGCGGACGCGCTGCGGACCGCGGTCGGCGGGCTCCGGGCCCGGGGCGCCGACGCCGTCGGCCTCGCGGGTGACGTGGCCGACCCCGGCCATGCGGAGGCCTGCGTGGCCCTGGCGGTAAGGGAGTTCGGGCGGCTCGACGTACTGGTGAACAACGCCGCGACGAACGCCCCCTACGGCGCGCTGATGGACGTCGACCTCAGCCGATGGCGCGACGCCTTCACCTTGAACGTCGAGGCCGCGCTGCGCCTGACCCAACTGGCCTGGCGGGCCTGGATGGGTGAGCACGGCGGCCGGGTGGTGAACGTCTGCTCGGAGGGCGCCACGCATGTGGGACCCCATGTGGGCGCGTACGGCACGAGCAAGGCCGCGCTCCTGCACCTGACCGCCCAACTCGCGGGCGAACTGGCCCCCTTGGTGCGGGTCAACTCCGTCTCCCCCGGCCTGGTCCGCACCGAACTCGCCCGCTTCGTCTGGGAGGGCGCGGAGGAGCGGCTCGCCGCGGGCCTGCCGCTCGGCCGCATCGGGGAGCCACAGGACGTGGCGCGGGCCGTGGCATGGCTCGTGTCCGATGCGGCCGAATGGGTGACGGGGGCGGACCTCCTGGTCGACGGCGGGACGAGGGTGCGTGCCGCCTCCGGCGCGGCCGCCTCGTACGCCGTACATGAGCGGCTGCGTGCGGCGTCGAGCGAGGGTGAGGGCGGCAGCGAGGGCTGAGGCGACGGTCGGACGAAGACGACGAGGCGCAGGACGAGAAACCTGCCGATGCCCGCGATCCCGGAGGCCCCGAGGTAGACGGCCTGCTCGGCCAGGGCTCCGGGCTCGGGGCGCAGGCAGTGCAGCACACCCACGGCGAGGATGGTCACGGCGTACGCGGCCGCCGCGGTGCCGGCGCTCTGCAGATGGGTGCGCAGCCGGCTGCCGGCCCGCACCCCGAAGCTGAAGCGACTGTGCAGTTCGGTGGCGAGCAGGGTCGACGCGACGGTGACCAGAGCGTTGGCCACGGCCCACGGCAGCCAGGACGCCACCGCGACCACCGCGCCACTGGAGACGACGCCCACCCCGCCGCCGCAGAGCACGAAGCGCGCGAAGGCGGCCAAGGGGCCGGGCCGCGCGGGGAGATGGCGTGCCGCTGTCTGCGTCATGACGGAAACCATACGGCCGTCTATGACGCTTGTATAGGTCGTCCGTGTAAGACGGCCGTTTATCGGGCGGGTGCCGCCGTCCGGTGGGCCGCCAGGCCCTGCCGGTCGGCGGGCACGCCCCCTACCACTTGCCGGGTGCGTAGTCCTTCAGGAAGACGCCGTACAGATCCTCGCCCGCCTCGCCGCGCACGATCGGGTCGTAGACCCGGGCCGCGCCGTCGATCAGGTCGAGCGGGGCGTGGAAGCCCTCCTCGGCGAGGCGCAGCTTGTCGTAGTGCGGGCGCTCGTCGGTGATCCAGCCGGTGTCGATCGAGGTCATGAGGATGCCGTCGGTCTGGAACATCTCCTGGGCGCTGGTCCGCGTCACCATGTTCATCGCGGCCTTCGCGGCGTTCGTGTTCGGGTGGCCCGCGCCCTTGTAGCCGCGGCCGAAGACGCCCTCCATCGCCGAGACGTTGACGACGTAGGCGCGGCCGCTCGACGCCTTCTTCGCGGCGTCGGCCATCGCCGAACGCAGCGCGCTGATCAGGATGAACGGCGAGGTGTAGTTGCACAGCTGGGTCTCGAGGAGCTCCACCGGGGAGATCTGCTCGATGGTCTGCACCCAGGTGTTGCTGTCGACGACGTCCGGGACCAGGCCGCCCGCGTCGATGGCGGTGCCGTCGAGGTGCCGGGCGACGCTGGCGTTGCCCGCGACGAGGGCGAGGTCGGCGACCTTCTGCGCGTCGATGCCGCTGGTGCCGACGGGCAGCGCGGCAAGGCCGTCCACCGCGCCGGAGTTGAAGGCGCCGATCACGGAGTGGGCGGGCAGTTCCCCGGCGGGCAGCGGCGCGCTCTCGCCGTCGACCAGGGCAGCGTACGCGGAGGGCAGGCGGCGCACGGTCTGCGTCGCATTGTTGATCAGGATGTCGAGCGGTCCCGCCGCGGCGAGCTGCTCGGCGAGCGCGACGGACTGCGCCGGGTCGCGCAGGTCGATGCCGACGACCTCCAGGCGGTGCAGCCAGTCCGCCGAGTCGTCCATCGCCTTGAAGCGGCGGATGGCGTCCTTGGGGAACCGCGTCGTGATGGTGGTGTGGGCGCCGTCGCGCAGCAGGCGCAGCGCGATGTACATGCCGATCTTGGCGCGGCCGCCGGTGAGCAGCGCGCGCTTGCCGGTGAGGTCGGCGCGGGCGTCGCGCTTGCTCCGGTTCAGGCGGGCGCAGTCCGGACAGAGCTGGTGGTAGAAGTAGTCGACTTCCACGTACCGGGTCTTGCAGGTGTAGCAGGAGCGCGGGCGCTGGAGTATCCCCGCGAGCCTGCCCTCCTCGGTCTGCGACGAGGGCAGCAGGCCCTCGGTCTCGTCGTCGATCCGCTCGGCGGAGCCGGTCGCGGTGGCTTCCGTGACCGCCTTGTCGTGAGCGGTTTTGGCGGCCCTCCGCTCCTGGCGGCGGCGCTGCTTCACGGTCCGGTAGATGCCGGCCGTGGCGCGGCGCACCGCGATGGCGTCGGGGTGGTCGACGTCCAGCTTGTCCAGCTCGTCGAGCACGCCGAGGCAGACGGCGAGACGGTCGGGGTCGATACCGGGGCCGTACGTGACGGCCTCCTCGGCCGAACCGGCAGCCTCCAGGCTGTCTTCTGTCACCGTCATCGCCGCTGTCCTCGCGTCACTCATGCCGCGGCCGTCCGGGTGACCGCGCATGTTCCAAAGAGAATGTTCCAAAGAAGAGAACTTTACGTAGCGACGGGTCCCTTTACCAAACTCGAGCCATCGGCGCACGCCGCGACGAGCCCCGCGAGCTCGTCCCGCACGCTCCGGGCGAGAAGGTCCAGGTCGGGCACGGCGGCCGCATCCGCGACCAGACCGAAGTGCACCCGCCCCCGGTAGGTCGACACGGCGACGGCCAGCGCCTGCCCCTGGGCCAGCGGCGCGAAGGGGTACACCTCGGTGAGCGGGCAGCCGTCGAGCCGCAGTCCGAGGCTGGGCAGCGGGACGCTGGTGACCAGGATGTCGAAGAGCAGCCGGGCGGCCTGGGCGACGACGGGACCGCCGATGAGGTGGCCGATCGGCGGCACATGATCGGCAAGGAGGGCTACCGCGCCCGCCCCGCGGTTCGGGCCCGCGTCCTTGTTGCGGTCCATGGCGGTGCGCACGGACCGCAGCCGCGCCACCGGGTCCGGGTCGCCCACGGGCAGCCGGACCAGATACCCCGAGAGCCGGTTGCCAGGCGGCTGTGCGCCGCGCGGCCTGCGCCGGGAGACGGGAACCAGGGCGCGCGGCTCGACGCCATCGCTGCCGTCGCCCCGCTCGTCGAGCCAGCGGCGCAGGGCGCCGGCGACGACCGCGATCAGTACGTCGTTGACGGTGCCGCCCACGGTCTTGCGTACGCGGTGCACATCGTCCAGATCGAGCGCCACCCCCGCGGTGCGCCGGGTGCCGGTCGCGTCCGACGTGAACGCGTCCGATGAACGTACGTCCAAGGTGGCGCGGGCGACGGAGGTGCCGATGTCCAGGGCCTGCCCCACGTCGGCGACGGCGTCGCGGACCAGGCCCGGCAGCTTGCGCGGGTCGGGCAGCCAGGACCACCGGGAGGCGGCGGGCCCCTCGGGCACGGGGCGCGCGGCGGGCAGGTCGGTGGGGTCCATCACCGCCGCCGCGAGCATCAGGGCCCGCAGCCCGTCGGCGAGGGCGTGGTGGAACTTGAAGAGCACGGCGAAGCGGGAGCCGTCATCCGCGGGCAGCACATGTGCCTCCCACGGCGGCTTGCCGCGCTCCAGGGGGCGCTGCATCAGTGCGCCGGCGGCGGCGTGGAAGTCCCCCATGGGCTCGGCGAGCGTGACGTGGTCAAGGGGGTCGAAGCCGGTGGCGGTGGTCCGGACGGCCCCGCCGACCGGCAGCCAGACGGACCGTATGCGCAGGCGAAGCCCCGGTACGGCGGCCGCCCGGGAGGCGAGAAGTTGGGCGGCACGCTCGGCCGCGCCGGGTGTTTCGGCCTCGAAGACGCCGAGGGCTCCCAGGTGCATGGGGTGTTCGGCGGTCTCTATGTTCCAGAAGGCGAGGTCGAGGGGTGCGAGCAGGTCGGAGGTCTCAGCGGTCCGAGTCGTCGTCGTCACGTGTCTGCTCTCGCGTCGAAGGCGGTGCGGGGGGTGGGGTGGAGCGAGCAGTCAATCGCCGTTGCGCGACTACGGTCAAGTACGATCAAGCTACGCACAGTTAACAACAGATTAAGGCCCGCCTCCCTGGTGAAGGCGGGCCTCGTGGGGCTGATGTGGCGTATCGATTACGTCACTCCAGCGGATTTCAGCGGCATCCGGCGTACGCCCCGTTGCGCGGGCGGCGCCGCGTCACTTCAGCGCGGGCGGCGCGGCGTCCGCGGACGTGCCCCACGCGGAGGGCTTGTCGCCCACCACGAAGGAGAGCTCGCGGGTGTCGCGGATGTCGTCGGTGGTCAGATACGTCCTGCCGTAGTCGGCGCCGTCCGTGCTCGCCGACTGGATGTACCGGTTGGTGTCCGAGGTGCCCGGCGCCTTCACCGTGAGGCGCCCGTTCGGGTAGTAGCGGCGGTCGAGCGTGAGGTCGACGCGCTCGAAGACGGGCGTCGACAGGCCCCAGGTGTCCGTACCGGGCTGCACCGGGAAGACGCCGATCGAGGACAGCACGTTCCAGGCGGACATGGTGCCGAGGTCGTCGTTCCCGGTCATGCCGGTCGGGGTGTCCGTGAACAGGGTCAACGCGGCGTGCACCACGTCGGTGGTCTTCCACGGCCGGCCGGTCGAGAGGTATGTGTACGGCGCGATCAGATCGGGCTCGTTCTGCGGGTTGTACTTGTCCGCGTTGTAGTAGTCGTAGGGGCCGTTGACCCACACCTCGCGCGCGGTCTTCGCCGGGTCCTTCAGGAGCTGCTCGTACGCAAAGAAGGAGTCGAGGCGGTCGTTGGTGGCCTGCTTGCCGCCGATCAGGCCGACCATGCCGGGCAGGTCCTGCGGGACGAGCCACTGGTACTGCCAGGACGTGCCCTCGTGGAAGCCCTCGCTCTTGGCCGGGTCGGCCGGGCCGGTGAAGGCACCGGACGCGTCCCGCGCACGGAAGAAGCCGGTCGAACTGTCAAAGATCTTGCGGTAGTTCTGCGCACGATCGGCATAGCGCTTCGCGTCGTCCTCGTGGCCCAGGTCGCGGGCCATCTGGCCGAGCATCGCGTCCGACAGGGCGTACTCCAGGGTCGCGGATGCGCCGTGGTCGTAGTCGGAGTCGCCGGGCTTGGCGTGCGGGCGGCCCTTGATGAATGGCGCGAAACCGTCGCTCAGGTATTCCTTGTTGGCCTCACGTCCGACGGGCGCGGAGTCGTCGGGCGGCACACCGTCCGCGTTCTTCTTCAGCGCGCGGTACGCCGCTTCCTCGTGCCCCTTCAACAGACCCTGCTGGTAGGCGTTGGTGAGGAACGGGGTGACCGGATCACCGGTCATGATGTTCGTCTCGACCGTGCCGTAGCCCCACTTGGGCAGCCAGCCGCTCTCCTCGTCGATCTTCAGGACGGAGAGCGCCATGTCGCGCGACTCGTGCGGCGCGAGGAGCGCGAGCAGCTGCGCCTGGGTGCGGTAGGTGTCCCAGAGGGACCAGTTCTGGTAGTACGTGAATCCCCCGTCATCAGCAGTGCGGTGGGTCTTCTGGTCCCAACCGGTGTAGCGGCCGTCGACGTCACTGCCGATGTTCGGCGCGAGGAACGAGCGGTAGAGCGACGAGTAGAAGGTCCGGCGCACGGTCTCGCTGCCGCCCTTGGCCTGTACGTCGTCGAGCCGGTCCTCCCACGCCGCGCGCGCCGACCGCGCGACACGGTCGTACGAACGCCCGCCCTCCGCACGGAGGTTGAGCGCGGCACCCTTGGCATCGACGTACGAGAGCGCGGTGGTCGCCTCGACCGTGCGGTCCTTGGAGGTGTCGAACCGGACGAAGGCGCCGTTGCGCTCGTCGCCCGCCGCCGACTCCTTCGAGCCCTCGGTGACGGTGTCGCCCTTCCAGGTGCCGGACGTGGTGAAGGGCCGGTCGAAGCGGGTGATCGTGTAGACGGTGTACGGCTTGGTGTCCTGGCAGAAGCCGCTGCCGGTGATCGCCGTGCGGACCGTACGGCTGTCGAGGATCTCGACCTTGGTGGAGCCGGTCTTGTGCAGCGACTGGCCCGCGTTGAGCAGGACGTTGGCCTTGTCGGTCGCGGGGAACGTGTAGCGCTGGACGCCGGTGCGCTTGGTCGCGGTCAGCTCGGCGTCGATGCCGGACTTCAGGCCCACCTTGTACGCGCCGGGGCTCGCCTTCTCGTCGTCGTGGCTGAACTCCGCCGCATACTTGGCGTAGTCCGTCTCCTTCACGTCCCCCGTGGTGGGCAGGACCGGCAGATCGCCGCCCAAGCCGCAGCCGACACCGGAGAGATGCACGGTGGAGAAGCCGCGGATGTGGGTGTCGGAGTGGTCGTAGCCGGTGTTGTGGCCGGTGTCCGGGGAGAACTGGACCATGCCGAAGGGCACGGCCGCGCCGGGGTAGGTGTTCCCCTCGTTCTCGGTGCCGATGAACGGGTTGACCAGATCGGTCAGTTGACCGTCCTCCGCCGGAGCTGCCTGCGCCGACGGAATGGCCAGGGCTCCCCCGAGAAGCGCGGCCACAGCCACCGCCACCCCGGTACCGCGTAGCCGTTGGGTCCATCTCATGGGTGGGAACGCCTCCTTAGACAACGTTGTCAAAGCGCGGAACGCGATCATTCTTCGGGGGTGGTGTCGTGTGCGTCAAGGGGTCGGAGGCGGCGGGCGAAGGGGCCTCAACCCGTGTGCAGCCACACCCGCAGCGGCCCGATGGGCGTGAAGCCCTGGCCGACGGCCGCCTCCAGGCTCTCCCCGCTCTCGTATCCGACGACGGGCAAGTCCGGCCACCGCCGGGTGACTTCGGCGAGGCATCCCGCCCAAGCGGCCTCCTCGTCCCCCAGGGCGAACAGGTTGGAGACGCCGGCGACCGAATCGCTGCGGCTGACGACACCGCCCGCGACGATCCGCCCTTCGCGGTCCGTCCCGGCCAGGAACGTCGTGTCGCCGGACAGCAGCCCTTTCCGGAAGAGTCCGGTCGGTTCCGCCCCGTCGCCCCAGGCCGTCTCCCACGCCGGCAGCGCGTCGGCGTCGGAAAGCGGCGCCCAACTCACGTCCGGGGGCGGGGCATTGGAGGCCCCGCCCGCCGGCCGGTGGATCCAGCTCGCCTCGAACAGCACCTCGAAGCCCAGCGGTTCCAGGTCGAGGCGGGCGAAGCTGTCCTTCACCGAGCAGCCGGGCGACCGTGTGTCGATCCGGGCCACCAGCTCGTGCGCCGAGGCATCGGCGGTGAGCGTGACCGCGTCCGGGTACAGCGGTGGTGTACGCCGCTCGTTCGTCCACGCCTCGCGGCCGAACTCGCCCGGCAGGCCGTGCGCGCGGCAGACCGCGTCACACCATGCGGCGTTGTTGCGGACCGCGGCCCGCACCGCCCGCTCCCGGCTCTCGTCATCCGTGATCACGGGGTGATGGTGCCAAGCGTGCGGGCGCCCGTCCACGGGATTAAGAGTTCATGACAGCGCCGCGCCCCCTAGGGCCTGTCCGATGGGTCAGGCCGGTCTTCGCGCCGGGTGCCGATTCAGCAGGGCCGAGCGGGCCCTGGTGCGTGCAGCTGCAAGGCGGAGGAGGGCGACAACGCGGAGCGTTGGCAACCGACGACAACGCCGCAGATGGGCGTGCCAGGGGTCGCGACCCCGGCAGGACCCATCGGACAGGCCCTAGCGGAGCCCGGCGAGGTAGCCGATCAGCGTGGCGGCGCCACTGGTGAGTAAACCGCCGATGACGGTACGAAGAGGGGCTGACGCGTAGAAGACAAGGCGCAGCCCCCCGACACGGAGATCGATCAGTGCCTCCGGCGCACACTTGGCCGGGAGGGTTTGGTGGTGGTCATGGTGCGGCGTCATGTGGTCGTCCTCGTCTGCGGGGTGAGGGCCGGAGTCGGCGGCTTCCGAGCGCGCCGACTCATGATGGGTGTGTGGCCGGCCCGGCCGCGTCACTGGCACTCGCCGTCCGCCTCACTGAAATCAGTGACCCGTGCTCCGGTCGCCCCACCGCTGCCGTCATCAGTGCCACCATCACGACATGGGCGCTCCTGGCGGAGTGGCGCCGACGACGCGTCTGCTCCTCGCAACCGGCACCCTCGGTGCCGGGCTCACCGGACTCAGCCTGTGGCTGGGGCTGCGTTACGGCATTCCGCTGCTGAATTTCAGCGGCACGACCGTGGGTGTGTGCTTCACCGCCGCGGGGATCGCGGCCTGGCGCCTGCGGCCGCGCAGCCGTACCGGCCCCTGGATGGCGGCCATGGGCCTGGTCGTCCTCATCGCCAACCTCAACAACGGTTTGATGCTTCCCGCGGCCATGCCCGGCCGGGAGGTGACCGTGCTCTTCGGGGTACCGGCGCTGTGGCTGCAATTCCCCGTCGCGGGCCACCTGTTTCTGGGGTACCCCTCCGGGCGCCTCCATTCCAGGGCCGAACGAGCTCTGGTCGGCGCCGCGTTCGTCCTGGAGGCCGTCGCCGGCGTCGCCATGTTGGTGACGAAGACCGCGGTGCCCATCTGCGCCGACTGGTGCGGACCGAGCCCCGTCCAACTGGTCGCCGACCCGCAGCTGTACCTGCGCCTGAGAGCGGTGTTCATGGTGGCATCGGTCGCGTTTGCCGGCACCGCCCTGGTGTTGCTGATCCGAAGGGTCCTGCGCTCCACCCCGCGCCAGCGCCGCCTGCTCCGCTTCCTGATCGTCGTGGGTGGTCTTGCCGTGCTCGTCCTCGCCGGAGTCCAACTGCTCATCCTCGCCGTCTACGCCGGGCACACCGGCACCAAGGCCTCCGCCCATCTGCTCGAATACGCCCTGGGCTGGCTCTCGGTCCTCGCACTGCCCATCGCCTTCCTTGTCGGGCTGCTGCGCGAGCGGCTGGCGTTCGCCTCGGTCGGCACGCTCGTCGGCAGGCTGGAGCGGGTCTCCGCGGACGCCGTCGAAGCGGCTCTGGCCGAGATGTTGCGGGATCCGCTGCTGCGGGTCGCTTTCCCCACCGAGGACGGCTGGCTCGATGTGTCAGGCCGCCCCTACCATCCGCCGCACGACGGCAGCCAGTCGTTGACGACGCTGGGCGATCCCCCCGTGGCAGCGCTGGTGCACGACCCGGCGCTGTCCGAGGACCGGCAGTTGCTGGACGCGGCGGCCGCCGCCGTGCGGCTCTCCCTGGAGAACGCCCGGCTGCATGCGCAGGTACGCGCCCAACTCGCCGAGGTCCGCGCCTCGCGCCAACGCATCGCCTCCGCGGCCGACTCCGAACGCCAGCGCCTCGAGCGGGACTTGCACGACGGCGCACAGCAGCGTCTCCTGGGCGTCGGACTCACCCTCGGCCTGCTCCGCGGCAGGATGAACGATGCCGACGAGCGCGAACTGATCGACGAGCTGGAGCGGGAACTGCGCGCGGCCATCGGTGAACTCCGTGACCTGGCACAGGGGATCCGCCCCGCGGTCCTCACCGACCAGGGCCTCGCACCCGCCCTGGGAAGCCTCGCACGGCGGGCCGGGATACGCGTCCGCCTCGACGTACAGATCAGCGGGCGCCTCGCGCCGCTGATCGAGGTCACCGCGTATTACGTCGTGAGCGAGGCGCTGCAGAACATCGTCAAGCACGCGGACCGTGCCGACGCGTGGGTGCGCGCCGTGCACCGGCCGGGGTGGCTCCTCGTCGACATCAGCGACCAAGGTCCCGGCGGCGCGACGATGGGGTCGGGTCTTTCGGGCCTCACCGACCGGGTCACGGCTGTCGGCGGCCGGCTTGAGATCGTCTCGCCTCCCGGCCTCGGAACACACGTCACAGCGGAGCTGCCATGCGTGTGATCGTGGTGGATGACTCCCTCATCGTCCGAGAGGGTTTGCGGCGGCTCCTCGAGGCTCAGGGCCACCGTGTCGTGGGGACCATCGCGCACCCTCGGCATGTCGCCGACACGGTGGCCGCGGCCCGCCCCGACGCCGTCATTCTGGACATCCGGATGCCACCCACCTTCAGCGACGAAGGACTGCTGCTCGCCATCTCATTGCGTACGACGATGCCGGACCTGGGCATCCTGGTGCTCTCTCAGCATGCCGTGCCGGAGTACGCGTCCCGGCTGCTGGAGAGTGGCTCCAACGGCACCGGCTACTTGCTCAAGGACCGCATTTTCGACGCCCAGCAACTCACCCAGACCCTCCAGCGCCTGGCCGCCGGAGGAACGGCCATCGACCCGGACGTCGTGGGTGAACTCCTCACCGCCCGGCGTGGAGAACATCCGCTGGACGAGCTCAGCGACCGGGAGCTGGACGTACTGCGGCTGATGGCCGAGGGGCTGACCGACAAGCGCATCGCCGAGCGGCTCTTCCTGTCGCCCCACACCGTCAACACCCATACGCGGCACGTCTTCCACAAACTCGGCCTGCCCGGCCGGCATGTCGGCAACAGGAGAGTGCTCGCCGTGCTGGCATTTCTGCAGGCCCGTGGCCGCTGAGCCCCAGACTTCCGTAGGGCCTCCAAAGGCGGTGCGAGCTGACGTACAACGGCCGCCAGGCCGCCTTCTCCACCCCCCTGGAGGCACAGCACGCCGGGATCTCGTACGCCGCCCGCTGCGCGAACTGGGCGTCGGCACCCAGCAGATGGTGGCCCTGGCCCGGGCGGTCTCGGTCGACGCGCAGGTCGTCATCATGGACGAGCCGACGTCGTCCCTCGAACCCCGCGAGGTCCAGACCCTGTTCGCTGATGCTGGGTCGCGAGGTCGGGGACGTACGCGAGGAGGGCGTCACCAAGTTCACCGGCAGCCATGACACGGCCGACCAACCTGTCCTGACGGCCAGGTGGTGGGCCTCGGCGGCCTGCTCGGCTCGGGCCGCAGCGAGACGGCAGATGGAACTGTCCGCGATCACGGCGGTCGTGGTCGGCGGCACACCGCTCAGCGGCGGGCGCGTGCGGACGGGCGGCATCCTCGCGGGCGCCGTACTGATCCAGCTGCTCACCGCCACGCTCATCAAGCACGATCTGCCGCCGTCCTGGACGCAGATCGCCCAGGCCGTGGTGATCATTCTCGCCGTCTGCGCGGCACGGGAGAGGGGCTCTAGGCGAGTCCTACAAGGGCACGGCCTGTCCCTTACCCAGCGCGATCACACCGCCCTTGGACACCGTGTAGAGATTCTGGTCCCGCTCGGGGTTGACGCCAATCGTCGCGCCGGGCGGGACGTCCACGTTCTTGTCGAGGACGGCGCCACGGACCACGGCACCGCGCCCGACGCGTACGTTGTCGTGCAGCACCGAGCCCTGCACGACCGCCCCCTGCTCGACAGTGACCCCGGGCGAGAGCACGGAGCGGGTGACCTGGCCGCGGATGACGCAGCCGGGGCTGACGATGGATTCGCTCGCGATGCCGCCCGCGCAGAACTTGGCGGGCGGTAACCCGCCGGGGTGGGTGTAGATCGGCCAGCGGCGGTTGTCCAAGTTGAACACCGGCTGGTCCGAGATCAGGTCCATGTGCGCTTCGTAGTACGCGTCGAGGGTGCCGACGTCACGCCAGTAGCCGTGGTCGCGCGCGGTCTCGCCCGGGACGTGGTTGTCGTCGAAGTCGTACAGCTGGGCCAGGCCGCGCTCGGTGAGCATCGGCAGGATCGAACCACCCATGTCGTGCACGGAGTTGTTGTCATCGGCGTCCTGCTGGAGCGCGTCGACGAGGGTCTTCGTGGTGAAGACGTAGTTGCCCATGGAGGCGAACACTTGGTGCGGGGAGCCGGGAAGGCCGATGGGGTCTCCCCTGCTCGAGTCGGTTCGAGAGCTTGGGGAAGGGTCGGCGGGCTTCTCCAGGAAGCGGTCGACCCGCGTGCCGTCCCGTGCCGGGGTGATGATGCCGAAGGACGACGCGTCGGCGCGCGGCACCCGGATCCCCGCGACCGTCACTCCGGCGCCGCTCTCGAAGTGCTGATTGAGCATCTGCCGGGGGTCCATGCGGTAGACGTGGTCGGCGCCGAACACCGCGATGTAGTCGGGCTGTTCGTCGTGGACGAGGTTGAGGGACTGCAGGATCGCGTCCGCGCTGCCGGAGTACCAGCGCGGGCCGAGGCGCTGCTGGGCCGGGACCGGGGTGACGTAGTTGCCGAGCAGGCTCGACATCCGCCAGGTCGTGGTCACATGCCGGTCCAGGGAGTGCGACTTGTACTGGGTCAGTACGCAGATCCGCAGGACGTCGCCGTTGACGAGGTTGGAGAGCACGAAGTCGACGAGGCGGTACGTGCCGCCGAACGTGACCGCTGGTTTGGCCCGGTCGGCGGTGAGGGGCAGCAGGCGTTTGCCCTCCCCGCCGGCCAGGACGATTCCGAGCACCGAAGGTCCACCGCGCATCGCGCCGCCCCCTGACTTGGGATCACTTGGACTCGATCAACTCCTCGTACACGTGGGTCGTGCGCCGGGCGACCGCGTCCCAGGCGAACTCCCGTACCGCGCGCTCGCGTCCGGCGGCGCCCATACGGATCGCGGTGCGCGGTTCGGCCACCAGGTGGTTCAGGGCGTGCGCGAGTTGCGCCTCGAAGGCCGCGGGTGCCCGTTCGTCGTACGGGACGAGGAGTCCTGTCTCTCCGTCGGCGACGACCTCCGGGATGCCGCCGACGGCCGAAGCCACCACCGGGGTGCCGCAGGCCATCGCCTCCAGGTTGACGATGCCGAGCGGCTCGTACACCGAAGGGCAGACGAACACCCGTGCGTGGGTGAGGAGTTGGACGATCTGGGGGCGCGGCAGCATCTCCGGGATCCAGTGGACTCCCCCGCGGGCGCGGCTCAACTCCTCGAAGAGAGTGCGGAACTCGGCGTCGATCTCCGGGGTGTCCGGGGCTCCGGCGCAGAGCACGAGCTGGGCCGCTGGGTCCAACTTGGCGGCGGCGCGCAGCAGATGGGGCACGCCCTTCTGCCGGGTGATGCGGCCGACGAACAGGACGTAGGGCCGCTCGGGGTCGATGCCCAGGCTCTCCAGGACGTCCGTGCCGGGGTCGGGGCGGTACAGGTCGGTGTCGATGCCGTTGTGCACGACGCGTACGCGGGCCGGGTCGACGGCCGGGTAGCAGGCGAGGATGTCGGCGCGCATCCCGTGCGATACGGCGATCACGGCGTCCGCCGACTCGACGGCGGTGCGCTCGGCCCAGCTGGACAGGGCGTATCCGCCGCCCAGTTGCTCGGCCTTCCAGGGGCGCAGGGGTTCCAGGGAATGCGAGGTCATGACGTGCGGGACGCCGTGCAGGAGTTTGCCGATGTGGCCCGCGAGATTGGCGTACCAGGTGTGGGAGTGGACGAGATCGCAGCCCGTGAGCGAGGCCGCCATGGAGAGATCCACGGAGAGGGTGCGCAGGGCGTCGTTGGCGCCTTCGAGGGCGTCCCAGGCCCGGTGCCGCGTGAGCCCGTCGGCGGTGCCGGGCTCTCCCCAGGAGTGCACGTCGACGTCGACCAGGGAGCGTAACTCCCGTGCGAGGAACTCGACATGGACTCCGGCGCCGCCGTAGACGTCCGGCGGATACTCCCGGGTGAGCAGTCCCACTCGCACGCAGAACCCCCCGTCCGTCCGCCCCTGCCGTCGGCCGTTCGCCTCCTCATGGTCACCCAGAAGCGCCCGGCGGGGAAGAGTCCCGCACGGACCTGTGGGGCGGCCGCTCGAAGCAGCAGTCGCCGCACAGGCCGCCGCCGGGGCACCGGTAGTAGAGGCAGCAGCTGCGGCGCCGGAAGGCCGTGCCGTCCAGGGCTCCGGTGCCGCGCAGGTCGGGGTGGGCGAAGAGCTCGGCGGCCAGGGCCAGGGCGCGCTCCCCCACTTCGGTACGTCCCGTGCGCCGCGCCCAGGTGTGCAGTTCGCGGGCCGCGCCGGCGAGCGCGGAGCCCGCGTTGCCCCACAGCAGACGGGCGGAGATGCGGTAGCGGGAGCGCAGGGTGTCGGCCAGGGGCGCCAGATGGCTCTCCTGGACGGCGTTGCGGACGGCGGCGGCGTCGGCGGTCCTGCCCCGTACGTCGGTGAGCCACAGGTCGTCGGGCGAACTGCCGTCGGCGTCCCAGTGCAGTAGCTCCGGGTCGAGGTCCGGCACCTCGCCGTGCAGCGCGGCCGACCCGAGCGCCACCGACCACAGCCGTGCCGCGAGCCCCAACTGCGCCACGGACACGGCCACCCGCTCGTCGGGCGCGCCGAGCCGCGCGCCGACCTTGTCCACGCGGAACGCGAGGGGGCCGCTCTCGCCCGCGTACACCCGTGCCAGTGGCGCCACTTGGGCGCCGCCCGGCGGTGTTCCCGTGCGCAGGGCGAAGAATCCGCCGACGGAAGCGAGTTCGGCCAGGTCGATGCGGTGGTTGCCGGTGTGGTGGTTGCCGATGTGGTGTTTCACGACAGTAGAGCCTAGGCGGCCCGGCGGAACAGGGCCGTCCACAGGAAGGGCTCACCGAAGTGCGCGGACTCGGGCGACTCGTCGCGCATGCGGCGCAGTTCGACCTCGGTCAGGTCGGAGAAGATCCAGCGCAGGGACTCCGGTGTGTAGGCGAGACCACCCTGGAGGCCTGACGCGCGGTAGAAGTCCGCGTCGGGCAGCTCGGAGCCCATCCCGCCGGCGGCGAAACAGGTCAGGGCGAGATGACCGCCGGGCGCCAGGACGCGGTCGAGCAGGGCGAGGTAGCTGATGCGGCGGTGCGGCGGCAGGTGGTGGAAGCAGCCCGAGTCGTAGATCAGGTCGTACGGGCCGCCCAGCTCGTCCGCCGTGAGTTCGAAGGCGTCGCCGCAGTGGAACCGGACGTCCGCGCCGGCCTCGCGGGCCCGCTCGTCGGCCCAGGCGACGGCCGCCGGGGAGAGGTCGACGGCGTCCACCCGGAAGCCCTCGGCGGCCAGGTGCAGGGCGTTGCGGCCCGGTCCGCAGCCCAGGTCCAGGGCGCGGCCCGGCGTGATCAGGCCCCGGTCGAGGTACGCGACCAGGTTCTCGTCCGGTTTCGCCACGAAGAACGGCACCTGCCGGGAGCGGTCGTCGTAGAAGCCGTCCCACCAGTCCGCCGCGTCAGCGGTCCAGCGGTCCGCTTCCGGCGCGAACAGGCCGTCCAGGAGCTTCAGGACGTCGTCGACACTGCGTATGTTCCGGTGCATCCGGACCCCTTTCCACGAGCGGAAATCGTATCGACGGAAAGCACCAAAGCCCAGGTCAGGTGCTATATGGCGAGGGTGTGAGCAGGCGTCTGGGGAGGGCTGGAGACGGGTGGCAGGTCGGCACACCGGACCGCCGGCGCACGGTCGCCCGAGCCGTGGCCAGCGGCCCGCACGGGGCCGTTCCCGGCTCCGCTCGCGGAAGAATTTTCGAGATTCTGGATGATCGGCCGAACTACCGCGTAACCCACCCGTGGGAGGACATCTGGCGGGTCGTACTCCATCGGCAGTAGGACCCAATGCCTGCTGAGGGACGACGACGTGGAGCCAATTCCGCGAGATCGTAGTGAGTATGGAAGCCGACCGTTCGCCGCGCCGGACGCCCCGGGCCCACAGGGCGTATCGCACACCGTGGAGCACCTCATGAGTGCCCTCACGGTGGCCGTGCTGCTCTCCCTCGTTTCCGCCGTCGCCTATGCGGGCGGGGCGATCCTTCAGGAGCGCGTCGCGGTGACCACGCCGGAGCGGCGGTACGCCCCGCTGGGCCGCGGCATGTGGTGGGTCGCGATCGCGCTGAACGGCCTCGGTGCGGTTCTGCACGTGGTCGCGCTCGCGTACGGGCCGCTGAGCGTGGTGCAGCCGCTGGGCGCGCTGACCATCGTCTTCGCCCTGCCGATGGCCGCCGTGTTCGTGCGCCGCAAGGCAGGGGCCACCGCGTGGCGCGGCGCGATCATGGCGACCGTGGGACTCGCGGGCCTGTTGTCGCTGACCCAGGCCGCCGACGCGCAGTCCCTGGACAACGCCGAGCGGGTCATGGTGGCGCTCGCCACCGGCGGTGCCGTCCTGGCGCTGATGGTGCTCGCTCATGCCGTGCACCGGCATCCGGTGGTGCGCAGTGTCCTGCTGGCCGGTGCGGCGGGCGTGGCCTTCGGCATCGCCTCGGTATTCACCAAGACCGTGGCGGTGGACTGGTCGGAGAACGAGCCGCTGACGCAGCAGGTGCCGAGCCTCGCGGTGATCGCCGTCCTCGCGAGCGCCGGAGTGCTCATCTCGCAGGCCTCGTACCGCGGGGCGGGCCTCGCGGCGCCGCTGTCCACGGTGACGGTGGTGAATCCGGTCGTGGCGGCCGCGGTGGGGCTCACGCTCTTCGGCGAATCGTTCCGCTACGGCGCCACCGGTGCCGCCGTCGCGCTGGCCTTCGGCGTCGTCGCCGCCGGCGGTCTGATCCTGCTGACCACGGAGCGGATCGCCACGGAGGGCCATCCGGCTCCCCCGGCGAGCGTGCCGGTGGCCAAGGGCGGGCCCGCGCCCGCGGATCCCGTCGTGGACGCAGGGGATGTGCGGGCGCACGAGCTGCCGGCAGTGCCTTCGCAGCCCACGCCCGGTCCGCACCGGCGGGTGCTGTTCCGCCACGCCCGTCATCCTCGGGAAAGCATCGGCTCCTGAGGCGTCGTCGAGGCCCTCGATGCCCTTGGGTACGCATTGTTGAAGCCCCCTGAGTCTCGGATTCAGGGGGCTTCCGGCGTTTCGGGAGCGTCGCTCAGATCCGTACGCCGCCCGCGCGGAGATAGGCGAGCGGATCGACGTCCGAGCCGAAGCCGGGCCCCGTCCGGATCTCGAAGTGCAGATGCGGTCCTGTGCTGTTGCCCGTGGACCCGGAGCGGGCGATGCGCTGTCCGGCGCCGACCTTCTGCCCTGCCTTCACCGTGAGCGCCGAGAGATGGCCGTACTGGGAGTACTTGCCGTCGGCGTGCCGGATCACCACTTCATAGCCGTACGAGCCGCCCCAGCCGGACGACACGACCGTGCCCCCGGCGACGGCCTTCACGGAGGTGCCGGTCGCCACGGGGAAGTCGACTCCCGTGTGGTAGCCCTTCGACCAGGAACCGCCCGCCGCGCGATAGGGCGTGCTGGGGGACGCGGCCACCGGGGCGGAGAAGCCCTGGGTCGCCTGGGCGGGCTTCGCCTTGCGGGGCTCGGCCTTGGGCTTCGGCTTGGGCTCGGCCTTGGGTTTCGGCTCGGCCCGCTGCTTCGGCTCGGCCTTCGGCTTCGGCTCGGCCTTTGGCCTGGGCTCCGCCCGCTGCTTCTGCGCGGCGTGCAGCGAGAGCCGCTGGCCCGGCGTGATCAGGTCGGGGTCGCCGCCGATGACCTGGCGGTTGGTGTCGTACAACTGCCGCCAGCCGCCGCCGACTTGACGTTCGTCGGCGATCCCGGAGAGCGTGTCGCCGCGGACGACGGTGTACATCCGGGCGGTGCCCGCGGTGGACTGCGGTGTCACCTCCGGCTTGACGTCCTTGACCTGGCGCTCGGGCGTCTTCGGCGCGGTCTTCTTCGGGGCGCTCATCGGCGTGACGTCCGGCGCGTCGCCGCCCCGGGTCAGGCCCGCCCGCTCCGAACAGACCGGCCAGGCGCGCGGCCCCTGCGCCTCGAGCACCTTCTCGGCGACGGCTATCTGCTGGTCCTTGGTGGCTCGGTCGGCGCGCGGGGCGTAGGCGGTGCCGCCGTACGCCTCCCAGGTGGACTGCTTGAACTGGAGGCCGCCGTAGTAGCCGTTGCCAGTGTTGATGCTCCAGTTGTTGGTGGACTCGCACGCCGCGACCTTGTTCCAGGTGTCGACGTCGGCCGCGTTCGCCGTTCCGGTGCCGATCAGCGGAAGCGCCATCCCCGCGCCGCCCGCGGTGACGGTCAGCGACGCTCGGTTGATCCGGTTCGGCTGATACCGGCGGTGCCGGCCGCGTACGGCCATGAGAGCCCCCTCGGACACACACATCACAGTCAGTTCGGAACGTCAGGTCGGGACATCGGGTCGGAATGGTCACATCAGACACACGACAAGGCGGCAAGTTAGCCGCTCCGACCGATCCATGACAAGGGTGCGAGGCCGAGGGGACTCCGGTCGGTCACGCCGTCAAGTACTCAGCGAGCCAACGGAGTTGCACACCTTCCTGGTAAGGGCCGCCGCCCTCGTGGTCGTTGAAGGCGTACACCTCCATCGATCGCTCGGCCCCCGCGTAGGCGTTGTGGGCGGCGAACACCGTGGACGGCGGGCACGTGAGGTCCTCCAGGGCCGCCGAGAAGAGCGCGGGCGCCCGGCCCCGCGCCGCGAAGTGCACGCCGTCGAAGTAGGAGAGTGTCTGAAAGACGCGCTCTTCGGAGCCGCGCCTTGCCTTCATATAGAGAGCGATCTCCCTGTACGGCGGGCGGTCGGTGAGGGTCGTCGCGCGGGGGAAGTCGCACAGGAACGGCACATCGGGCGCGATCGCCGCCAGGTCGGGGACGAGCCCGCCGACGGCGAGCGTGATCCCGCCGCCCTGGCTGCCGCCGACCGCGGCCACCCGGGACGCGTCCACCAGCGGATGCGTACGGGCCGCCTCGACGGCTCGTACGCCGTCGGTGAAGACACGCCGGTAGTAGTACTCGCGCGGGTCGTCGATGCCGCGCGTCATATAGCCCGGATACGCCGGTCCGCTGCCGACCGGGTCCGGTGTGTCGCCCGCCGAACCGCCGCTGCCCTGGCCCCGGGTGTCCATCACGAAGTGCGCGAAGCCCGCCGCCGACCACAGCAGATGCTCGTGGGGAAGTCCGCGTCCGCCTCCGTACCCGATGTACTGGACGACGGCGGGCAGCGGCTCGCTCGCCCCGGCGGGCAGAATCAGCCAGCCCTTGACGGGGTGGCCGCCGAACCCGGCGAACGTCACGTCGAAGACGTCGACCGTGCTCAGCGGGACGTCCACCGGGACAAAGCGCGCGTCCAGGTCGTGCTCGCGTGCGGCCGAAAGGGTCTTCTCCCAGAACGCGTCGAAGTCCTCCGGTTCCGTCAGATCGGCCCGGTAGCGGCGGAGTTCGTCGAGCGGCATGTCGAAATGGGGCACGGGCGACTCCTTCGTCGGACACAGTGTCGGAATGTCACGCTACGCCGCGGGGCAATACTGGCGAACACCACCGGCACTTCCCCTTCCAGCAGCACTTCCAGGAGCCACGGCATGAGCAGCACGTCAGCCCAGATCGGTGTCACGGGCCTCGCGGTCATGGGGCGCAATCTGGCCCGAAACTTCGCCCGCAACGGCTATACGGTCGCCCTCCACAACCGCACGTCGGCCAGGACCCGTGCCTTGGTCGAGGAGTTCGGCGACGAGGGCGACTTCATCCCCACGGAGACCGCCAAGGAGTTCGTCGCCGCGCTCGAACGCCCGCGCCGACTGGTCGTCATGGTGAAGGCGGGCAAGCCCACGGACGCGGTGATCGAGGAGTTCGCCCCGCTCCTCGAACCGGGCGACATGATCGTCGACGGCGGCAACGCGCACTTCGCGGACACCCGGCGCCGCGAGCGCGAACTGCGGGAGCAGGGCCTCCACTTCGTCGGCACGGGCGTCTCCGGCGGCGAGGAGGGCGCGCTGCTCGGCCCGAGCATCATGCCGGGCGGCTCCGAGGAGTCGTACGCGGCGCTCGGCCCGATGCTGGAGAACATCTCGGCGAAGGCCGCGGACGGCGCCCCCTGTGTCACGCACGTCGGCCCGGACGGCGCGGGGCACTTCGTGAAGATGGTGCACAACGGCATCGAGTACGCGGACATGCAGCTGATCGCCGAGGCATATCAGCTCCTGCGCGACGTGGGGGGCTACTCCCCCGCGCAGATCGCGGACATCTTCCGCACCTGGAACACCGGCCGCCTCGACTCGTATCTGATCGAGATCACGGCGGAGGTCCTCAGCCACGTCGACGCGGAGACGGGCAAGCCGTTCGTGGACGTGGTGCAGGACCGGGCCGAGCAGAAGGGCACCGGCCGCTGGACCGTGCAGATCGCCCTGGATCTGGGCGTGCCGGTGTCGGGCATCGCCGAGGCGGTGTTCGCCCGCTCGCTCTCGGGGCACACGGAACTGCGGGCCGCGTCACGGGAGTTGCCGGGTCCCACGGCGCGGCCGCTGGGCGATGCGGAGGCGCGGGCATTCGCCGACCAGGTCGAACAGGCGCTGTACGCCTCGAAGATCGTGTCGTACACGCAGGGCTTCCACGAGATCGCGGCGGGCAGCGCGGAGTACGGCTGGAACATCGACCTGGGCGCGGTCGCCGCCATCTGGCGGGGCGGCTGCATCATCCGGGCCGCCTTCCTTGACCGCATCCGCGCCGCCTACGACGCCCGCCCCGACCTGCCGAGCCTGCTCTCGGACGCGACGTTCGCGCAGGAGATCGGCGCGGCCCAGGACGACTGGCGCGCGGTCGTCGTCGCCGCCACGCGGCAGGGCGTGCCCACGCCGGGCTTCTCGGCGGCCCTCGCCTACTACGACGCGCTGCGCGCGGACCGGCTGCCGGCCGCGCTGACGCAGGGGCAGCGTGACTTCTTCGGGGCGCACACCTATCGGCGTACGGACCGTGAGGGGTCGTTCCACACGTTGTGGGGCGGTGACCGCTCCGAGGTGCGGTCCTAGCGACTCCGGGTGAGCCTCACATCGGTTTCGGCTCCGTGTCCGGTCCCGGCGGCTGCGGGACCGGGGACGGGGGCGGCTCCGGCACGGGTGCCGGCTCGGGGCGCGGCACCGGGTCCGGGACGGGGATGGGCCGATTGGGGTCAGGGACCGGGATCGGCCCGTTCGGGTCCGGGAACGGCGGGGGCGGCGCGGGGTCGGGGTGGGTCATGGGGTCCTCCAGCGGGGTTCGGAGGTCGGTCTGCGGGGTCCGGAGGTCGGACGCGTCCACTCTCTCCCGCCTCGCGTGCCCGCGCCCGCCGAGTCCACGCGTCCCCGCGCCGCCCGATGTCAGCCTTCGGTGCGGCTGAGCCGTACGACGGGTATGTCCCGGTCGGTCTTGCGCTGGTACTCCGCATAGGGGGCGAACAGCTCGACGAGGCCCGGCCAGACCCTGGCCTTGTCCGCGGCCGAGAGACTGATCACGGCTTGGTCGTCCTGCTGAGCCATGTCCGCTCCCGCTCCCTGCCGACGTCGGCACGCGCGAGGTGAGTGATCGCTCACCCCCCGCGTTCACCCTACGACGTGGCACCCGCCCGGCACCGGAGAACGGCCGCGTTCAGGCCGGTACGCGGGCTGGCCAGGACCGGGACGGCAAGGGCTGACCTGTCGGCCACGTCCGCGATGGACGCCTGGGCGAGCACGACGGCATCGACGCCCTCCAAGGCGTCGACGGCGTCCGCGACGAGCTCCAGGCATCCGTCCCGGTCCCCGGCGGCGAACCGATCCCAGGCGCCCGCCACCAGAACGGTGGTGACCTCGACGGGGCGCCCGGCCCGCGCCGCCTCCTCCTCGACTAGGGCGAGGGTCGGCTCCAGGGTGCTCTCCACCGTGGCGACGACCGCGACGGACCGCCCCGCGGCGACGGCGGCGGCCGCCATGGGCCGGTCGACCCGCAGGACCGGCACGCCGAGCGCGGCGGCGCCCGCCTCGGCGACACCGCCGAGGGTCGAGCAGGTGCAGAGCACGGCGTCCGCCCCGTCGGCGACGGCCTGCTCAAGGAGCTCCTGGACGTCACCGGCCACCGCCTGCGGCCCTTCCACGCGGGCCCGCGCGAGCAGGTCCTCATGGACGAGGTGCCGCAGGGCGAGCCCTGGATGGTCCTGGTCCCGCAGCCCCTCGAAGACGGGCACGTGCACGGGCGAGGTGTGCAGCAGGGCGAGGCTCGCGCCAGTCGTGTCGGTCGCGTCGGTCACCATGCGGCCGGGTCCGATCGCACCTTGTCCAGGGCGGCCTTGACCAGTTCGCCGGAGGGCACCGGCGCCTCGTCCGGATGCCGCTCGGCCCACTTCACGACGTACGGACACAGGGGCGCGACGGCGATGCCCTCACGAGCGGCCATCACATACAGCTCCCTGGCCAGCGTTCCCGCGATGCCCTCGCCCTCGTGCGCGGGCTCGACCTCGGTGTGCACCGGGACCACGGCGCGCTCGGGATCCTCCAGCGTGAAGTACACGATCTGGCCGACGACTTCGTCGCCCGCGCGGGCCTCCAGGACGCCGCGCGCCCGGTCGTCACGGATCTCGATCGCACTGCTCATCGGCTCTCCTGGAGGTCTGGAGGTCTCACACCGCCTGCGGACTGCGCTCCATGTCGTCGGCGCCGGGAACCGGCGCGGCCGCGTCGTCACCGAGGGCCACGACGCGGTTGTCCGCACCGTCCACGTGCACGACCTTGGGCCGTAGCGTGCGTGCTTCGGCGTCGTCGACCTGGGCGTAGCTGATGATGATCACCCTATCGCCGGGGTGCACGAGGTGCGCTGCCGCACCGTTGATCCCGATGACGCCGCTGCCGCGCTCGCCCTCGATGGTGTACGTCTCGAGGCGGGCGCCGTTGGTGATGTCGACGATGTGCACGAGCTCGCCGGGCAGCAGGTCGGCGGCGTCGAGGAGGTCGGCGTCGATGGTGACGGATCCCACGTAGTGCAGGTCGGCCTGGGTCACCGTGGCGCGGTGGATCTTGGACTTGAACATGGTGCGAAGCATCAGAACACTCCGGAATCTAGGCTCCCTGCCCGCGTTTTTGCAGGTCAAGGGCTGGACGCGCATTTTATATCGTGTCGCGGGTTCCCACCAGGGCCGCGTGTCCCCGGGACGCCTACCTATTCGGCCCCAACCGAATAGCCCTCCTGCCGCCGCGAGCCATTGCGACCTTTCTTGTGCATCGAGATGAGAGCGGGGCGCGACTATCAGTTTCTCGCCCACGTTCGACAAGAGAGGGAGTTCTCCATAACGCCGGTACCGCGGTTCTGGCATCGCCCGCTGCCGCTGCGCCGGCGGAAGGCGCTCGTCGAATTCCGAGGAAGAGGCCGGCAAGGGTCTCCACGCCGCCGGGAAGACGAAGTTGATGCGGTGGTATTCGGACGGTGGCTACAAGGGGAGGATGAAGTCCACCATCTACGGCTACGAGGGAACGTGTGACACAGCGGGCTACGGATTCGAGCCCAGCAACGACTGGAAGGACAGCCTTTCGTCCATCAAGGGCTACGGTGCGTGCAACCGCGTCAAGTTGACCAACATCCGCGAAACTCACTCGAAGACATTCAAGCTCCCGGAGAGCTTCGGTGATGAGCTCTACAACAACAACGTCGGCTACGTGAAGATCTGGCACGGCTGAGCCGAAGGTTCCGGGATCCGTTCCCGGCGGGGGCCGTCCGTCGCGCACTTTCCTGTACCGCGTCGGACGGCCCCTCGGCCATAATTCCGTCACCACGGCGGGAGGAAGCCGATGCGGGAGAGCGTGGATGCCAGGCACAAGCGGGTGCTCGGCCTCGTGCGGGAGCGCGGGAGCATGCGCGTCGTCGAGCTTGCGGAGCGGCTCGGTGTGTCGGTGGAGACCGCCCGGCGGGACGTGGCCACGCTGGCCGGGGCGGGCCGGCTGCGGCGGCTGCACGGCTCGGTGCACTGGCCGACCGCCCAGCTGAGTCCGCACGAGGCGGCCCGGCTCGCCCGCTCGGCGCCGGCGGCTATGGCTACAGCTCCGTCTGCGCAGAGCGGTCTCGTCCTCGGCATGGTCGTACCGGCGACCGGCTACTTCTACCCCTCGGTCATCCGCGGCGCCCGCGACGCGGCCGCCGCCCTGGGTGCCCGGCTGCTCGTCGGGACCACCGACTACCGCGGTGAGGAGGACACCCGGCGGATCGAGACCCTCGTCGAGGCCGGTGCCACCGGGCTGCTCCTGACGCCCAGTTGGGGCATCGACGGTCCTGGCCCGGACGCGCTGCGGGAGCTCATCGGCCTCCCCGTCCCCGCGGTGCTCGTGGAGCGGCGGATACCGACGGGCTCGCGCGGCGCCGAGATCGGCCGGGTCGGCTCCGCCCATGCGGAGGGTGCCGCGTCGGCGGTGCGCCATCTCGCCGCGCTCGGGCACCGGCGTATCGCGCTGCTCTCCCGGACCACGCACACCTCGCCGCATCTGCGCCGCGGCTACCGCGCCGCGATCAGCTCGTTCGGCTTCGCCCAGGACGACCTGTCCCCGCTGGACGCCGCAGGGCCCGGCGGATTCGACACCTTCGAGCGGGACGCCGACCGGCTCCTGCAACTCGCGGCGTCCGACGGGGTGCGGGCCGCGATCGTGCACACCGACGCCGACGCGATCAATCTGCTCCAGCGGCTGACGGCCCGTGGCCTCCGGGTGCCCGAGGACTTCGCGATCGTCGCGTACGACGACGAGCTCGCCGCGCTGGCCGATGTGCCGCGGTCGGGAGCGTTCCCTGGACGCCGGGCACCTGGAACAAGATCGAGCTCGGCATCAACGCCCAGTCGTCCACGAGCGGATCCTTCTCGCTGTACGTCAACGGCAAGCTGGTCGCCGATCGGCAGAGCGCCCGGACCTGGGACCTGAAGGGCAACGTCCCGCGCTGGGGCACCTACGGCTCCACCATCACCGACGTGGAGTCCGTGCACTGGGTCGACGGTCTGAAGATGGGTTCGGCCCGCGGTGACGTCGACTGACCCGTCAGTCGCTGTGCAGTGCCGCCCGCAGTTCGTCGTCCACCGACCGCTTCTCCCGTCCCCGCCCTCGCGTGGTGTCGATGACCACCTCGTGCAGGGTGCCGCGCCACGCGAACGGGGGCCTGTAGCGCTCCGGGTCGACCGATAGCCCTCGGTCGTGGCCGACGGCAAGACCCGCGCCCCCGTGCTGGAAGGTGTAGGGGAACGGGCCACCGAGGGGCGATTCCGCGATGTCCTCGCCGTCCACGTGGAGGATGAACTGCCCTTCCTCCTCGCCCTCTTGGCCCACCTCGTACCGCACGCCGAGCCGCTGTCTGCCCGCACCGAGCGGCTCCTTCGCCACCACCCGGTCCAGATCACCGGCGCGGGAACAGGCAAAGGCGAGGCGGCCCTCGTCGGCGTACAGAACGAACCCGCCGTTGAGGTCGCCGAGCGCGCACAGCACACCTGCGGCCACCGTGCCGTCCGGCACCTCGGCATCGGCGGTCAGGTCGAAGCCGCCGAAGAGGAGGGGCAGCGCCTCGTCGTGCACCGGGATGCCGCCCGGAGCGTAGGAAGCACGGGCCGGTGGCGGCCAGGCGGGCGGGATCATCGCGGTGAGGCGTTCCTGCATGCGGTCGTCAAGGGGAAGGACCTGGTTGCGCTCGGCTTCCGCGTCCCACAGAGAAGCCAACTTCCGTACGACATCGGGGTGTTGATCCGCCACGTCGTGCGCCTCGGCGAAGTCGTCCGTGAGGCGGAACAGCGACCAGCGGTCGGCCGCGAAGTCGCGGCTGCCCGGCAGGAGTCGCTCCTCGTCCGCGACGCCGCGCGAGACGTGGTCCGTGGTGGCCTTCCACTCCCCGTGCACGATGGAGCGGGAGCCGAGCATCTCGAAGTACTGGGTGGGGCTGGGCAGTTGGGTTACCGGTAAGGCGTCGAGGACGGTCAGCAGGCTGCGGCCGTCCACCGGCTGCTGGGGCACACCGTCCACCTCCGTCGGCGTTTCGACCCCGCACGCGTCGAGGATCGTCGGCATGAGGTCGACGGCGTGCGTGAACGCGGAGCGGACCGCGCCCGGGTCGGGGACGCGGCGGGGCCAGTGCGCGATGAGCGGGGCGCGGGTGCCGCCGAGCCAGGTGTAGCGCTTCCACAGCCGCAGCGGCGTGTTGCCCGCCCAGGCCCAGCCCCAGGAGTAGTGCGGATAGGTCGCGGGGCCTCCCCAGTCGTCGAGCGCGGCAAGGTTGCGGGCGGCGCTGTCGCCCGAACGCGCGGTGAAGCGGTGCTCGTTGAGGGTGCCGAGGCGGCCGCCCTCCGCGCTCGCCCCGTTGTCGGAGAGAACGAGTACGAGGGTGTTGTCGAGGCGGCCGGTGCGGCGCAGGAAGTCGAGCAGCCGCCCGATCTGGGCGTCCGTGTGGGAGAGGAATCCGGCGTACACCTCCTGCATGCGCGCGAAGATCCGCCGTTCGTCCGCGTCCAGTTCACTCCAGTCCTGGATCCAGGGCGGGCGGGGCGAGAGTTCCGTGTTCCCGGGCACCACGCCGAGGGCGGTCTGCCGGGCGAAGGTCTGCTCGCGCCAGCGCTCCCAGCCCTGGTCGAAGCGGCCTCGGTAGGGGTCGCTCCAGGCGCGGGGCACGTGGTGCGGGGCGTGCGTCGCGCCGAGCGGGAAGTAGAGGAAGTAGGGCTTGTCGGGGGTGGCCTGCTTCTGGTCGAGGATCATGCGGATCGCGGAGTCGGCGAGGTCCTCGCTGAGGTGGTAGCCGTCATCGGGGCCCGCCGGGGGGTCGGTGTAGTGGTTGTCGCGGACGAGCCGCGGGGCGTAGTGGTTGGTGTCGCCCTGCAGGAAGCCGTAGAAGCGCTCGAAGCCGTAGCCGAGCGGCCAGCGGTCGAAAGGGCCGGACGCGGTGCGCTCCCAGCGTGGGGTGAGGTGCCATTTGCCGACGGCGAGGGTGGAGTAGCCGGCGTCGCGCAGCACGCGGGGCAGCGGCGCCGCGGACTTCGGCAGGCGGGCGGTGTAGCCGGGGTGGGCGATCGGCAGGTCGACGAGGAAGCCCATGCCGACGGCGTGGTGATTGCGGCCGGTCAGCAGGCTCGCGCGGGTCGGCGAGCACATCGCGGTGACGTGGAAGCGGTTGAAGCGCAGGCCGTCGGCGGCCAGGCGGTCCAGGTTCGGTGTCGCCATGTCGGAGCCGTAGCAGCCGAGTTGGGCGAAGCCGAGGTCGTCGAGGACGACGACGACGACGTCCGGGGCGTCGGGGGCGGGGCGTGGATCGACCGGGTAGTGGCGGTCAGTCATCGGTGGGGGCCTCCGGTTCACGCAGGTCGTCCGGTTCACGCGGGGTGTCAGGCTCCAGGAGTGCGCGTGTCGCGGGGGCAACGGGCGCGGTGAGGACGGCTACCGCCGCGTCGACGAGGTTCGCGACGAGCAGGTCCGTACGGCGTCCGGGGCTCGCCGTGCCGTGCTGCAGGGCGCGTTCGTGGTCGGCGAGGGTGTGCAGGGTGAGCCCGACGAAGACGCGCCACCGGTCGGCGCGGACGGGGGCGGGGAGTTCGGTGAGGCAGGCGTCGATGCGGGAGTGCAGCTCATGGAGCGCACGGGTCCAGGTCTCGGCGGCCAGGTCGTGGGGTGCGATGTCCTCGACGTACAGAGCCTGCGCGACGAACCGCAGGAAGTAGCTCGGCGGTCCGCCCCTGCCTGGCGCGGAGCGGGTGATCCGGTCGGCCATGGGCGCGACGAACACCTCGACGAGCGCCCGGAGTTCCTTGCCCCGCCCTTCGTCGTCGAGTGCGGCGATGCGGCGCAGCTGCCCTTCATTGGTCGGCCCGAGCCGGTGCGCGTAGACGGCGGTGACCAGGCCCCGTTTGTCGCCGAAGTGGTAGGCGACGGCGGAGGTGTTGCGCTGTTCGGCCGCCGCGGCGATCTCGCGCAGCGACACGGCGTGGATGCCGCGTTCGACGAAGAGCCGCTCGGCGGTCTCGATGAGGCGGAGCCGGGTGCGGGCGGGATGCGGGTGAGGCTGTGTCACGTCGGCCAGTGTGCGGGCCTTGCCCCTTCAACGCAAGTGCGTTAAAAGGTGAACTCCCAGCAATCTCAGATGAATTGACGGTCAGTCATAGACGAGCGGCGGTGCGACGAAGTCATGCCAGATCCCTCACCCGACCCCCGCACCCCCCTGCCCGACGACCGCTCCCCCGCCCAGTACGCGCTCCTGCTGGTCCCCCTCGTCCTGCTCACCGAAGTCACCGCGCTCGAACTCACCCTGATCTACCCGGTGTTGCCGCTGATGTCGGACGCGTTCGACACGCCTTCCATCGGCTGGACGCTGACCGTGGTGAGCCTGACGGGAGTGGTGGCGCAGCCGCTGCTCGGCCGGGTCGCCGACGTCATCGGCAAGAAGCGGATGATCCTGTACGCGGCAGGGCTCTTCGCGGCCGGCTCGCTGATCTGTGCGCTCGCGCCCTCCTACCCGGTCCTGCTCGCGGGCCGCGCCGTACAGGGCACCTGCCTGGTGATGGCTCCGGCGGCGTACGGCCTGATCCGTGACATCTTCCCGGCGCGGGTGGTCCCGGTGGCGCTCGGCGCCGTCACCACGGGGATCGGGCTGAGCGCGATCATCGGCCCGCTGACGGGCGGCGCGCTGGGCCAGGCCTTCGGCTACCGGGCGGTGTTCTGGTTCGCCCTCGCCTACGTCGCCGTCCTCACCCCGTGGTTCGCACGCGCCCTGCCCGAGTCGCCGGTCCGCCCCTCGCGCGCCGAGCGGCGCCCCGTCGACGCGGCGGGCGGGCTGCTCCTCGGAACGGGGGCGGGCGCGCTGCTGCTGTTCATCGGCCAGGGGGCGGGCTGGGGTTGGGCATCGTTGCCCACCCTTGTGACCCTCGGCTGCTCGCTCCTGCTGCTCACGGGCTTCGTACGGCGTGAACTACGCACCCCCGACCCGCTGATCGACCTGCGGTTGCTGACCGGGCCCGCCCTGCGCTGGACGCTCGTCGCGGCGTTCTCGGGAGCCTTCGCAATCGGCGGGACCGCCTTCGCCATGCCGATGCTGGTGCAGACGCCGACGTCGCTCGGCTACGGCTTCGGGATGAGTGTGCTCGGCGCCGCGGTGTTCCTCGTGCCGCAGGGGCTGATCGGCGCGGCATGCGGGCCGCTCGGCGGGCTCCTGGCCCGGCGCCGAGGACCCCGGTACACGCTCATGGTGGCGCTCTGCGGCCTCTCCGCCACCACCCTCACCCTCGCCCTGCTGCACACCGCGCTCTGGCAACTGCTGCTCGCCGCACTGTTCATGGGCATGGGCTTCGGCTGCTTCTTCGTCGGCGTCTCCAACCTGGTGGTGGAGGCGGTGCCCGCCGATCGCACGGCGGTGGGCGCGGGTCTGATGGGCGTGGCCAACAACCTCGGGCAGGCGACGGGGGTGACGCTCCTGGGCGCGGTCCTCGCCCGGTATCTGGTGGACGACTCGGACGAGGACCGGATCCTGTACGCGGAGACCGGCTACCTGCTCGCGTTCGGCCTGGCATCGGCGGTGGCCTTCGCCGGCCTGATGGTGGCGACGGCGATGCGCCACGGGCGCGCTCCCGCCTCGGGCGGGGTGCTGCGGCTCGTGGGGGCGGAGCGGGAACCCGGCCCCCAGAAGTCGCAGCGGCCCTGAGACGCGGCACACCGGCGCCCTTGAGACGCCGGTGTGCCGCACGAGCCGTTCCGCCTGCGCATCGGCGCGCGGCGCCCCTGCCTCTCGCGGAGAGCCCGCCGTCGGCCCGGGGTGCGATCAGGTCGTGCCGCAGGGCCCTGGCCGCGGACGCCGTGGACCACGGCCGTGGGACTGGGCCCTACGCCGCCACTTCCACGCCCTCACCCTCGACCGCCCCCACTCCGACGTCCTCGCCCTCGGCCGCTGCCACATCCTCGCCCTTGGCCGCGAACTGCGTCCGGTACAGCTCCGCGTAGCGACCGCCCGCCGCGAGCAGTTCCTCGTGCGTTCCGCGCTCCACGATCCGCCCTGCCTCGACGACGAGGATCTGGTCGGCGGACCGCACCGTCGAGAGGCGGTGCGCGATGACGATCGCGGTGCGGCCCTCCAGCGCCTCCGCGAGGGCCTCCTGCACCGCGGCCTCCGAGGTGTTGTCCAGGTGGGCCGTCGCCTCGTCGAGGATGACCACCCGCTGCTGGGCGAGCAGCAGCCTGGCGATCGTCATCCGCTGGCGCTCACCGCCGGAGAGGCGGTAACCGCGCTCGCCGACCACCGTGTCGAGGCCGTCGGGCAGGGAGCGCACGAGGTCTTCCATACGGGCCCTGCGCAGGACGTCCCACAGGTCGTCCTCGGTGGCCTCGGGGCGGGCGAGCAGCAAGTTGGCGCGGACCGACTCGTGGAAGAGGTGGCCGTCCTGGGTGACCATGCCGAGGGTCTGGCGCATGGACACCGCCGTGAGGTCACGGACGTCGACCCCGCCGATACGGACGGTCCCCGCGTCGGCGTCGTACAACCGGGGCAGCAGTTGCGCGATCGTCGACTTGCCCGCTCCGGAGGAGCCGACGAGCGCGACGGTCTGGCCGGGCTCGGCGCGGAAGGACAGTCCGTGCAGGACCTCGTCGCCGCCTCGGGTGTCGAGGGACGCGACCTCTTCGAGGGAGGCGAGGGAGACCTTGTCGGCGGACGGGTAGCCGAAGCGGACGTCGTCGAACTCCACCGCCACCGGCCCCGATGGGACCTCGCGGGCGTCCAGCTTCTCGTCGATCAGCGGTTTCAGGTCGAGCACTTCGAAGACCCGCTCGAAGCTGACGAGCGCGCTCATGACCTCGACCCGTGCTCCCGCGAGGGAGGTCAGCGGCGCGTAAAGGCGGGTGAGCAGCAGGGCGAGGGAGACCACGGCGCCCGCGTCCAGCGTGCCCTCCAGGGCGAAGTAGCCGCCCAGACCGTAGACGAGAGCAAGCGCGAGGGCCGAGACGAGGGTGAGCGCGGTGATGAACGCGGACTGCGCCATGGCCGTGCGTACGCCGATGTCCCGCACCCTCTGGGCTCGCGCGGCGAACTCCGCGGACTCGGCGCCGGGCCGCCCGAAGAGCTTGATCAGCGTGGCGCCAGGAGCGGAGAAGCGCTCGGTCATGCGCGTACCCATCGCCGCGTTGTGGTGCGCGGCCTCCCGCTGGAGTTTGGCCATCCGGGAGCCCATGCGGCGCGCGGGGACGACGAACACCGGAAGGAGCAGGAGCGCGAGGAGCGTGATCTGCCAGGAGAGCGTCAGCATCACGGCCAGCGTGAGGAGCAGCGTCACGATGTTGCCGACCACGCCGGAGAGGGTGTTGCTGAAGGCGCGCTGCGCGCCGATCACGTCGTTGTTGAGGCGGCTGACGAGCGCGCCGGTGCGGGTGCGGGTGAAGAAGGCGACGGGCATGCGTTGTACGTGGTCGAAGACGGCGGTCCGCAGATCGAGGATGAGCCCCTCCCCCAGGTTCGCCGACAGCCAGCGGCTGAGCAGGCCGAGTCCCGCTTCGGCGATGGCGATGGCGGCGATGAGCAGGGCGTACCGGACGACGAGAGAGGACTCCCCGTCGGAGACGATCGCGTTCACCACATTGCCCGCGAGGACGGGGGTCGCCACGGCGAGCAGCGCGGTCACGATGCTCAGGAGGACGAAGTAGGCGATGCGGCGCCGGTGCGGGCGGGCGAACGCGCCGATGCGGCGCAGCGTGGCGCGGGCGAAGGGGCGGCGGTCCTGCTCGGCGTTCATGACGCTGTGCAGCTGGGTCCAGGCTGTCGTTTCCATGCTCATGAGAGGAACGTAAGACCTCAAGCTTTCTTGAGGTCAAGCTTCACCGGGACAGGCATCGGAAAGAGATACCGTTACCGACTTCCTGATTCGAGAAAGCGAATACATGCGAGAGCTACGAAGGCGTTCTCTGCTGTCCGCGATCGGCGGCACGGCCGTTGCAGGAGGCGGCTTCACCGCCGCTGGTGCGGGAAGCGCCCAGGCCGCGCCGCAGCGCCCGCGCCGCCCCGACCCGAAGGTCGAGAAGTTGCTCGACCGTATGACTGTCGAAGAGAAGCTGGGGCAGCTGCAGCAACTGCCGTGGGCGGTCAGTACGGGCCCCGGCGGCAGCGAGACCAAGGATGTCGAGGACGCGGCGCGCGCGGGACGCCTCGGTTCCGTCCTGAACATCTTCGGCGCCGAGAACAGCAACGCCCTGCAGCGCATCGCCGTCGAGGAGTCCCGGCTCGGTATCCCCCTGCTCTTCGGGCTCGATGTCATCCATGGTCTGTGGACGACGTTCCCGATCCCCCTCGCCCAGGCGGCGAGCTTCGACCCGGAGGTCACCCGGCGGGACGCCGAGGTCTCCGCGAAGGAGTCCCGCTCGAACGGTGTGCACTGGACGTTCTCGCCGATGATGGACGTCACGCACGAGCCGCGCTGGGGCCGCATCGCCGAGGGCTGCGGCGAGGACCCGTACCTCACGACGGCGTTCGCCGTCGCCAAGGTGGAGGGCTACCAGGGCGAGAAGGGCGAGCAGGGTGCGGGCCTGGCCGCCAAGGACCGCATCGCCGCCTGCGCCAAGCACTTCGTCGCGTACGGCGGGGCCGAGGGCGGCCGTGACTACAACACCGTCGACGTGTCCGAGTCCCGGCTGCGCAATCTGTATCTGCCGCCGTTCAAGGCCGCGTTGGACGCGGGGGTGGCCTCCTTCAACACGATCAGCGGCGTCCCCGCGCACGCCAACTCCCACACCCTGATCGACGTATTGCACAAGGAGTGGGGCTTTGACGGGTTCGTCGTCAGCGACTGGAACGGCGTCGACGAGCTGATCGCGCACGGCTTCGCCGAGGACGGCGCCGACGCGGCCCGGCTCGCGCTCAACGCGGGCGTCGACATGGAGATGGCGAGCACGGACCTGGCCAAGCACGGCAAGAAGCTGCTGAGCGGCGGGAAGATCAGCGAGCAGCGGCTCGACGAGGCGGTCGCGCGGATCCTGCGCCTCAAGTTCGCGCTCGGCCTCTTCGAGAATCCGTACGTCGACGAAGGCGCCGCCATCGACAAGCCGTCCGCAGCTGCGCGCAAGGCGGCCCGTGAGACGGCGGCCCGCTCCATGGTGCTCCTGAAGAACGCGGGACAGGCGCTCCCGCTCAAGAGGTCGACCGGGTCGATCGCGGTCGTCGGACCGTTCGGCGACTCCGATGATCTCCTCGGAACCTGGACGTTCCTCGGTGCCACGAAGAACTTCCCCGCAGGGAAGGTGCTCGACGCGGTCAAGCGCGCGGCCCCCGACGCGAAGGTGACGTACGCGAAGGGAGTCGACCCGGAGGGCAAGGACACCAGTGGCATCCCGGCGGCGGTCGCCGCGGCCAAGGGCGCCGATGTCACCGTCGTGGTGGTCGGCGAGCCCCCGGCGATGAGCGGCGAGGCGGCGGCGCGCAGCGACATCGGTCTTCCCGGCGCGCAGGAGAAGCTGATCGAGGCGATCGCGGAGACGGGCAAGCCGTTCGTGGTGGTCCTGGTCAACGGGCGTCCGCTGACGATCGGCGACTGGCTGGACGGGGCACCCGCCGTTCTCGAGGCCTGGCACCCGGGGCTCGAGGCCGGGAACGCCATCGCCGACGTGCTGTTCGGCGAGGTCAACCCCGGCGGCAAGCTGCCCGTCTCGTTCCCGCGCACGGTCGGCCAGATCCCCGTCCACTACAACCGGGAGTCGACGGGCCGTCCGTACGCCGCGGACAACAAGTACACGTCCAAGTACCTGGACCTGCCGCCGGACCCGCAGTTCGCCTTCGGCCACGGTCTCGGCTACACCACCTTCGAGGTAGGCGCCCCGAAGCTCAGCCGCGACCGTGTGTCGGCGGGCGCCCTGCGCAAGGGCGACACCGTGGAGGTCTCGGTCACGCTCGCCAACACCGGTGACCGGACGGGCGACGAGGTCGTCCAGTTGTACGTCCACGACATCGCGGCGAGCATCGCCCAGCCGGTGCGCAGGCTGCGCGGGTTCCGCCGGGTGACCCTGGACGCGGGCAGGTCGACAACGGTCCGCTTCCGGCTCGGCGCCGATGACTTCGGGTTCTGGACGAACGCCGAGGACGGTGAATTCCGCGTCGAGGCAGGGGCGGTGGACCTCTACGTCGGCAACAGCTCGGAGGCGAAGGCGAAGCAACGGCTGACGATCACGTAACGCGCTGGTGTGCGGGCCGGACCCGGTGGGGTCCGGCCCGCCGCGTCAGCCGAGCTCCAGCGTCGTGACGCCGAACACCCGCTCCTGGGCGAGCGGCCGCACCGGGCCCGTGTACATCCGCGCGGTCTCGAACGTGGGCTTCAGGCCGCGCGTCTCGGCAAGGGCGACTGCCTCGGGCTGCGTCTCGGGCACGTCGATCGCGACGGGAGCGCCGTCCGCCTCGGCGGTCAGCGCGTCGAAGAGCGCCTCGGCGTCGGCGCGCGTGTCGGCGAACAGCGGGCCGATGCGCAGGGCTTCGCGGGCAGGACGCAGCACTCCGTACCCGGTCACGCGGCCGTCGACGATGCGGGCGAGGGCGCGGTGTCCCGGAGCGGTGAGCCAGGAGTCGAGGAAGCGCGGGCGGTCGGCGGGGTGGCTCGCGGCGTCGTACGCGGTGATGGCGCGGAGCCCGGCTGCCTCAACCGGCAGGATGTGCACGGGAGTTGGCGCTCCGGTGGTGGGTGCGGGGCCCAGGTAGCGCATGGTGGTGTGGGCGAACTCGAAGCCCGAGCGGCGGTAGTTGTCCTGCTGGGCGACCACGCCGTCGAGGCCGACGGTCCGCCTGCCCGCGTGGGCGAGCGCCGCCGTCCAGGTGGCGAGGCCGTGGCCCTGGCCCCGCAGGTCGGGACGGACCAGGTAGAAGCCCAGGAAGGCGTACTGGTCGTCGTAGTTGACGACGGAGATCGCGGAGGCCGGTCGACCGTCGACCCGGCCGATGAAGAATCCGTCGGGATCCTGGGCGAAGAAGGACGAGGTGTCCCCGAGCCCCGGGTTCCAGCCCTCGTCCGCCGCCCATTCGACGACCGCCCGCCAGTCGTCGGGCGTCGCCCGCGAGATGACGAGCCGTCCAAGGGCCGAATGTGTCATCGCTGCACCCTTCTCGCACCGGAAGGGACCGTCCCCTGCCCCGGAAGGGGGCCGTCCCTCGCATCGGAGAGGGACCGCCCCGGCACGATCGTTGATCACGACCGCACCGGGACCATCCTTCCCGACTCCTCGCCCTGCTATCCGGTGCTTCGGTGCGATTCAGGTCAGCCGATCTGGGCTCCGTACGCCGCGAGGGCGTCCGTCACCGGCTGGAAGAACGTCTGGCCGCCGGACGAGCAGTTGCCGCTGCCGCCCGAGGTCAGGCCCAGTGCGTCGCTGCCCGCGAAGAGCGAGCCGCCGCTGTCGCCGGGTTCGGCGCAGACGTCGGTCTGGATCAGACCGTCCACGGTGCCCTGCGGATAGGTGACCGAGACGTCGAGTGCCTGCACCGAACCGTCGTGCAGCTGGGTGGTGCTGCCGCTGCGCTGTACCTGCTCACCGACGACTGCCTCGCGCGCGCCGGTGATCTGCTGGGTGGAGCCGTTGTAGAGGTTGACCTCGCTCGGGTGCGGCACATCGGCCGTGTACTTCACCAGGGCGTGGTCAGCTCCGGGGAACGTCCAGTCGACGGCCTGACCGATCTCGGCGCCGCCCTGGCTGTCGGACCAGCTGGTGCCCGCGAGTTCGGTGCAGTGGCCCGCGGTGAGGAAGTGCGGGGCGCCGTCCTTGACGACGTTGAAGCCGAGCGAACAGCGACCGCCCGAGCTGTAGATGGGGTCGCCGCCCGCGATGAGCGGCGAGAACTTCCCCGCAGTCCGCTTGAGCACGGCCTTGCCGTCCTGGGCGGCGACGGCCTTCTTCAGCTTGCGCAGCTCGGCGCCCTTGACGGTGCTGTCGGCGGTGACGACGACCTTGTTGCTCACGGGGTCGATCGCGCGCGAAGTGCCGGGCACGGCACCCTTGTTGAGCTGCTTCTTGGCTGCTTCCAGGGCCGTCTGGGTGTTGCCGACGACCTTGGCCACGGCGCCGGCTTCGCGCGCCTGGTCGGCCGCCGCCTCGTCGACGACGTTGATGACGAGGTTCCGCGCCTTCGCGTCGTAGTACGCGCCGGCTGTATCGCCCTTCAGCTCGGCGGCCAGTGATGTCGCGAGGTCACCTGCGGCGGACGACGACAGGGTGTCGGCAGTGGGGGTGGGTGCCGCGGTGCTGGTGTTCGCCATGGTCAGGCTTCCCGCGACCAGGGCGGCGACGCTCGCTCCGGCCATGACGAGGCGGCGCGTGCGCAACTGTGGGGTTCTCACTCAGTACCTCCATGGGGGGTTGGAGCCGTTCCGGTCGGGTCGGCTCCGGGGAGTTACAGACATGAGCATGCCAAGCAGTCACGTGGTCGCGTCCCTGCCGGGCAACGGCGCCGAGTATGACGAGACCCGCACAAGGTCACAAGACCCGGCCACGGAAAGCGGCTTGAAAACCACGGCTGCGACTGCGTCGTGACACTCAGAGGGCACGCTGCCGGCCCTCGATGTACTGGCGGATCACGGTCAGCGGCGCTCCGCCGCAGGACCCTGCGAAGGCGGCTGCAGGAGGCGCCGCAGGCTCAGCAGCCTCCCCTGCCGTAGCCCGTGGGCGGCTATGTGGTGTGCGGTGTCCATGGTCCTATGGGCGCCGTACATCACTTTGAGCTTCGGGAGGCCAGGATGTTCGTCCCGTTCGGGGCCCTTGATTTTCTGGACCGCGCCACGACCGTGTACGGGGACCGTGTCGGCATCGTCGACGAACCGGATCAGCCCGCGGAGCCCTGGCAGGGGCTCACCTACCAGCGGGTGGGTGAGCTGGCGCGGGCCCAGGCCGCCGGGCTCGACGCGCTGGGGGTGCCGCACGGCGCGCGGGTCGCGGTGGTGTCGCCCAACAGCGCACGGTTGTTGACGTCGTTCTTCGGGGTGAGCGGATACGGCAGGGTGCTCGTGCCGGTGAACTTCCGGCTCACGGCCGACGAGGTGAGCCATATCGTCGGCCGGTCGGGGGCGAGCGTGCTCCTGGTCGACCCTGAGCTGACGGAGCGTCTGGCGGGCGTGGACTGCGCGCACCGCTTCACGCTCGGAGCAGCCGCCGACGAGGAACTGTACCGCTTCGGCACCGAGCCCGAGCCCTGGGAGCCCGACGAGAACGCCACCGCGACCATCAACTTCACCAGCGGCACCACCGCCCGCCCCAAGGGCGTACAGATCACCCACCGCAACATCTGGGTGAACGCCCTGACGTTCGCACTGCACGCGGGCGTCAGCGACCGGGACGTCTATCTGCACACCCTGCCGATGTTCCACGCCAACGGCTGGGGCATGCCGTTCGCGATGTCCGGCATGGGCGCGCGTCACATCGTGCTGCGCAAGGTGGACGGCGCGGAGATCCTGCGGCGCGTGGCCGAGCACGGTGTCACCGTGCTGTGTGCGGCGCCGGCGGTGGTCAATGCGGTGCTCTCCGCCGCGCAGACCTGGGAGGGGGAGATCCCCGGCCGGGACCGGGTGCGGGTCATCGTCGCGGGGGCACCGCCGCCCACGAAGACCGTCGAGCGGGTCGAGTCCGAACTGGGCTGGGAGTTCATCCAGATCTACGGCCTCACCGAGACGTCACCGCTCCTCACGATCAACCGCACGCGCGCCGAGTGGGACGGCCTTGAGCCCCGGGAGCGCGCGGAGAAGCTGGTGCAGGCCGGTCCGCCCGCCCTCGGCGTGACACTGCGTACGTCGGACGAGGGCGAGGTCCTCGCCCGCTCGAACGTGATCCTGGAGGGGTACTGGGAGCAGCCCGACGAGACCGCCGAGGCCCTGGAGGACGGCTGGTTCCACACGGGTGACGGCGGGAGCATCGGCAAGGACGGCCATCTCTCGATCAGCGACCGCAAGAAGGACGTGATCATCACCGGCGGTGAGAACGTCTCCTCGATCGAGGTGGAGGACGTCCTGTTCAGCCACCCCGCGGTGGCCGAAGTCGCGGTGATCGGGGTGCCGGACGAGAAGTGGGGCGAGACCATCAAGGCGTTGGTGGTCCTCGCTTCCGGCGCCGAGGCCACGGAGCAGGACCTGATCCGGCACTGCAAGGCCCACCTGGCCGGCTTCAAGGCCCCCACGTCGGTGGAGTTCCGCGCCGAACTGGCCCGCACGGCCACCGGAAAGCTCCAGAAGTACAAGCTGCGCCGGCCCTACTGGGAGGGGCGCGAGCGGGGCGTCAACTGAAAATCGCTGGAGACGGCCGCCCCCGCCCCATACCGTGACCCGGTCGATGATCAGCGGCTCTGTCCGTACGTGCCCACGTGGGAACAGGGTGCCTTGATCAGCATGTTGCGAATGAGGAGTCACGGTGGAGCACGGCGGATGGGCCGACGAACGGTACGGGGCGGTCGCGGAGGCGTTCACCCGGAACTTCGAGGAGTCCGGTGAACTCGGCGCGTCCGTCGCGGTGTTCGTCGACGGGCGCAAGGTCGTCGACCTGTGGGCCGGTGTCGCGGACGAGCGGACCGGGCGCCCGTGGGACGAGGACACCGTCGTCCCGGTCTTCTCCTGCGCCAAGGGCCTCGTCAGTGTCTGTGTCCATCTGCTCGCCCAGGAAGGGCACTTGGACCTCGACACCCCGGTGGCCGTCCACTGGCCGGAGTTCGCGCGCGGCGGCAAGGAGGCGGTCACCCCGCGCATGGTGCTCGCGCACCGCGCCGGACTCCCGGCCCTCGACCGTTCCCTCACCTTCGACGAGATCACCGCGTGGACGCCGGTGGTCCGCGCGATCGAGGAGCAGAAGCCGCTGTGGGAGCCGGGCGACGCCCACGAGTACCACGGGCACACCTTCGGCTTCGTCCTCGGTGAGCTGATCCGCCGCGTCACCGGGCGCACGCCGGGCCAGTACTTCCGCGAGGCCGTCGGTGACCGCCTCGGGCTGCGTACGTGGATCGGGCTGCCCGAGGACGAGGTGCCCCACTTGGCCCGGCTCGCCGAGGCCGAAGGCCGCCCGGGCAACCCCGACCCCGAGTCGCTCGTGATGCGGATCGTCACGATGAACGGTGCGTTCGCCTTCCCCGGCCTCGAAGAACCGCACGGCTGGAACGACCCGGCGCTGCTGCGCGCCGAGATTCCCGGCGCGGGCGCGGTGTCCTCGGCGCGCGGCCTTGCGACGCTGTACGCGGCCGCGGCGACCGGAGTCGACGGCTCGCCCCGCCTGCTCACGGCGGACACCGTCACCGACGCGCTGCGCGAGCTGACGGCGGGCCCGTCCTGGTCCGGCTTCCCCGACCTGGGCGCCCGCTGGGGCTCCGGCTTCCTGCTCGACGCACCCCGGTTCCGCCCGATGCTCGGCGCCCGCAGCTTCGGCAACGACGGCTCGGGCGGTCAATTCGCCTTCGGTGACGACGAGTTCGGGGTCGGCTTCGCCTACACGGCGAACCGCATGATCGGCCATGGCGACGCGCGCGCGAGGCGGCTCATCGAGGCGCTGGGGGCGTGCCTCCAGCCAGCATGAAAGCTCTGATCCGTTTCCCTGAGGAGAGTCACGTGTCGTCGGCGTCCAAGGAAACCGAGTCCGACAAGCTCGGGTCCAAGAAGATCGAACTGCATGTGCACCTGGAAGGCACGATCCGTCCTGCCACGCTCCTGGAGATAGCCCGCCGCAATGGTGAGACCCTGCCCGCTGACACGGTCGAGGGCCTCGAAGAGCTGTACCGGTTCACGGACTTCCGTCATTTCATCCAGGTGTGGGGCATGACGACCAACTGTCTGCGCACGGCCGGGGACTTCCGGCAGGTGGTGGTGGACTACGCGGAGCGGGCGAGCGGCCACGGCGCGGTCTATCTGGAGGGCATCTTCTCGCCCGCGGAACGCGTGGAGTCGTACGGCATCGACTGGGACGAGATCTACTCGGGGTACGTCGAGGGGGCGATGGAGGCCGAGGAACGGTTCGGCCTGACCGTCCGGCTGACCCCGGACCTGTACCGCGGCTGCCCCACGGACCTGGCAGAGGAGTGCGCGCGAGTGTCCGCCCGGTACCGCGACCAAGGTGTGGTGGGCCTCGGCATGGGCGGCGACGAACTCCGTGGCCCCCTGGAGCCGTACCGCAAGACGGTGGAGATCGCCCGGGACGGCGGACTCGCCTTCGTCCCGCACGCGGGAGAGACCGGCGGCAGCGAATCCGTCCGCGAGGCCCTCGAACTCGGCGCCGCCAGGCTGCGCCACGGCATCCGCGCCGCCGACGATCCGGAACTGCTCGCGGAGATCGCCGACCGGGGCGTCGTCCTCGACGTCTGCCCGACCTCGAACCTGCGCACCGGAGTGGTCGAACACCTCTCCACTCACCCGCTGCCGCGCCTGCGCGAGGCCGGCGCGCTGTGCTCGGTGAACACGGACGACCCGGCGATGTTCGGCACCGACCTCGGCCACGAGTACGAGCTGGCCGCGCGGCTCGGAGTCACCGCGGCGGACGCCTACGCGGCGGGTCTCGCGGGCGCGCTGTGCGAGGACTCGGTCCTCGCACGTCTCACCGCGCTCTGACCGTGATCCGCGCCGCCGAGTCGAAGTGTCCTTCGTCGTCGGCCGGTTGGGCGTAGACGACCGTGAAGGTGCGCCGCACCCCGTCGAAGCGGTCGACGTACGTCTCTTCGGACGGGCCGGTGCGCCGCGGCTCGGCGGTGATGTCGTACGTCCGGAGGAAGTCGGCGACTGAGGAGTCGCCGCTGTTGCCGACCCGGTACCGGAGCACGGAGGTGCCGTCCTGCTGCGTCCTGGCGTAGGTCGGCACGTAGAAACGCAGGTCCGGGCGGTGCTGGTCGTGATGCATGGCGGCTCTGCGCTCCACCGCCTCCTCGGGCGGTGCAGCATCCTGAGCGAGCAGGGCGAAGGCGGCCCGGATGACCACCGCCAGCGTCCACACCACGCATGCGGACAGGAACCAGACCAGCGCCTTGCGTCTACGAGGCCGCGTGCTCGCCCGTTCCATACGTCCCCCTCTGTCCCCACGCGCGGCGCCACACCGTGATCATTCCCGGACAGACCCTCGCCGCTCACGGGCACGTCCCGCAAGGTGGTATCGCCCACTCTTGCTGGCGCCGGCCGCCGATGTCGTGGCACCGTTCCCGGGCAGAAGGGACGGCACTCCTGCCCCACGAGGCGCATTTGGCCCGCCTTGGGCGCATTGTCCGTAAAGGCCGTGGACAATTTCCCGCTGTCCCTCAGGTTTCTGTTATCGGGGCGGAGACCAGGGATCTCCCCTTCTGTCGGAGGAGACAGGTCCCAGGACAGAGAGTGGACAACCGTGAGCAGTGAACGTGAAGTCGCGATGATCATGGCGGCACGGGCGGGGAACGAGCAGGCGCAGGACGAGCTCGTCGCCGAGTACCTGCCGCTGGTCTACAACATCGTCGGCCGGGCCCTGAACGGCCACGCGGACGTGGACGACGTAGTGCAGGAGACCATGCTCCGCGTGCTCGGCGGCCTTGAGGGGCTGCGCAGCCCCGAGAGTTTCCGCAGCTGGCTGGTGGCCATCACGATGAATCAGATACGCGGCCACTGGCGCGGGCGCGGGGCCGAGCCGATACCGGCCGGCGGTGGCCTCGCCGACGCGTACGACGTGGTCGACCCCGGCGCCGACTTCGTCGACCTGACCATCGTCCGTCTCGGGCTCTCCGGCCAGCGCCGCGAGACCGCAGAGGCCACCCGCTGGCTGGACGAGGAGGACCGCGCGCTGCTCTCCCTGTGGTGGCTGGAGTCCGCGGGCGAGCTCTCCAGGGCGGAGGTCGCCGCCGCGCTCGAGCAGACGCCGCAGCACACGGCGGTACGGGTGCAGCGGATGAAGGCCCAGCTGGAGACGGCCCGCGTGGTGGTGCGCGCGCTGTCGGCCGATCCGCGCTGTGTCCACCTGGAGCAGATAGCCGCCGGCTGGGACGGCGTGCCATCGGCCCTCTGGCGCAAGCGGCTCGCCCGGCACGCCCGCGACTGCGCGGCCTGCGCGAGCCACTGGTCGAACCTGGTGCCGGCGGAGCGGCTGCTCATCGCCCTCGGCCTGGTCCCGGTGGCGGCGGCGCTCGCGGACCGGGTCATGGCACCGGGCCTCGTCACGGTGGCGAACGCCCACGCGGCGCCCTCGGCCACCCACTCGGCCCCCTCGGCCGCCCCGTCGGCACGCGGCCGGGCACGCCTGCGGCGCACCAGGCGCCGCCGTCGCAACGCGACCGTGGCGGCCGCTGCCGCCGCCCTGTTGATCGGCAGCGGTACCGCCTACGTCCTCGCCACTCCGGAGTCGGACGAGACCTCGCCCTCCACCGCGGCGGCCACGGAGTCCCCGACGAGCGCCTCGCCCTCCAAGAGCCCGAGCAAGTCGCCGAAGCCCTCCGCGTCCCCGAGCAAGACCAAGGCCAAGCCGAAGCCGCAGCCGACCAAGACGAAGGCGAAGCCCTCCCCGACCCCCACCAAGGCCAAGCCGAAGCCGCAGCCGACGAAGACCGCCGCCCCGCCGCCGGCCACCCCCAGCGGCGTCGCCGACCAGGTCATCGCGCTGGTCAACACCGAGCGTTCCAAGGCGGGTTGTGGCCCCGTCACCTCCAACGCCAAGCTCGCCACGGCGGCCACCAAGCACTCCGCCGACATGGCGGCCCGCGACTACTTCGACCACACGAGCCCCGACGGCAAGGACCCCGGCGACCGCATCACCGCGGCCGGCTACCGCTGGAGCACCTACGGCGAGAACATCGCACGCGGCCAGCAGACCCCGGCCTCGGTCATGGACTCCTGGATGAACAGCGAGGGCCACAAGGCCAACATCCTCAACTGCTCCTTCAAGGAACTCGGCGTGGGAATCCACAACGGCTCCGGCGGCCCCTGGTGGACACAGGCCTTCGGTGCGGCGCTCTGACGCTCACCGGTCCGAGACCTTGTGGACGGAGGTGTCGTCGGGGTCGAGACGGCGCCCGTCCGCGGACCGCACTTCCAGTGCGCGAAGGCGCTGCCCCGCTCGGCGGTCGACCAGCTCCGAGTGCGGTTCGCCGGGGGCGAAGAAGTTCTGCTCGCCCCACTGCCGCAGGGCCACGATGACGGGGAAGAGCGCCTTGCCCTTCGGCGTCAGTACGTACTCGCGGTAGGCGCTGCCGTCCGACGCGGGGACGGATTCGAGGACACCGCCGGCGACCAGGGTGCGAAGGCGTGCGGTGAGGATGTTCTTCGCGACGCCGAGGCTGCGCTGGAACTCCCCGAAGCGCCGGCTTCCGTCGAAGGCGTCCCGCACGATCAGCAGGGACCACCAGTCGCCGATCGCGTCCACCGACCGGGCGACGGGACATTCGCTGTCGTCGAACCGCGTTCTGGTCACCATGGCGTCCCTCGCTCACTCTCATGACCCATCACTCTCATGACGGTTGCAACATGCTACCAACACTCGTTACCGTCACCACTGGTAGCAAGATGAAACCAGCCGTGCGGAGGAGTGCCGATGCCCGACAACTGCGATGCCGCGACACGACGGCCCGAGGCCCCAAGTACCGCGGCCTCAAGTACCGCGGCCTCAAGCGGGGAAGGCTCCGCGTTCGTCCTGTCCCGTGGCATCGTCATCCTCTTCGCCGTCGCCTCCGGGGCCGCGGTGGCCAACGTCTACTTCTCCCAGCCGCTCCTGGTGACCATGGGCCACGACCTCGCCATGAGCCCGGCGCTCGTCGGCAGCGTGGTCACCCTCACCCACGTCGGATACGGTCTCGGCCTCTTCTTCCTCGTGCCGCTGGGCGACATGGCCGACCGCCGACGGCTCATCGTGGCCCAACTGCTGCTCCTGGTCGTGGCGTTGGCCGTGGTGGCCGTCGCTCAGACGGCGGCGATCCTGCTCGCGGGTATGGCCGCGACGGGGCTTCTCGCGGTCGTCACGCAGACGTTGGTGGCCTTCGCGGCGTCACTGGCACCTGCCGCCGGGCGCGGACGGGTCGTAGGTCTGGTCACCAGCGGCGTGGTCACCGGCATCCTGCTCGCCCGCACCGCGTCCGGGCTCATCGCCGATCTCGCGGGTTGGCGCTCCGTCTACCTCGCATCGGCGTCGCTCACCGCGCTGCTCGCCCTGGTCCTGCACCGAGTGCTGCCGCGCCACAGCGACGTACCACCCACACCCCTGCGCTACGGACAACTCCTGCGCTCCACGGTCGCCCTGTTCGCACGGGAACGACTGCTGCGGATCCGGGCCCTGTTCGGACTGCTGATCTTCGCCGCCTTCAGCACTCTGTGGAGCAGCGTCGCGCTGCCGCTCAGCGAGGCTCCGTACTTCCTGTCCCACACCGCGATCGGGGCGCTGGGTCTGATCGGTGTCGCCGGCGCGCCGGCCGCGACGGTGGCGGGCCGCCTGAACGACCGCGGTCTTTCCGGGCGGACCACCGGCATCGCGCTCGCCCTGCTCGCCGCCTCGTGGCTGCCCTTGGCCTTCACCCGCAGCTCCCTCTGGGCCCTGGCCGTCGGGGTGATCCTGCTCGACCTCGCCGTGCAGGCGGTCCATGTCACCAACCAGACCCTGATCTACGCGCTGCACCCCGACGCGGGCAGCCGGCTGATCGGCGGATACATGGTCTTCTACTCGATCGGCAGCGCCACCGGCGCCATCGCCGCGACCTCCCTCTACACGGTGGCCGGTTGGGGCGCCGTATGCGCACTGGGCGCCGCGTTCAGCTCCCTCGGTCTCGTGCTGTGGGCGTTCACCCGGAACAGCACTGCTACCAGGGCGAGATCGACTGTATGCCGCTCCGGCGCCCCGCGGCGTCCATCCGATGCCCCATTCGCTTGACCATGTACAGGCCGACCGATCGGGTACGAGACCGGGGGCGCCTGCAGCACACCCCCGAGTTCACCGCGCACGGTAAGACCGCGGGCGCCGACCGTGCGGTGCTGGACGGCGCGACCGCCCTCGCCCTGGTGGGCGCCGATCTCGCGGCTTCCGGGGAACAGCGCCACCGGCTGCGCCGGGGTCGCCGAGCGGCGGGCCCGGAGGTAACGGCCGGGGCCGCACGGCACCTGGACGGGCGCCGCGGGTAACGTGTGCCCGGCTCATCGGACCGGGCTCTCGGGGAAAGGTTGTGGCGCGGCTTGAACTGCGATAGGTCGACGATGGCGGCGAGCGGCGAGCGGCGAGCGGCGAGCGGCCAGCGGCGAGCGGCGAGCGGCCAGCGGCCAGCGGCCAGCGGCCAGCGGCCAGCAGTGTGACGGTCGGGCGCGTGGCAGTCGGGCTGTTCGGCGGCGCGCCTCTGGGCGGGCATGAACGCCCGTGGGCCCCTGCGCGTCCGCGTCCCCGTCGGACACGACGCCGAGCGCTGGACCACCTTCCGCGCTGAGAAGACCCTGGTCGTAGCGGCCCGCACGGTGACGTCGACCGTGCGTGTCCTGGAGTGTCTGCCTGCCCTGCTGCGCGGCGACAGCCGGGTGAGCGTCGTCTTCGCGTACGACGCCACTTCCGCCTTCAACGACGGCGTACTCGAACTGCTGCACACCGCCGGCTGCCGGGTCATGCCGTGGGATCAGCTCGGCCGGATCACGCCCGACCTGATCGTCTCCGCGAGCGAGAACATCGACGTGCCCGACGGCGCCTGTCCGGTCCTCGTCCTTCCGCACGGCATCGGTTTCCAGAAGTTCGTGCCGGACTCGCGCTCGGCGCGGGACCGCCTCTCCGGTGTCGTACCGGACAAGCTGCTCGAAGCGGGCCGTGCCTGGCTCGCCCTCTCGCATCCGGCCCAGGAGGAGCAGCTGGTCGCAGCCCATCCGAAGGCCGCGGGGCGCACCCTGCTCGTCGGCGACCCGGTCTACGACGAACTGCGCGCGGGCGCGGGGCGGGCCGCCGCGTACCGACGCGCGCTGGGCCTGCGCGACGACCAGCACCTGGTGGTGCTCAGCTCGACCTGGGGACGCACCTCACTGCTCGGCCGGACGCCCGATCTCCCGGCGCGGCTGCTCGCCGCGCTGCCCTGCGACGAGTACCGGGTGGCGGCGATCGTCCACCCCAATGTGTGGGCGGCGCACGGTGGTTGGCAGATCCGGAACATAGAGGCCGCTGCCCTGGAGGCGGGCCTCATACTCGTCCCGCCGGTGGGCGCGTGGCAGTCGGTGCTCGTCGCGGCATCGGCCGTCGTCGGCGATCATGGTTCGGTGACCCTGTACGGGGCGGCGCTAGGAAAACCCGTCCTGCTCGGTGCGTTCGGCCACGACTCCGTGCCGGGTACGGCGATCGCCGAACTCGGCCGTGCCGCACCTCGGTTCGACCCGCACGGCGATCTGTACGCCCAACTGCGGCACGCCCTCCGTCAGTCCGCCCCGCGGCGTTACGCCGCCGTGGCCGACCACGCCTTCGCCGAGCCGGGTCTCGCGCTCGCCCGGCTGCGGACCGCGGTGTACGGGCTGATGGGACTGCCGGAACCGCGAACCGCACCGCCCGCCCCGTCACCGCCACCGCGCCCCGAACCGGCGACGGACGTCGTCACCTCATGGACGGTGACCACGTCGGTCATCCGGGAGCCGGAGCCCGCGACCGTCGTCGTGCGGCGCCGTCCGGCCGCCGCCGGCGACACCGCGGGCGAGGAGCCGGGCACGTTCACGCACCTGGCCTGCGACGACGCGGAACGGGACACCCGGCTGACCGAGAGCGCGTCGGTACTGCTGCGCGGTGCCCCAGCCGCCACGGTCACTGACGCGATCAGTTGGGTGCGGGACACCCTCGACCGCTTCCCCGGCGCACTGCTCGCCGCGTCGGCGCTGTCCGGCGGCGGTTGTCTGACCGGTCTTCGGGACGGACGCCTCGTGGAGGCGGCAATGACCGGACCACCGACCGGCCCCGGCCTCACGGCCGCGGCCGTCTACACCTGCCTGCGCGCGGGCCTCCCCATGACGGACACCATCGTGACGCTACGGATCGGCGACACGCACGAGGAGGATGTCGCACTCCACGTCCGGCCACAGCCTGGCCCCTTCGCCTGAGCCGCCGCCCCCTGGCCCCACCACATGTCAAGGGCCCAGCTCAATGGTCGGTGACCAGACCACCGGCAGACCCCGGCCACACGGCCCCAGCCCTCCACACCCGCCAGCGCACGGACCTTCCGACCACAGACACCATCGCGCCACTACGGATCATCCCCGACGACCGGCCCCCTCGACCGAGCCGCCCGCCCAGGCCCCCCGCCGCACGTCAGACATCCCGCTCGCCCGCCAGCCGTCCCAGCCACCGCCTCAACTCCTGTGCCTCCGGGTTGCCTTCGGACTCGTAGATCTCTGCCGCCCTCAGCAGGAGAGGGCGGAGCCCCGGCGCGCTCTCCTCCCTCGCTTCCAAGAGGTTGGCGAGTGCCACCCTCGCCTCGGCCTCGTAGTGGAACGCCTCCAGTGCGCGCAGGGTCTCCGCCGCGTCCTCCAGGGCGGTGATCGCCTCGTCGGTCCTGCCGTGTCGTTCGTGCACCGCAGCCAGAGCGATCAGGACGCGGGCCGCCATCCTCGGGTCCTCGCAGGCCGTCAGTGCCCGGTGCGCCTCCCGCAGCGTCTTCAGGGCGTCGGCGTGATCGCCGTGGGCGTCCTGTGCGCGGCCCAGGAAGTACGTTGCTATCGCCGCGCCTCGCATTTCCTGTCCCTGGATGTTGAGTTCGAGGGACTTTCGGTACGCCGCCATGGCCCGGGGCAGGTCGGTGCGCTCCCAGAGGCGGCCGGCGAACTCCAGGGCGGAGGCGTGCACCACGGGGTGCCCCGACACCTCGGCGCAGGCCACGGCCTTCTCCAGTTCGACGCGGGCCGCCTCGTGCTCGCCCAGGCTCATCAGCGGGCGGGAGAGCAGGCTGCGCAGCCTCGCCTCGGCTGCCGGGACCGGCGTGGCGTCGGCCACCGCTGCCGCCACGCCCAGCTCCAGGGACTCCTTCCAGGCGGCGAGGTGCCGGTGGTGCAGGAAGAGCACCGTGAACGCTTCGGAGAGCTGCCACACCTGCGTGAACAGGCCCTCGTCGAAGGCCGTGCGCAGCACTTCGAGGATGTTGGGGTGTTCGGCCTCGAGCCAGTCCAGCGGGGCCGGCGCGCCGTCGGCGGCGAAGGGATCAGGCGCGTCCGCCAGGAGGTCGGCGAGATCGGCGATGCGCAGGCGGTCGGCTCTGACGGCCCGGTCGGCGAACGCGGTCAGGGCGAGATAGTGCGTCACCATGCGCTCGACCGCCGCGCGCAGCGTGGCCCGCGTCTCCTCCTGGGCGGCGCGCTCGCGGGCGTGCAGGCGTACGAGATCGTGGAAGCGGTAGCGGTCGTCCTCGGTCAGGTCCATGAGCCGCACCTCCTCCAGGGCGTCGAGCAGGGAGCGGGCGGCGTCCGTGTCGAGCCCGGCCGCGGCAGCCGCGGCCCCGGCGTCGAACGATCCGCCGGGCAGACAGGACGCGAGCCGGTACATCCGGGACGCCTCCGGTGACAGCTCCCGGTAGGTGAGATCGAACACCGCGGTCACGGAATGCTCCTTCCCCACGGCCATCCCCGCCAACCGGCCGCTCTCGTCGGCCAGTTCGCGGGCAAGGCGCGTCATGGTCAGCCTTGGCCCGGCGACAAGGCGGGCCGCGAGCACACTGAGCGCCTCGGGCAGACCCGCGCACAGCTCGACCAGGTGCCGGGCCGCCTCCTCCTCGGCCGCCACGGCTTCGTCGCCGCACAGCTCGGCCAGCAACTCGAGGCCGCTGCCGTGGCCGAACGGCTCCACAGGCAGCAATCGGGCCCCGGAGACGGCGAGTTCACCGAGGCGGGCATGGCTGGTGGCCAGCACGACGCTGCCCGGCCCCTTGGGGATCAGCGACCGCACCTGTGCCGGGTGGCTGACGTTCTCGAAGACCATCAGTAACCGGCGCGGCGCCGAATGCGACCGGAACAGCGCGACGCGATCCTCGTACATCGCGGGAATGTACGACTCCCCGATCCCGATCGAAAGCAGGCACTTGCGCGCCGCCTCGGACACGTCGCTGCCGCCCGAACGCCCGCCCAGCGAGGCGAAGTCGACGTAGATCTGCCCGTCGGGAAAGAGCGCACGCCCCTGCCCGGCCGCCCAGTGGCAGACCATCGACGTCTTGCCGACGCCGCGCAGACCGTAGAGGAGCCCGAGACCGACCCGGTCCCGGCTCCGCTCCGAGCGTCCCACACCGAACCAGCCGTCGAGTCGTGCGATGTCGTCCCGCCGATTGACGAAACTCCCAAGGACGGGCGGGACTTGGTCCGGTTTGACGTGCGGTCCGGGAGCCTGTGCCTGCCGGACGTTGAACGTGATGCCCCCGTGCACCTGCCCCGCCTGGACGACGGGCCCGGTCACGATTCCGGACAAGTCGTTGTGCGCGTGCACCGGCCCGTTCGTCGGCTCATCGGGCTCTTCGCTCGGCATCCAGGTCTCCCCCTCGCTCGGCGCGCTCGGGGCACCTGCCCCCAAAGCATCACTGGTGCCACCGTAGAGAGCGATCTTCGTCCTGGCGAGGAGGCGTCGTGGCAGTGCCCGCACTGACGCGTGCGGCGCGGATCTGTAGGTTGTCGCCATGACCGACAAGATCACCGTAAGCGTCCTCGGCACCGGCATCATGGGCACCGCGATGGCCCGCAACCTCGCCCGCGCCGGGCATCACGTCCGGGCCTGGAACCGCAGCCGCGACAAGGCCGAGCCCCTGTCCGCCGACGGCGCGTACATCGCCGACACCCCCGCCGACGCGGTGCGGGGCGCCGACGCCGTACTCACCATGCTGTACGACGGCGCCGCCGCCCTGGAGGTGATGCGGCAGGCGGTCCCCGGCCTGCGCCCCGGCACGGCCTGGGTGCAGTCGACGACCGCGGGCATCGAGGCCCTCGGCGACCTCGCCGACTTCGCCCGCGACCATCAACTCCCCTTCTACGACGCTCCCGTGCTCGGCACCCGGCAGCCCGCGGAGGCCGGAAAGCTGCTCGTCCTTGCCGCAGGTCCGGTCGAGGGCAGGGACGTCGTGACTCCCGTCTTCGACGCCGTCGGAGCCCGGACCGTGTGGACCGGCGACGACGGGGCGGCGGGCAGCGCCACGCGGCTCAAACTGGTGGCCAACAGCTGGGTCATCGCGGCCACCAACGCTACGGGCGAGGCCCTCGCCCTGTCCCGGGCGCTCGGCGTGGACCCGCAGGACTTCTTCGACGTCATCGCGGGCGGCCCGCTCGACATGGGCTATCTGCACGCCAAGGCCGATCTCATCCTGGGAGACCGGCTGACACCCGCCTCCTTCGCGGTGGCCACCGCGGCCAAGGACGCCCGCCTGATCGTCGAGGCGGGCGAGCGGCACGGCGTGCGCCTCGACGTGGCCGCCGCGGGCGCCGAACGCCTGCGCCGCGCCGCCGAACAGGGCCACGGGGACGAGGACATGGCGGCCGCGTACTTCGCCAGCTTCGACGACGAATCCCGCGCCTGACGTGGTGGGGGCTACCAGGTGACCGGGAATTCGAGCAGCCCCTGAATCGTGCCGCCCGGCTTGAAGGGCACCTGGTCCGTCGGCAGGTTCGGCGCGAGCGTGGGCACGCGGGTGTGGAGCACCGTCAGGGCGATCTCCAGTTCCGCGCGTGCCAGGTTCTGGCCCAGGCATTGGTGGACGCCGTGGCCGAAGGCGATGTGCTGAGCGGCCGAGCGCCGCACATCGAGGACGTCGGGGCGTGCGAACGCCCTGGCATCGCGGTTGACCAGCGACGTGGCCATGACCACCCCGTCACCGGATCGGATCACCCGGTCGGCGACGGGGATGTCCGCGACGGCCACGCGGAGCAGGCCGTCCGCGACGGACAGGAAGCGGAGCAGTTCGTCGACGGCGCCGGGCAGCAGCGCGCCGTCCGCCCTCAACTCCGCCAGTTCCCCGGGGTGTTCCATCAGGGCGAGCGCGCCGAGGGAGATCATGTTGGTCGTCGTCTCGTGTCCCGCGATCAGCAGTACGAGGGCGATCCCGGCCAACTCGTCGCGGTCGACGGCCCCTTGGGCGCGCTGCTGGGCGATCAGGTCGTCGAGGAGCGCGTCGCGCGGGTCGGCCTCCCGGGTCATGACCAGGTCGCGCAGATAGCCCTCGAGCTCCGCGCGCGCCCGCTCCGCCCCGGCCGCGGTCGACGCCGTGAGCAGCCGGTGCGAGCGGCTCTCGAAGAAGTCGTGGTCGGCGTACGGGACTCCGAGGAGTTCGCAGATCACCATCGACGGCAGCGGCTGCGCGAACGCGGCGACCAGATCGGCGGGCGGCCCCTGCTCCAGCATCGTGTCGAGGAGCCCGTCCGCGATCCGCCGGATGTCCTCCCGCATCGCGCCGATGCGCCGGGAGCTGAACGTGGGAAGGACCAGGCGCCGCTGCCGCGCGTGATTCGGTTCGTCGACGCCGACGAGCGGCGTCACCTGGGAGCTCAGCGCCGCGTCACGCGGCGTCGGGTGCGGGAAGGCGGGGTTCTGGCGGTCGGCGGAGAGCCGCGGGTCGGCGAGCAGGGCGCGTGCCTCGGCGTGTCCGGTCACCACCCAGACCGGCCGTCCGTCGTGCAGGGCCACCCGCGACAGGGGACCCTGCTCCCGGAGTCGGCCGTAATCCGGTGGCGGCTCGTAGGGGCACTCCCGGTCGGCGGGGAACACGAGGCTCCGCGACGTGTGCGCGCGGGCGCCGGGCTCTTCCGGCAATTCCATGGGTCGCCTTTCCACGAAGCGTCCTGTGCGGGATGGCCGGTGCCGGGCGGGCCCGGCACGGATGTCAGAGCGGGGCGGATGTCAGAGCGGCGCGGCGGCGGGCGCGGCCCCGCGAAGCCGCTGGACGAAAGCGTCCGTGTCCGCGGGCAACTCCGTTCCGCACCAGGCGACATGACCGTCGGGGCGTACGAGCACCAGGGGCTTCCCGTACCGCCGGGCGACATCCGGGTCCGCGCACGGGGTGACGGTCAAGGGCACCCGGTGGTCGGCGAACGCGCGCCGCACTTCCACCGCGGGCTCGGTCGGGTCGAAGGTCAGCAACACGTACCGGCGGCCGAAGAGGTCGAGCGTGGAGCGGTCCGGTGCGAGCCAGGCGTGCGGGGCGCGCACGCCGGGGACGGCTCCCTGCCGCCAGTCCGGCGCGCCATCGGCCCCGTCCCGGCCCGCGTCCCCGTTCATGATGAGAGGGGAGTCGTAGCGCAGCCCGAAGGCCATGTCCGGGGCGTCGAACTCCCTGCGGACGCCGCCCTGTTCCATCCGCCGGGCCAGCTCGGCGCGGGCCCGCGCCCCCTCTGCGGTGTCCGACGCGATCTCCGGCGGCAGGGTCCTGCGGGTGGTGCGCGCCATGTTGGCGTGTGCCTCGTCGAGGCTGTGCTCGGCGACCGGGCGCCGCTCGGTGTCGTAGCTGTCGAGGAGTCCGGGCCCCGCCCATCCTGCGAGTCGCGCCGCGAGCTTCCAGGCGAGGTTGTCGGCGTCCGCGATGCCGGTGTTCATGCCGAAGCCGCCGGACGGCGAGAGGGTGTGGGCGGCGTCGCCCGCGAAGAAGACCCGCCCGGCGCGGAAGCTCTGGGCGACCCGGTGCGTCAGATGCCAGGTGTTGTCGGACAGGACGGTGAGCGGCGTGTCGAAGGCCACCGCACGGCGCAGCAGCCCCAGCGCGTCCTCGGCCCGTTCCGCCTCGCTCTCGGCGCTCGCCGTCAGGCGGTACATCGCGCGTCCGTCCATCGCCCGCAGCGGATAGCGCAGCAGTCCGAGCGCGGTCAGGAAGTGCACCAGGGCCGCCGACTCGCCCAGCCTGTCGCGGAGTTCGGGGGCGTCGAAGAGGATGTTCCGGAACACCCGGGTGCGGTGGTACGAGGGAGCGGGCACCCCGCAGGCCTTGCGCAGCGGGGATGCCGCGCCGTCGCACGCCACCACGTACGCGGCATCGACGGTGGTGCTCGTCCCGCCGGTCTCGTCCGTGACCGTGGCCGTCACCCGGTCGTCGTGCCGCACTGTCCCGTCGCAGCGCAGGCCGAGGCGAACCGGGCCGTGCGGGTGGGTGCCGAGCGCGGTCAGGAGCGCCGGCATGAGCCAGTGCTGGGGGCAGACCTGGTCCGGCTCCGGAGTGTGGTCGGGCAGTGGCCGTCCTGCCGCGGTACCGAAGGGGAGCCGCAGGATCTCGTGGCCGCCGACCGCGGTCACCCAGGCGACGTCGAGCGGATGGTCGTCCGGCCAGCCCGCCTCGCGCAGCGCGGGGGCGACGCCCCAACGCCGGAAGAGTTCCATCGACCTCGGGCCGACGGTGCCCACCTTGGGGTGGCCGACCGTGCCGTCCGTGCGCTCGACCACCAGGTGGTCGACGCCGTGGTGGCGCAGGGCGAGGCTCAGGGCGAGGCCCACCGGGCCACCGCCGACGACGAGGACATCCGTATGAAGTGGGGGGCGCGGCATCGGTCTCTCCCGTTCGTCGTCGGGCCGGGGTGCGGGCCTGCTGCCGCCCCGGGACAGTCTGTTGCCGGGCCGGGTGGCCCCACATCCCCCGCCCGTGCCCGGAACGCGTGGCTCCGCGCGGCCCGGGGCGGGCCGGCCGCCGCACTGCGGGCGCGTCATCCCACGGGGATGCACGGGTTCGGGCGTCCCCGGATCGCGGGCGGCTTCCGGCGGGGATTTCCGTCCCTACCCTCGGGGCCACCGGCGCCCGCCGGGCCGCAGACCGAGCCGTCAGATCGGGGAATTCCATGGCCCAGCAGACCGATGCCCGTTCCCAACCCCCCGCCGAGGAGCCGTACTTCGACGATCTCGCCGAGTTGTACGAGCGGTTCATCCAGGTCATCGACGGCGACGAGAGCCCCGTACGCGGCTGGCTCAACGAGTCGCTGCGGGACGGCGGCCGTGCCCTCGACGTCGGCTGTGGCGGTGGCCGCAACTGTGTGCTCCTGTCGTCGCGTTACAAAGAGGTGCTCGGCGTGGACATCGCCGAGCGGATGCTCGACATCGCCCGTTCCCTCCGTGCCAAGCCCGCCATCCGTTACGAACGCCGTGGTGTCTTCGGTCTGTCGGCCGACCGCGACGGCACCTTCGATCTGGTCCTGTCCGTCAACTCCGTCTTCCACATGGGTCCGCCCGACGAGGTGCTCGCGCGGCTGCGCTCGATGGTCGCGCCGGGCGGCCGCCTTGTCGTCATCGACGTGGTGCTCGACGACGACTGGGACACCTCGGTGGACGGCTGGCAACTGCCGTACGCCTTCGGCACGGCGCGGATGGTGTACCAGGTCTCCGGTGACTCCGCTGCGGCCGCCGACGCGGTGCGGCTGATGCTGCACCCGCGCTGGCTGGAGATGAGCCGGGGCAATCTTCCGCTGTCCCGCAGCGCCTTCCACCGTGCGTACGCCGACGCGCTGCCCGGCGTGGTGATCAGGGACGACGTGAACCCGACGCTCTGCACGGCCGTCTGGGACGCGCCGTCCGCCTGATCCGCCACGGGGCCGTCCCGCCGTTCACCCCTCGGCCCGGGGCAGCCACGCGCAGGGACCCTCCAGGCAGGCGCGCAGGGCCCCGATTTCGTCGGGGGTCCCGGTGTAGCAGAGGTGCCCGTCGGGTCGTACGAGGCTGACGCGGGCCCGTCGCCCGGCGGCTCCCCAGCCGGGCGGCGGCCGCTCCCCCGCCCGCACCACGTGGACGTCGACCGGGACCGGATAGCGGCCGAGGAGATCCCGGACCGTGCGCAGCCGCTCGTCGAACGCGGGGTCGGCGCGCCGCCCCTCGGAGACGAGCAGGCTGTAGCGGACGCCGTGCGCGCCACCGCCTCCGGAGGCCGAGGGGAAGGCCCCGTACGGAATGCGGTCCCCGGGGCGCGGCCCGCGGCCCGGCCTGCGGCGGGCCACGGCGACGGCGGGGCTGCGCCGGTAGCCGATCCAGGTCTGGGCGAACAGGCGGAAGATCCCGTGGCGCACCGGGCGAAGGCGGCTCAGCGGGCGGATGAGCAGCGGCGCGACATGGGTCCTGAACCAGACGGCGATGCCGTGGTCCACCGTCTCGAGCGCGAAGCCGCGGTCGGTGCCCCGGAGGACCTGCCGGGCCACCGGTCTGCGTTCGGCGTCGTAGGAGTCGAGGAGCCGCTCCCCCGCGTGCCCGCCCGCGACCTGGGCGAGTTTCCAGCCCAGGTTGAAGGCGTCACCGATGGCGAGGTTGAGGCCCTGGCCGCCGGCCGGGCTGTGGATGTGGGCGGCGTCGCCCACCAGATGGACGGGTCCTGACCCGAAGCGTTCGGCGATTCTGCTGTGCAGCCGGAACAGCGCGGTCCACTCCACCGTCCGCAGGGTGGCGTCCACCGAGAAGTACTCGTCGAACCACCGCTGCAGGGTCTCGTCGCCGATCGCCGCATAGGCGCTGTGCGGGGCGTGCGGTCCGTCCGGCGCCGGGGTGAGGCCGCGCGGTACGGCGCCGAAGAAGCGGTACCGGTCGCCGCTCATGCCGAGCATCCCGACGAAGCCGCCTCTGGCGAGGTTGAGCCGCAGCCTTCCGTCGGCGGGTCTGCCCGCGCCCGCGAAGTCGGTCTCGACGTCGGCGAGGAGACCGGTCTGCCCGAAGGTCCGCCCGGTGAACCCGAGCCCGAGGCTGCGGCGCACCGCGCTGCCGGCGCCGTCCGCCGCGGCGGTCCAGCGCGCGGACACCTCGAACTCGGCGCCGGAGCACCGCCGCAGGACCGCCGTCCGCGGGCGGGCCGGGTCGGTGAAGCGGACGAACTCGGTGTCCCAGTCGACCGCGGCTCCCCGCTCCGTCAGCGCGTCCACGAGCAGTTGCTCGGTGCGGTACTGCTCAAGGGCGAGCGCGTACGGGAAAGGGGTGCGGCCCTCGATGCCGCGGCCGGCGAGCGGGAAACCTCCCGCCCGCCGGCCGCGTTCGAACATCTCCACGTGCGTGATCTTGCGGCCGGACTCGATGAGGGGTGCGGCCACACCGATCCGGTCGAGGAGCTCCAGGGTTCTGGTGTGGATGAGCCCCGCGCGCGACTCCCGGACCGGACCGCCGGCCGCGTCCACGATGCGGCAGCGCACCCCGCACTCGGCCAGCACGTTCGCCAGGGCGAGGCCCGCCGGTCCCGCCCCGACGATCAGTACGTCCGTCTCCATCAACCGGCCGGTGCCTGCCAGCAGGCGGCGTAGAAGCCGGGGTAGAGGTCGTCGGCGAACTCCACTCCGGGCAGCGACGCCTCGTAGGCCCGGTGGAACTCCTCGCGGCTCGGCGGGACGCTCAGTTCGCTCAGCTTGCGCCAGCTGGGGTGCAGGAAGAGGCTCAGGCCGTCGGCCGCGGCGCCCGCGTCCCCGGTGACCCGGTAGGCGGTCTGCGCGATCTCGAAGGCGTACGTGGTCTGCCAGTCCGGCTGCCCGTACACGGGGGTGCGCTCGGGGTCGAAGACGACCAGGCGGCCGCCGGGGGCGACCAGCGAGCGCAGGTGACCCAGGATCCGCTCGTACCGGCCCATGTGGAAAACGGCGCTGAAGGAGAAGACGGCGTCGAACTGGCCGTCCTTCTCGGCGGTGACGTCGTAGGCGTCCCGCTCCTGATAGCTGATGTTGGGTGCGGGCCGGGACTTGCGGGCTATGTCGATCATGGGTGCCGCGGGGTCGATGCCGAGCACCTGGTCGTAGCGCTCGGAGAACATCAGGCAGTGCCGTCCGGCGCCGCAGCCGACGTCGAGCAGCCGGCCGCCGCCGGGCAGCCGGGCGTCGAGCCAGTCGTGGATGGGGTTCTGGCCCGACTCCACGCTGAGGGTGAACTGTTCGAAGAGTGCGGCGAGATCACCGAAGAGGACCGGGATCTCCGCAGAGGGGGGACCTGCGGGTACGTCGTCCCGCGAGGTGGCAGCTGCTGTCATGGCGTTCTCGCTCCGCTTCGGGTTGCGATGTCCGCGGGCAGATGGGGTGCCACGAGGCGACACGGGTCATGTCGTGGCACCCGAGGACGCTAACCACCGCGCCGCGCCGCCCGGTACCTCGGGCGCTCCGCGACGCGGGCTTCCCACGCGGATGCGTGGGGTGAGGGCAAGGCGTGGGGTCCGGACGGGGGATACGGACGGTTCTGCCGCGCCCCGAAGGGGCGCGGGGAACTGCGCGACCAGCCACGACGCACCCGCAGGATCGACGGCAGGGTGCGGGATATCCAGCGGACCGCTTACCGCTGGGCTAGCGGCAGTACCACCTCGTCGACGAGACGCGTGACATACGCCCGATCCACCGGCTCGCCCGCAAGCAGCACCCGGAAGGAAATAACCGAGGGCGCCAGCTGCCACAGCATCTCGACATCCGCGCCCTGCGCAAGCTCGCCGCGGTCCCTGGCCCGGTTGAAGATGTCGACGACCATCTGCCGCTGGGCGTCGATGTACCCGGCGCGCATCGCATCCGCCAGCTCGGGATTGCGGCGCAACTCCCCGACCAGGCCCGCGATCACGTCGCCGAGCCGGTCCATCTCGCCCAGCAGTCCGTCGAGCGCGGCAAGCAGGTCACCGCGGAGCGAGCCGGTGTCCCGCTGGGTGGCGACGCCCTCGACGGCGCTGGCGAAGGCGGCGACCACGAGGGCCGACTTGGAGGGCCAGCGGCGGTAGACGGTGGCCTTGCTGGCGCGGGCCCGGGCGACGACGGCGTCGACCGTGAGGCGGTCGTAGCCCTTCTCGCGCAGCACATCGAGTGTGGCGCCGAGCAGTTGGTCCTGACGGGGACGGCCTCCCCGGAGCGGTGCGACGGACATGCCCGTCAGCTTACGGGCTGCCGCCCGAAGCCCTACAGTACGGTACGGTACCGTACTACTCAGGGAGGAGTGAGGCCCCCATGCCCGATCCCGCCGCCCTTTCGACAGCGAAGGACCATCCGCGCCGCTGGGCCGGACTCGCGGTCCTTTCGATCAGCCTGCTGCTGGTCGTCACCGCCAACATCACGCTCACCGTCGCACTCGGCGACCTCGCGAGGGAGCTGGGCGCCACCACGTCCGAACTGCAGTGGATCCTCGACGCCTATCCGCTCACCATGGCCGCGCTGCTCTTCGCCCTGGGCGCCGCGGGCGAGAAGTACGGCCGCCGTGGCGCGCTGCTGCTCGGCCTCGTCGGGTTCGGGGCGTTCAGCGTGCTCGGCGCGGTCGGCGACTCTCCGGAGCAGCTGATCGCCGCCCGCACCGGACTCGGTGTTTCCGCCGCGCTGATCATGCCCGCGACGCTCGGTCTGATCCGGGTGACGTTCTCCGACGAGGAGCGCCCCCGCGCGCTCGCCCTGTGGTCGGCATCGGCCGGACTCGGGCTCGCGGCAGGGCCGTTGCTCAGTGGCTCGCTGGTGGAGCCGTACGGCTGGGAAGCTGCGTTCTACCTCAACATCCCCCTCGTCGTGGTACTGCTCGCCGTCGCCGTGCCGCTGCTTCCCGCGTCGCGCAACGAGGACGCGGGGAAGCTCGACCCGCTGGGCGCCGTGCTGTCCTGCCTGCTCCTCGGAGGGCTCGTGTACGGGGTCATCGAGGGCCCGGTCGAGGGCTGGACGTCGGTCCAGGTGCTCGGGGCGTGGGCGGTTTCCCTGGTGTCCCTGGTGTGCTTCATCGCCGTCGAGCTGCGGGTCAGCGATCCGATGCTCGACCTGCGCTGGTTCCTGAACCGGCACTTCGCCGCGGGCGCCGGATTCTCGCTCGTCACCTTCACGGTCCTGGTGGGCGTCATCTACCTGATCACGCTCTTCCTCCAGCAACTGCTCGGCGAGGACGCGCTCGGCACCGGTCTTCGGCTGCTTCCCGCCGGGCTCGCGATCATCGTGGGAGCGCCGGCCGGGGAGCAGCTGCACCGAAGGTTCGGCCCCAAGTGGCCGATCGCGGCCGGGCTTTCGCTGGCCGTCGCCGGTGCCGCCGTGCTCGCCTCGGTCGATGTGTCCTCCGATGCCCAGGTCGTGATGGTGGCCGGGATCCTTGTCGGGCTCGGCGGCGGCCTCGCCATCCCGTCCATGACGGAGTCGGTCATGGCCAACGCACCCACCGAGCGCGGTTCGGTGGCCGGGGCGACCTTCGACGCGTCCATCGAGGTCGGCGCGGCCCTCGGCATCGCCGTCTTCGGCAGCGTCCTGACGAGCGTGTACAGCGATCAGCTGCCCGACCGAGTGGTGGCCCAACTGCCCCCGGAGGCACGGGAAGCGGCCCAGGACTCGCTCGGCGCGGCACTCGGTGTGGCGCAGCAGATGCCGGACGCCGCCGCGGGTCCGCTCGTCGCGGCGGCCCGCGACGCGTTCACCGACGGCTTCGCCGCTGCGGCCATCGCGCTGATCGTGCTGGCCGGTGCGGCCGCCGTGCTCGCCGTCCTGGTCGCTCCGGGGCGTACCGCGTCGAAGGGGTCGAGTCCTGCGGAGGCAGAGGCTCAGGCCAGTCATGGCCCGCCGGTGGCCTGAGCCGTCGCGGGCCGTGCCCTGAGCGCGGGGGCCCATCATCACGGGCAACGACCAGAAAGGGAACCTCGGATGAGCCACGACGCCGCACGTCCCGCACCGGGAGAGCCGACCTGGGTGGACCTCCTGACGCCCGACAGGGAAGCCGCCCTGCAGTTCTACAGCGCCCTGTTCGGCTGGGAGTTCAGCACCACGAGCGATGGTGAGAGTCCGTACACGATGTGCCGGCTGCGCGGCCGGGAAGTGTGCAGCATCGGGGACCTCGGCGAGAATCCGGGCCCCGCCCTCGGCGGCTGGTCCAGCTATCTCTGCGTCGACGACGCGGACGCCGCGGCCGCCGCCGTGCCGGAGCTCGGCGGTGCCGTGCTCCTTGGCCCGATCGACATCCTCGCCCAGGGCCGGATGCTCCTCGCGGGCGATCCATCGGGGCATCGCGTCGGTCTGTGGCAGGCGAAGGAGCACACGGGCAGCGGCCCCGACGACGGCATCGGCGCGTACACCCGCAGCGAGCTCCTCACCGGTGCGTCCGCGACCGACGGCGCCTTCTACCGGGGGCTGTTCGGCACCGACTTCGCCACGGAGCCCGGTGCGGACGGCGGCGGCCGTCGGGCCGCGATACGGCACGTCGGACCCGCCGCCCCGTCCGGCTGGTACCCCTGCTTCCGTGCGCAGGAGTCCGCCGTTCCCGCAGCCGTCATGCTCGGCGCCTCCGTGCTGCTGCGGTACGAGTGCCCCGACGGCCCCGCGGTCGTGGTGCGCGCACCGGGCGGCGAGGTCTTCACACTGCTGCTCACCGGCTGACCCCGGCTGACCCCGGCACACAGGACGGTCCCGGCCCCGGAACGCTACGCGTCCGGGGCCGGGACCGCGCCCGAAGGGGCGCGGGGCGCTCAGACGCCGATGGGGGCCACCTCGATGATGAAGAGACTGCTCGCGGTGGGGCGGACATCCACGACCTCCAGGCCCGCCCGGGTGAGGAGTTCGGTCAGATGCCGCCGGGTGTGCTTCTTGCCGCCCACGTTGAGCAGCAGCATCAGGTCCATGCCGGTGGTCACCTTGGGCTCGGGGCTGTCGTCGACCAGGTTCTGCACCAGGACGATCCGGCCGCCGGGGTGCACCACGTCGGCCACGTTGCGCAGGGTGGCCACCGTGCGGTCGTCGTCCCATTCCAGCAGGTTCTTGAGGATGTGCAGGTCGCCCGGCGGCACCCGCTCCACGCAGTCGCCGCCCACCACCCGTGCCCGGTCGGCGAGTTCACCGCCGGTGCGCAGCGCGGGGTCGGCCGTGGCCACCACGCCGGGCAGGTCGTAGAGCACCCCGGCCAGCCAGGCGTTCCGCTCCAGCAAGGTGCGCAGCAGATGCCCGCGGCCACCGCCGACGTCCACGACCTCGCGCACTCCCCGTACGTCGAGGACGTCGGCGACCATCGCGGAGGTGAAGCCGCTCGACTGGGTCATGGCCCGGTTGAAGATCTCCGCCGACTCCGGGGCGTCCTCGGCGAGATAGGGGAAGAACTCCTTGCCGTACAGGTCGGGGAAGACGCGCTCCCCGGTGCGCACGGCGGTCTCCAGGTGCGGCCAGGTCTGCCAGGTCCACGGGGCGACCGTCCAGAGGACCTGGTAGCGCACGCTGTTCACGTCGTCCTCGCGAAGGACCCGCGACAGGTCCGTGTGGGCAAAGACGTCGTCGTCGGTCTCCTTGAACACCCCGTGCGTGCCGAGCGCGCGCAGCAGTCGTGCGAGCGCCGCGGGGTCGACTTCCAGGCGGGACGCCAACTCCTCGGCGGAGACCGGCTTGTCGCCGATCTCGTCCGGCACGCGGAGCCGGACGGCCGTCATCATCATGGCGGAGACCCAGAGGCCCATCGCCAGTTCCTTCACGCGTGCGGCGGTGGCCAGCTCGGGTGCGTACTCACTTGCGGACATGGCTCTTCCGTCTCTCTCGGAGGGTCAAGCAGGGATCAGTACGGGGCAGTCGGTCTCTTGATGGGCGTGCGCCCGTCACGCGCCGCCCGTCACGCGCACCACCTCGCCGGTGATGGCGCCGTTCGCCGACGAGCACAGGAAGACGACGGTGTCCGCCACGTGCCGGGCCAGCGGCAGCCGGCCTGTCGGCAGTTCCCGCAGCACCTCCTGGAGGAGCTGCGGCGGAAGTCCGGACCGTTCCGCCTCGTCCTTGCCGTCCAGGACGAGGCCGGGCATCACCACGTTGACCAGGACGCCGTCGGGCCCCAGCTCCCAGGCGAGGGAGCGCGTTGCGCCGTGCAGCCCGGCCTTGGCGGCGGCGAGCACCGTGGTGCCGTGCGCGCCGCGCGCCGCGACGATGCTCGACACGTTGACGATCCGGCCCGCGGAGCTGCGGCGAAGCCGGGGCAGCGCGTGGTGCAGCAGCCGCAGATGGCCGGTGAGGTTGGCGTCGAGCACCGGCTCCCAGTCCGCGCCGTCGCCGAAGGGCGGCGAGTGGGGTCCCGGCGGCGGGCCTTCCCAGGACGCGGCGTTGTTCACCAGGACGTCGAGGGTCCCCCAGCGGTCGAGCACGGCGTCGACGGTGCGCCGCGCGGACGCGTCGTCGGCGAGGTCGTACGGCAGTGCCATCGCCCGTCCGCCGGCCTCCTTCACCGCGCGCGCCACCTTCTCGGCCGCCTCGGCACGGTGGCGGTAGGTCAGGGCGACCCTGGCACCCTCACGGCCGAATGCCACGGCCGTCGCCGCGCCGATGTTCGTCGATCCGCCGGTGATCAGCGCCACCCGGCCTTGCAGTCCCAGGTCCATCGTCGTCTCCTCTCAACAGGGATACGGGCGGGGCGAGTTCCGTGCCCGGGGTTCTCCCGGGGCCCCACCGGGACAGCACGGGTCCGGTCAGTGCCGTGGCGAGCAGCGCGAACACGGTCAGCGTGCCGAAGAGCTCCGCGCCGAGCAGGCCGTTGCCGAAGCCGATCGACAGGATCACCAGCTCGGTGACGCCCCGGGTGTTCAGCACCGCGCCGAGCAGCAGCGATTCGCGCGGTTTCAGGCCGCTGAGGGCACCGGCCCCCAGCGCGGCGACCAGCTTCCCGACGAGGGCGACCCCGCCGAGAAGTCCGAGCAGCCACAGCTCGGACGCGACCGCGCCCAGGTCCACCGCCATGCCGCTGACCACGAAGTACAGCGGCGCGAGCAGCACCGCCACCGGCCGAAGGACGGCGCGGGCGGGGCCGAGCGGATCGACGTCGCCCACGGGGCGCAGGGCGAAGCCCAGGAGGAACGCACCGAAGACGGCGTGCACCCCGAGCAGCGAGGTGAGCCACGCGGACAGCAGGATCCCGGCAGCGAGCAGCGCGGCCGCCGGATGCGCCGCCACAGGGCCGCGAGCCGTGGCGAGCCGCACGAGCAGGCGGCGGCCCAGGGTCAGCAGCAGCGCGGTGTACAGCGCGCAGCCGGCCAGGCCCGCGAGCCCCTCCCCCAGCTCGCCGCTGCCGTCCACGGCGAGCGCCACGGCGAGCACCGTCCAGGCGAGCGCGTCGCACACGGCCGCGCTGCCGATGCTCGTCACCCCCAGGCGGGTGTCCGCGAGGCCCAAGTCCGACATGATGCGGGCCAGTACGGGCAGCGCGGTCACCGCGAGCGCGGTGGCGAGGAACAGCACGAAGGCGACGGAGCGTCCGGAACCCGGGCCGTACGCATCGGCGAGCAGCGCGGCGACCGCGGCCCCCGCGGCGAACGGCACCAGGAAGCTCGCGCCGCCGATCAGCAGGATCCGCCGCCCGTGCCGCGGCGATGGACCGTGCCCCGTGGCGCAGCCCGTCTCGAAGAGGAACAGGAGCAGGCCGAGCCCGCCCAGGGCGGCGAGTCCTTCGCGGACCGGCTCGGTGAGCAGCTCCCGCTCCATGTCACCGGTCAGGGCGAGGCCGAGCAGGATGCCCACGGAGAGTTCCGCCACCACGGCGGGCTGTCCGATCCGCCGGGCGAGCACATGCACGGCCCGTACGGCGAACAGCAGCGCGGCGGCGGCCAGCAGCAGCCGTTCCGTGGGCATCGCGCTCATCACGGCTGGTTGGCCTGGATCTGTTCGCTCCTCAGCTTCGCCTCGCGCAGGATCTCCTCGCTCGGCGCCTGGCCGGTGATGCCGGAGAGCAGAGCGGCGAAGTCGATCTTCGGGGGCATCTTCCGCTCGGGGTCGACGATGTCCTGGGCGCCCTCCCAGTACTGCTCCTTGCGCATCTTGACGTTGTAGAAGAAGCGGACGAAGTCCAGGACATGGCCAAGGAACGTGCGGTAGTTGTCCTCGTACTCCTTGAGCAGCTCGGCCTCCTTCGCCGGCTCGCGCAGCGCCGTGTCGACCGCGGTGGACAGGGAGAGCGCGCCCCGCATGGCGAGCGTGACGCCGGTGGAGAACAGCGGGTCGACGAAGGCGGCGGCGTCGCCCACGATCGCCCAGCCCGGGCCGTGGAACTTGTTGCACTCGTACGACCAGTCGCGCAGCGTGCGGTAGGCGCTGACCCGGGTGGCGTCCGCGGTCAGCTTGCGGACCTCCACCGATGCCGCGAGCTCCTGCTCGAACAGCTGGTCCGTGCTGAGCCCGGACTCCTTGAGCAGCTTGGTACGGGTGACGTAGCCGATGCTCACGGTGCCGTCGCTGAGCGGAATGAACCAGAACCATCCCGGCGGGTTCTCGTCCTGCCACATGTTCTCGACGACGATGTCGCCGGCCTTCTCCTCCGAGATCCGGCCGCAGCCCTGGAAGTAGCTCCACACGGCGACGTTGCGCAGGTCCTCGTGCCACTCGACGAGGTCGAGCCTGCGCCCCATCACCCGGCCCTGGCCGGAGGCGTCGACGATCATCCGGGAGGTGATCCGCACCGGTTCGTCGCGGCCCTTGACCGTGTAGAGCAGGCCCGTGGCGCGGTCCCCGTCGAAGAGGATGTCCTTGACCGTGGCCTCTTCGACGACGTCGGCGCCGAGCTCCCTGGCGCGGGTCAGGAGCAGGGCGTCGAAGTCGGCGCGGCGCGCCTGGAAGGAGTAGTCGTAGCCGCTTCCGTCGCTGAACCGGAAGTCCCAGGTGCCGTCGGTGGCGCCCCACAGGAGGGTGCCGCCGTACTTCTTGGTGAAGCCGAGCTGTTCGAGCCGGTCCCACAGGCCGAGTTCCTCCACCACCCCGAGACAGCCGGGGATGAGGGACTCGCCTATGTGGTAGCGAGGGAACTTCTCCTTCTCCAGGAGGAGCACCCGGTGGCCCTCCCTCGCCAGGAGGGCGGCGGTGGTCGAGCCCGCGGGTCCGCCGCCGATGACGACGACGTCGTATGCGCTCGGAGTGTTGGTCACGCTGATCTCCCTTGTCGTGACGGCTCGTCAGAAGCCGGTCCTGCTATGGCCTGCTGACCACGCCGACGCCTCGCTGCCAGTGGTAGAACTGCCGGGCGGATGCCTTCTCGACGCTGCCCCAGGCCCCCTGATAGGGCGTGATGAACTCGTCGAGTGCCTCGCTGATCTGGGTGAACAGCGGGTTGTCGTGCTGCGGCGTGAGCGTCGACGAGAGCGGGTCCTCGGTCTGTACGAGGTGGAAGTACAGGTCGTGGAAGGTGAGCAGCCTGCGCTCGCGCACCCCCACGATGTCGGGCAGTTCGGTGGCGTCGGACGCGGCGAACAGCCTGCTGATGTCGGCCTCGCTGCCCGGCTTCATGCGGGCGACGATCAAGGTGGTGTTCATCGGTTCTCTCCGTTTCCGCCGGTGTCCGATGAGGTCCGCGAGCGGGCGATGGCCTCGATCCGGTCGCGGATCAGCTCCATCTGGATCGCGGAGTTGTGGTTGATGTGCTTGGTCATGGCCGCGTCGTCGGCCGGCGCCTCGGGCTTCATGTGGAAGTCCTGCACCCAGCGCATCCGCACGCCGCCGTCGGCGCGGGTGAACTCCCAGAAGATGTCCATGAATTCGAAGGGTCCTGTCTCCACCCGACGGGCCCGCACCGTGTGCGTCGCGGGGTCCGTGGTGCGCTCGGACACCCAGCTCCACTGCTTGCCCTGCTCGTCGGGCAGCATGGTGAGCCGGAACCGGACGGTCTCGCCCCGGCGTTCGAGGACTTCGACCGATGCGTACTCGCTGAAGAGGCCGGGCCAGCCCTCGACGTCGTTGACGACCTCCCAGATCAGCTCGATCGGCGCGGCGATGACGATGCTGTTGTCGGTGTGCGCGGTCATGAGCTCACTTCCCGCTTCCGCAGATGGTCGTTGACGAGGGCGACGGTCTGGCGGGGCGTCATCGTGGTGACGATCGCTCCGTCGGGCAGCGTCACTCCCAGGGCGTTCTCGATCTGCGACTGGATCTCCAGGACGGCGAGCGAGTCGTAGTCGAGTGCGGTGTAGTCGGTGTCGGCGTCCTCGTCGGGGCCGCCGCGGGTGATCTCGCGCAGCATGTCGATGGTGAATTCAGTCATTCCTTCTCCTCACTTGACGTGCTGGTGCGGTCCGCGTCAGTCCCGGCCGCCCGGTGCCGGCTCGCGCAGGACGAGCGCGGAGTTCATGCCGCCGTGGCCGCGGGCCACGACGAGTGCCGTCCGTACGGGTCCTGGCCGCGGCTCGCCCACCACGAGGTCGAGCTCGTACTCGGGGCGGGGGACGATCGCCGCGCCGGACGGCGGGACGACGCCGTCCCTGATGGCCAGGAGCGCGGTGGCGACGTCCAGTGACGCACCTCCGTAAAGGCGGCCCGTCAGCGTCTTGGGCGCGGTGACCGGTACGCCGCGGGGCCCGAAGACCCAGGCGAGCGCCTCGGCCTCGATCAGGTCGAGTTCGGGCACGGCGGCCGCGTCGGCGAAGACGACATCGATCTCCTCGGGGCCCATCCGGGCGTCGATCAGGGCGTTCATCACCGCCCTGCGCAGACCCGGTTCGCGTCCGCTGCCCGGCGCCGGGTCGAAGGTCGACGCGTGCCCGACGATCTCCCCGTACCGGTGTGCGGCGCCCCGCTCCGCGGCGGACTCCGCGTCCTCGACGATAAGCATCGCGCCGCCCTCGCCCGGCAGATGGCCGCGGGCCCGGGCGTCGAACGGCAGATAGGCGAGCTCGGGGTCGTCGCTGGTGCTCAGGCGGCCGGTGGAGAGCTGGGCGACCAGGCCGTAGGGGCACAGCGAGGCGTCGGTGCCGCCGCTGACGACGAGCCGCGCGCCCTCTCTGACCACACGGCGGGCGTGCCCCAACGCGTCCAGGGCGCCCGCCTGTTCGGCGGCGATCACCCCACAGGGGCCGCGCATGCCGTGCCGGATGGAGATCTGGCCGGTGGTCGCGGCGTAGAACCACGCGATCGACTGGTACGCGCCGACGTAGCGCGGGCCGCGCGACCAGAGGCTCTCGATCTCGTGCTGCCCGAACTCGGTGCCGCCCGACGACGACGAGGTGACCACCGCCATGTCGTACTCGGGCATCGTGGCGGGGTCCGCGCCGGCGTCGGAGAGGGCCTCTTCGGTGGCGGTGAGCGCCAGGTGGGTCCAGCGGTCGGTCTGCACGGCGAGCCGGTCGTGGATGTGCTCCTCGGTGCGGTACGCGGAGATCTCGCCCGCGAGCCGTACGGGGTAGCCGGAGGCGTCGAAGCGGGTCAGCGGTCCGATGCCGCTCTCGCCGCGCAGGACGGCCGACCAGTAGGGCTCCACACCCAGGCCGTTGGGCGCGGCGACACCGAGGCCGGTGACGACCGCGGTCGCGGTGGCGGTGCGGGTGGCCGTGCTCGCGCTCATCGGCTCCCCCGGTCGCGGGTGAGGAGCATCGCGGTCTGGAAGCCGCCGAAGCCGCTGCCCACCGAGAGCACCGTGTCCATGGTGTGGTCGCGGGCGGTCAGCGGGACGTAGTCGAGGTCGCACTCGGGGTCGGGGGTGTGCAGATTGGCGGTGGGCGGCACCACTTGGTGTTCAAGGGCCAGGGCGCACGCCGCGACCTCGATCGCGCCGATCGCGCCGAGCGAGTGGCCCACCATCGACTTGATGGAGCTGACGGGTACGTCGTAGGCGTGCGCGCCCAGGCTGCGCTTGAACGCGGCCGTCTCGTGCCGGTCGTTCTGCCGGGTGCCGGAGCCGTGCGCGTTGATGTAGTCGACCGCTGTGGGGTCGAGGCGGGCCCGGTCGAGCGCCACTCGCACGGCCTCCGCCATCTCCCTGCCGTCCGGCTTGAGTCCGGTCATGTGGAAGGCGTTGCTGCGGTGCACACCGGCCGCGACCTCGGCGTAGATGTGCGCTCCCCTGGCCTGCGCCCGCTCCCGTTCCTCCAGGACGAGGACGGCGGAGCCCTCGCCGAGCACGAAGCCGTTTCGGTCCAGGTCGAAGGGGCGCGAGGCGTGCTCGGCGTCGTCGTTGCTGGACGAAGTGGCCTTGATCGCGTCGAAGCAGGCCGAGGTGATGGGCGAGATGGGTGCGTCGGTGGCGCCCGCGATCATCACGTCGGCCGAGCCCTCGGCGATGAGCTGACGGCCGTACGCGACGGCGTCGAGCCCCGAAGTGCAGCCGGTGGAGATGAGGTTGACGGGTCCTTCCGCGCCGCAGGCCCATGCCGTCTCGACGGCGAGGCTGCTGGGGACCATGTAGTCGTAGAGCTCGGGCACGCCGTAGCGGTGGTCGACCAGGTGGTGCTTGCCGCCGTCGCTCAGGACGACGTACTCCTGCTCGAGTCCCGTGGTGCAGCCGACCGCGCTGCCCAGGCTCACACCGGTGCGGTGCGCGGGGAGTTCGTCCGCGATGCCGCTGTCGGCGACGGCCTCGCGGGCCGCGGTGACCGCGAACTGGGCGGCCCGGTCCATCCGGCGGATCTCCTGGGGGCTCAGCCCCTCGGCGGCCGGATGGAAGTCGCATTCGGCGGCGATCTGGGAGCGGAAGCCCGTCGGGTCGAACAGCGAGATCCGCCGGGTCGCGGTCCGTCCGTCGGTGAGCAGCTTCCAGAAGGCCTTGGTCCCGATCCCGCCGGGCGCCACCACGCCTATGCCGGTGATGACGGCCTGGCGGGGACTCACCTGGCCTCCTCGGTCAGCGTCTCGGTGTCGACGTGCCCCAGTTCCGGGCGGGGCGCGAGCGGGCCGAGGTGGAAGACGATCCGGGCCGGTACGTCGCCGGTGTTGCGCACCCGGTGGCGCATCCCGATGGGCACCATCAGGCCCTGGTCGGTGCCGACTTCATGGGGTACGTCGTCGAGGTCGACGGTGACCGAGCCCTGGACGACGTAGAGGAACTCCTCGGAGTAGGGGTGGTAGTGCTCCGCGACGCGGTCGCCGGGGTCGATGAGCGCCACTCCGAGAAAGCCGGAGGTCGAACCGACGGACTTCGGGCTGAGCACGGTGCGCAGATCGCCGCCGCGCCGGCGGTTGGGCGGTGCGTCGTCGAGGGAGACGACGGGTACGCGGGTTGTGGTCACGCTTCCTCCTCGGGCCTGGCGGTGCCACTCGGCAAGGACGGGTGCGGGTGGAGCGGTTGCGCGAGCGTCATCGCACAGCGCGTGAAGAAGGTGCGGAAGCCGCTTTCGGTGGTCAGGTCCTGGTCGAAGTCCAGGAGGTCGTTCAGCTTGGCGCCGAGACCCGAGTACGGGACGACTCGGACGAGATTGCCGACTTCCTCGTCGGCGTCGGCGGTCGCTTCCCAGAACCGCACGACGGTGTCGCCCCGTGCGTAGACGGTGCTGCTGACCAGGGCGGACGAAAGGTGTTGCGAGGTTCCCGGTGCGATGCCGGCGGCAAGGAGACGCCATAACTCCCCCGCCCTTCCCGGGCGTACGGGATAGAGCAGGGCGCGGCGGTGCGGCGGGTGCGGCCCGGCGTGCGGCCGGGCGAAGTGGGCCCGGCGCACGAGCACCGTGGCGCGCAGGAACCCGCGGGTCGAGCGGGTGGCGGGCACGCGGCAGCACTCGCGCAGCAGGCTCTCGGCCTCCGGGTCCGCCTTCGGTTCCTCGTCCGGTGTCGGGCCGTGCGCCGTGCCGGTGCCGTTCTCGACGATGTGCAGCACGGTGCCCGCGGCGGTGAACGTCGCCACGGGTGCCGGCCCGGAAGGCTGTCGTGCCAACAGCCCTGCGAGCCGCGGTTCTTGACCATGAGCTACTGGAATGCCCAGCGCGATGCGTGCCATGTGCGTGGCTCCCCCCGTGAAGCTGGTCGAGCGGTCTTCGGTCCGTCGGGAATATGCCGACGGACCGAGACTGCACGCCTGCTCTCAGGAACCTCCCAGGGCTTACACAAGGTGCCAGGTCAGCGCCCGGGTCAGCCGCCCGTCTCGACCTCCTCGCGGGGCCGCGTGCCACCGGGTGCCTGGAACGTCTGCGGCTTGGCGCGGATCACCAGAAGCGTGATGATCAGGGCGACGGCGACGAACCCGACGCTCACCGACAGCGCGGTGGACCAGCCCTCGGTGACGGCACGGGCGACCTGTCCGGGGGCCGGGCGTCCTGGGGGCAGTTCGTCCTTGGTGGCGTCGGCCGCCACCGTGCTCAGGGAGGCGAGGCCGACCGAACCGCCCACCTGCTGGGAGGTGTTGAGGAGTCCTGCGGCCAGGCCCGAGTCCTGATCGGCGACCGCCGCGACGGCGGTCATGGCCATGGGCACGAACAGCAGGCCGAGCCCGGAGCCGAACAGGAGCAGTCCGGGCAGCAGCCCCGACGCGTACTCCGTGCTCATGTCGATGCCCGAGAGCCACCACAGGCCGCAGGCCATCGACGCGGCGCCCGCCGCCATCGGCGGCATGGCCCCGATCCGGGTGACGAGGCGGGCCGCCAGGCCGGAGAAGGCGAGCACGCACAGGGCGTTGGGCAGGAACGCGACGCCGTTGCGCAGCGGCGAGTAGCCCATCACTTCCTGCACGAACTGCGCGAGGAAGAACAGCGTGCTGATGAGGGAGGCGCCGACGAGCACGGCCACCGCGTACGCGCCCGCGCGGTCCCGGTCGGCGAAGATCCGCAGCGGCATCAGCGGCTGGCTGCCGCGTGCCTCCAGGACGACGAAGAGCAGCAGCAGGGCCACGGCGGCGGCGAACGACGTCACGGTCCACGCGTCCGACCAGCCGTGTTCCGGGGCGCGGACGAGCCCGTACACGAGCAGCGTGAGACCGCCGGTGACGGTGAACGCGCCCGGGAAGTCGAAGCGTCCGGGATTTCCGGGCGTACGGGGCAGCAGGTAGTGCGCGCCGATGGCGATGGCGATCCCGATGGGTACGTTGACCCAGAGCACCCAGCGCCAGTCGAGCGAGTCGGTGAGCGCCCCGCCGAGCAGCAGCCCGATGACCGCTCCCGATCCTGAGACCGCTCCGTAGACGCCGAAGGCCGTGTTGCGCTGCTTTCCCTGTTCGAAGGTCGTGCTGATCAGGGCCAGCGCGGTCGGTGCGATGACGGCTCCGGCGGCGCCCTGGAGGGCGCGGGCGGCGATCAGCCAGCCGGGATCCGGGGCGAATCCGCCGAGCAGTGACACCAGGGTGAAGGCGCAGATGCCGGCGACGAACATGGAGCGGCGGCCGAGGATGTCGCTGGCGCGCCCGCCGAGCAGCAGCAGCCCGCCGAAGGTCAGTGTGTAGCCGTTGAGCACCCATTGCAGGTCGCCCTGGGCGAAGCCGAGATCGCTGCGGATGCTCGGCAGCGCGATGTTCACGATGCTGATGTCGAGAACCACCATCAGCTGGGCGCCGGCGATCACCGATATGGCGGCCAGGAAGGAAGGCCCTTTCCGGGCGGTCGTGTTCATGGTCATACACCCCTCTCGGAGGGGGCACCGGACGGCACCCGTCGAAATAGTAGACCAAAGGGTTCTCTATTTAGTAGGGTAGAACCATTCCGCATGGAGAGCACAAGCGCGCGAAGGTCCCCCGCCACGAGCACCGGGACGGGCGCGCAGCCCAGGAGGAAGGGGGCCGGGTGACGGCCGATCAGGAGACGGAGCAGAAGCATCCGGTCCGCACCCGACGCCGGGGCGCGGCCCTGGAGGAGGAGATCTACGCGGCGACGATCGCCGAGTGCGCGGCCGTGGGCTACGGCCGGTTGTCGCTCAAGGGCGTGGCCGCGCGGGCACGCACCGGCAAGGCCGCGCTGTACCGCCGCTGGAGCACCCCGCAGGAGCTGCTCCTCGACGCGTTCGCCCATCTGATCCCAGTCACCGAGGAGTTGCCCGAGACCGGCAGCCTGCGCGGGAACCTGCTCGCCGCACTGCACCGGATGAACGACTCCCTATCCGGCCGGATCGGCCCGCCCGCCATGGTCCTGATGGGCGATCTGCTCCGCCACCCCGAACTGGTCGCGGCGTTCCGCGCCCGCCTTGTGGAGCCGCGTCTCGAGGCGATCCTCGCCGTCATGCGGCGCGCAGCCGAGAACGGCGAGATCTCACCCGCCGCCGTCACCGATCTCGCGGCGCGGACCGGCCCCGCGCACATCATCATGCACTTCCTGATGAACGGCACGCCCCCCGACGACCGGACCATCGAGCGCGTCGTCGACGAAGTGGTTCTGCCCGTCCTGCAACCGAGCACCGCCGCAGAGGAGACTCGGCATGCCCCGAAACGAACCCAGCACGGCCGCCCGTCCTGACGCCTCGGCGCCCCCCGCGCCCACCCCGATCCTGAAGATCCTCAACGGGGTGCACAAGTCGGCGGTACTCCGGGCCGGCATTCAACTGCACGTCTTCGACGCGCTGGTCACCGGCCCCTGCACCGCCCGCACCGTCGCCCTCTCCATCGAGGCCGACGAGCGCGCGACGCGCATCCTGCTCGACGCCCTCACCGGCATCGACATGCTCGACCGGACCGGGAACGAGTACCGGCTCACCCCGGTCTCGGAGCGCTATCTCGTCTTCGGCAAGGACACCTACTTCGGCGACGCCGCCCGGATCCAGACACACGACTACCTCTGGGAGGGCGACCGCCGACTCGCCGACGCGGTCCGCGCGGGCGGCAGCGTACTGGCGTCCGAGAGCAAGGACGAGCATCCCTTCTGGCGGGAATTCGCCCAGGCCAGCGGCCAGTTCGCCGTGCAGGGCGCCCGCTTCACCGCCGGGCTGCTCGGCCCCTGGGCGGTATCGCGCCCTGAGCTCGACATCCTCGACCTGGCCGCGGGCAGCGGACTGTACGGCTGCCTGCTCGCCGCGGAGTTCCCGGCGGCCCGCGTGACGTTGCTTGATTGGCCCGACGTGCTGGGGACGCACAGGGCCGCCGCGCAACGGCTGCGCGTGGCCGACCGGGTCACCGAGCTCAGCGGAGACGTCCTGACCGCGCCCTACGGCGGTCCGTACGACCTGGTCCTGCTCAACAACGTCCTGCACAACTTCGGCGAGCGCAGCTGTGTCGAGCTACTGACCCGGGCTGCCGAGGCCCTCAAGCCCGGCGGCCGGGTGGTCGTCCAGGACTTCGTGCCCGGCGGCCCCGACACCGACCCGGAGGGCGTGGCCCGCATCTTCTCGGTCCTGATGCTGATCATCACCGCCGAGGGCCAGGTGTACGACGGCGACCAGATGCAGGACATGCTCGCGGCGGCCGGACTCAGCATCGTCTCCCGGCACGAGGCACCGCACATGCCCACGTCCGTCCTTCTCGCCGAGCGGGTGGTCTGACCGGTTCCCGTACGGCACCGGTGGCCACGCCCCGGCTACTTGGCCCCCTGGCCACCGGTGCCGTCGGCGTCCATCCGGGCGAGGTCGACCCGTGAGCGGATGCCCAACTTGCGGAAGATCTGGCGCAGATGGAAGCCCACGGTGTGCGGTGAGAGGAACATCTGGGTGGCGACCTGCCGGTTCGTCAGGCCCTGTGCCACCAGCGCGGCCACCGAGCGTTCGGTGACGGTCAGGCTCGCCCAGCCGAAGTCGGGGCGCTCCGCGTGCGTCCAGTGCCGGCGCCGCACCCCGCGTTCGCGCAGTTTGCGGCGTACGCGGGCCGCGTCCCGGCCTGCGTCCACCCGGGCGTATCCGGCCATGGCACGGTCCAGGGCGGCGACGGCCTCCTCCCTGTCCGCGTCGCCCCGCAGCGTGCCGAGGTCCTCGGCGGCGGAGGCGCGGGACCAGGCGTCGGGGTGCTCGTCCACCGCCCAGCGCAGCGCACCGGCGTCGGCCTCGTGCACCCCGCGGGCGTGCGCGGCGGTGACGAGCAGCGCGGAGACACCAGGGTTGTCCGCGGCGAGTGCGGCGATCAACCGGGCCGTCTCGTCGGCAAGTTCGGGGGTGCCCGCGGGGCGTGCCGCGCGGATCAGCCAGACCGCGGCCGTCGGTTCGTCGACGAGCAGCCGTGCGAGCGCCTCCGGGTCGCGGCGGACGTCGCCGAGTGCGGCACGTACGCCGTCGTGGTCGGCGCGCGCGGCGGCGACCTGCGCCGTGATCCAGTCGGCCCGCACCCGGCCCATCCGGGCCGCCTCCCCCTCGTACTCCCGTGCCGCGTCCCGCAGCCGCCCGGCCTGTTCATCGGCCGCGAGGATCTCACCCCGCCAGAGCGCCGCCTCGGCAAGGACGGTAAGACCGAGCGGCACGTGCAGGGGAACTCCCGCCTGCTCGGCTGCCGTGAGCCCGGCGGTGGCCAGCTCCGTCGCTTCCTGGGGCAGACCGCGGGCCAGCGCGGCACGCGATGCGAGGATCATCGAGGCACCGCGGAGCGCCCAAGTCCCGGACGCCGGCGCCTCTTCGGCGAGCGCATCGGTGACGGCGCCCGCCTCGTCGGCCTCCCGGAGCCTGCACAGCAGGGTGGCCAGGGTCAGCCGGGGCGGCAGATGCCAGGGTGCCGGGGCTCCGCTGTCGGCCCGTTTCACCGCCTCCCGCGCCAGGTTCAGCGCCTCGCCGGTGCGGCCCGCCGACCAGCGCAGCTCGGCCAGGGCGGCAAGGCGTCCCGGCGGCTGCTCGGAGTCGCCGCCCGCTTCGGCAGCCAGGTCGGTCCCGGTGGCCGGGTCCGCCGCACGGGCAGCGGCGGCCCCGTCCCGTGCCAGCTGCCCGAACACCCGGTTGGCCAGGGCCTCGTCGTGCGGCCAGGACGGCCCGGTGCTCCCGTCGAGGACCTGCTCGGCCGCGGCCACCGCCTCACCGCAGCGGCCCGAAAGCAGCAGCCCGGTGGACAGCCAGTGCCGCAGAAAGGTGCTCCGGTCCGGGGACATCGGCCGGGCCAGTGCATCGGTCGCCAGCGCGACGGCGCGCGGCAGCGGCCCCGCACGGGTGAGCGCCTCGACGGCGGTGTCCGTGACGGCGTCCGGCGCGGGCTCGGCGGGACCGGCGATCTCCAGGGCGCGCAGGGCGAGTTCGGCGGCCGGGCCCGGCTCGGATGCGACGATCTCGGCGGCCGCCCGGCCGAGCACGTCGACCGCGCGGCCGTCGCCGGACCGCGCGCCGTGCACGAGGTGGGTGGCCGCGGAAAGGAGGCCGCCGTCCCGCCCGAGGATCATGTCCGCGGCCTGCCGGTGCAGGGCGCAGCGCAGCGGTGAGGGGATCGTCGACAGGAGGGCGAGCCTGACCAGTTCGTGCCGGAAGGCCACGTTGTCGCCCTCGCAGACCAGGATGCGGGAGTCCAGCGCCTCCTGGAGCGCCGGCAGTACGCTCGCCACCGGGTCGGCCAGCATGTGGGACAGGTCGTCCGGTGCGCAGGACGGTCCGAGGACGGCCGCCACGTCGAGCAGCAGCCGGGTGGGCGCCCCGACCATGTCGAGGCGTTCGCGTACGAGCTTCCCGAACCGCCGTGGCGGGCGGCCCTGTTCGGCGTGCGGTGCGAAGTGGGCGGTGCCGTCGCTGATGTGCACCGCGCCGTCCTCGGCGAGCCCTTCGATCAGGGCGACGAGCGCGGCCGGATTGCCGTCAGCGCCGTCGGCAAGGGCGATCAGCTCCGGTGCGGGTACGGCGCCCAGCACCTCGGTGGCGATCTGCCGCACCGCCGGTCCTGGCAGCGGTCCCAGGCTGACGAGGTCCGCCCCCGCGGCCAGCCGCAGCTGGCGGAACAGCCGGTCGTCCGCCCGCGATCCGGCGCCCACGCGCCGCGCGAGGACCCACACCAGCGGCCGGGGCGCGAACCGCGAGACCAGCATGACCAGGGCCGCAAGGGTCGCCGGGTCCGCCCACTGGAGGTCGTCGATGACGACCGCGGTCGGCGCGCGGCGCAGCCGTTCCTCCACGTGCGAGCGGAGGTGGCCGATCAGCCGGGACACGGACGCGGTCCCGTCGGGCGATGTGTCGAGGTCGGCGCCGAGCGCCGCGGCGAGCGGGGCGAGCGGCACCGCGCTGCGCACCTCGTCGGCGGCGCCGCGGGCCACCGAGAGGCCGCGCGCCGAAGCGGCCTGCGCCACGTCGGCGAGGAGCCTGCTGCGGCCGGCGCCCGGCGGTCCCTCCACCAGGAGGATGCCGCCGCCGCCCGATCCCGCGGCGCGGTCGAGCAGTTCGCACAATCGCTCCCACTGCCGTTCGTGCCCGCACCAGAGGGCCCGCGAGTGCGGGTCCTGGCCGATGCCCGGTCCTTGGCGTCGTAACTCCGTGCAGACAGTCATGCTCCCGCCCCCCGTTCGCGCACTGCGGCCTTCGCGGGCCGGGAGCCGTGCGACTCCACGAGCCCTGACGACAGACCCCAGGCTGACCACCGCCTGTCAAGGAGCGCTCAGGCGACGCTGATGCGCCGCCCGCCGCGCTGCCACTCGGCCCACCGTGCCGCTCAACGCCGGGACTGCTCCCGGAACCGCTCCTCGGCGCCCCCGCCGTGCGCCGCGCCGCCACGCGGTCCGGCTGCGCCGCCGCGGTCCGACGGATCAGCGCGGCCCGTCGGGCTCAGCACCGGGACCCCTGCCGAAACCCGGTCCCGGCGCGCCACCCTCCTGCACCGCGCCCCCCGCGCGGTCCGTCGCGGCTCCCCTCGGCCCGTCGGTCTCAACGCCGGGACTCCTCCCGCAACCGCTCCTCGGCGCGCCACCCGCCATGCCCCCGCACGATCCGGTCGCGCAGCCGCGTGGTCCGTCGCGGCCCAGCGCGGCCCGACGGATCAGCGCGGCCCGTCGGCCTCAGCGCCAGGACTCCTCCCGGAACCGGTCCTCGCACCCCGTTGCGACCCGTGGCAGCGACGCGAGTGCCCGGTCCGATCCTCGCTCGGTGGCGTACTCCCTCACCAACTCCGAGAACCAGTACGTCCGTTGGTCGGGGGAAGCCCCCTCGGGCCCGGCGGCCTCGAGCAGTGACGCGTCGGAGAGGCGCATCAGCAGCAGCTCGGCGACGGCACTGTCGACGCCGAGCGTCCGCGCCGCCTGGGCCACGTCGAACCGGCGGCGCGGCATCAGCGCGAGGCGCAGCGCCATCGTCCGGGTCTCCTGGTCGAGCCTGCTGAAGCTCGCCTCGAACCGGCCGTACAGATCCAGGCCCACGGCGGCCAGTTCGGAGAGCCCGCACACGCCCTTGGCCGACTCGATCCCTTCGAGCACGGCGGAGACCTTGGCGTTGGGCAGCGCGGCGAGCCGCTCGCCGAGGAAGTTGACGGCCAGTGGAAGGCCCTCTACGAAGCGGACAAGGCCCTGGGCCGCGTCCGGTTCGGCGGCGATCCGCTCGCGGCCCACGTGCCGGGCGAGCAGGTCGACGCCGTCGGGGACGGCGAGCGGGCCGAGGCGCACGCTGCGGGCACCGGGAAGTCCGTAAAGGCGCGTACGTCCGGTGATGAGCACCGCGCAGCCCGTGCCGCCCGGCAGCAGCGGGTCGACCTGCGCCATCGAGTCGGCGTCGTCGAGCACGAGGAGCACACGACGGCCGGACGACCAGGTGCGGAACATCGCGATCCGCCCGGCGAGCGTGGTCGGCAGCTCCTCGGACGGCACCCCGATCCCGCGCAGGATCTGCTCCGTGCCGTCCATCGCGCTCAGCGGGACGGCCCGCGTGCCGCGCAGCGAGAGGAAGAGCTGGCCGTCGGGGTACTCCCGGCGGACGGTGTGGGCGAGGTGGACGGCGGTGGCCGTCTTGCCCACGCCAGGCATGCCGATGAGGGACACCAGCGGCATCGCGGTGTCGTTCGCACCGCCGCGCCGCAGCGTCCCGGCCAGCTCCCCGACGACCGCCTCACGGCCGATGAAGTCGACGCTGTCCCGGGGCAGTTGGGCGGGCGGTCCGACGGCGACCCAGCGGGCGGGGGCCGAGGTCCGTGCCTCGGGCGTCGACGGCGGGTCGAGGGTGGAGTCGGCGGCGAGCACGGCCTGCTGCAGCCGCTGGAGTTCGGGTCCGGGCTCAAGTCCGAGTTCCCTGATCAGATGCCGGCGCAGGTCCTGGAACACCTTCAGCGCCTCGCCACGCCGGTTGGACCGGTACAGGGCCAGGATCAGCTTCGCGTACACCCCCTCGTGCAGCGGCATCGCGGCGGCCAACGCCTTGAGTTCGGCGGTCAGTTGCTGGTGCCTGCCGAGCTGGAAGTCGGCTTCGATGCGCAGCTCCAGGGCGCGCATCCGGCTCTCCTCCAGCTCGGCTGCGTGCGGTTCGAGGTGTTCGCCGCAGTCCACATTGGCCAGGGCGCTGCCCCGCCACAGCGAGAGCGAGCGGGCGAGCATCCGTCCCGCGCGGGCCGGATTTCCCGCGGAGAGCGCCTCGCTGCCATCCTTCACCAGGGCGCGGAACGCGTTCAGGTCGACGGCGTTGCACGGCAGTTGGACGAGGTAGCCGTTCGGCCGGGTCAGCAGGCGACAGGGGTCGGCGCCGAGCTCCGGCTCCTCAAGGGCCCGGCGCAGTTCGTATATGTAGGTGTGCACGGCCCGAACCGCTTTACTGGGCGGCCGCATTCCCCACAACTCGTCTATCAGTTCCTTGGTCGACACCACTTGGTTGTGCCTCAGTATCAGGAGGGCCAGGGTCTTTCTCAGCTTTGGCGCACTCGGCGTTCGTACCTGATCGCCGGCGAGAACCTCGAAGTTCCCCAGGACCTGAAACCTCATACGGACTTCCCCCAAATCTTGCTCTTCACGTATCGGAGCGTATGCCGATTGGGATGGCAAATCGCAGCATACCGCGATCTACTTGATCAATAGAGGCAAGGTTGTTTTTGGCTGAATTCGGCCCTACACAGGGGTCCGTTGTCTTTTGTTCAGCGTTCGGGCCCGGCTGTCTGACGGACCTTCAGTTCAATCCTTTCGGGACCGTGAAAGACGATGTCGTCCGCGTACCGGACCCGCACATCGGTCGTGTCCACCTCAGAAAGTAATTCAAGGATGGACTGAAGCGCTTTGGTGGTCTCGACGCGGGCAAGGCCGTATCCCAGACAATGGTGGATCCCCATGCCGAAGCCGAAGTGCCGGCCGACGTCACGGCCGATCCTCAGCTCGTCGGGATCGGGGTAGCGCGCGGGGTCCCGGTTCGCGGAACCGAGGACCAGCGTGAGCTTGTCACCGCGGCGCACCTCGCGCCCGCCGACCCGCTCGTCCCGGTAGGCCCACCGGGTCACCATCTGCACCGGCGCGTCGTAGCGGATCAGTTCGTCCACGGCCCCGCTCAGCGCCTCGGGCCGCGCCCGCAGTTCGGCGAGGACCGCGGGGGCGTCGAGCAGCGCGAGCGCCGCCTTGGACACCACGTTGGACGTGGCCTCGTGCCCCGAGGTCAGCAGGTGCACACAGGTCCCCACCAGCGCGTCGTCCGTCAGCGGGCCGCTCCCGTCGTCGGCCGCGACCAGTTCGCCGATCAGGTCCTCACGGGGCGTGCGGCGCCGGTCGAGCACCGCCGTCCGGAAGTAGTCGTCGAGCCGGCCCGCCGCCTCCTCCGCCCGCGCGAGCCGGGCCGCCCGGTCGCCGGGGCGGAAGCTGCTCCCCTCGCGCAGCGCGAGCGCGTACCGGCGCAGCGCCTCCCGGTCCGCAGGGTCGACCCCGAGCACCTCAAGCACCACGAGCAGCGGCAGCGGGGCCGCGTAATCGTCGACCAGTTCGACCGTGGGCCGCCCGGCGAGACCCCGGGCGAGATCCGCGGTGATCCTGTCCACCGCCTCGTTGAGTTCACCACTGCGCAGCCGGTCCGCGAACCGGTCGGCGATCAGCGAACGCAGCCTCCCGTGCGCCGGCGGATCCATGAAAACGAGCCAGTTCTCGACACTCCTGGCAAGCCGCGGAAATCCCGGCGGGATGAGTGCGGGCGGCGGCCCTGATCCGCGGTATCCGACGGCGGCCCTGCGGCCGAAATGACGGCCGGTCAGCACCTGGGCCACATCGTCGTGGCGGAACACGAACCACTGCTGTTCCGGGGCGCCCGCGCGCCCCGGCAGCAAGTGGACGGGGTCGTTCTCCCTGAATTCCCGGTAGAGGGCGTACGGTTCCTCGATGTTCTTCCTGAGCCGTTCGAGAAAAGTCCCTTGCATCGGATTCCGTTCCCCAGGTCGGTATTACTCGCGCGTATCGAACTCCCGGAAGAAGTCCGCGTAGTACCGCATCAGTTCGGCCACCCGCGGCGGCAGCCCCGGCTGTTCTTCGGCCGATCGGGCCAGATGCGCGAAGCGCAGTGCTATGGACCGCCTCGCGACGTCGGGGCGGGCCAGGAAGCCGGGCTGCTCCTCCAGTTCGAAGGAGGGCCCCGCGGTCCTGCCGGGCCGCCCGGACGGCAGGGTGACGATCAGCTCGGCCAGCGGCCGCATCATGCCCGTCATCACGTCGATGGCGGCGTTCATCAGCTTCGACCGCCGCAGGCTCGCGTCCGCCGCGGAGCCGAAGTGCTGGATCATCAGCTGCTGCATCAGGAAGTACGAGCGGTTGAAGAGCACCATCGCCGACCGGGCCGCGGGCTCGGTCACCTGGTCGGCCGCGCCGCTCGCGGCGTGCAGCGTCGGGTTGCGCAGGACCGGGTAGGCGGGCGTCCAGGGCGCGCGCCGGTCGCCGGGGTCCTTCAGATGGCCCGCCATCAGGAGATCGGACATCCGAAGGAACGTGTCGAAGTGCGCTTCGCCGTCGGGCTTGGTCGTGTCGATGACTCCGCCCTCGCCGTGTTCGGTGACGAAGTCGATGGCGAACAGCGCGCTGCGTACGTCGTCGACCTCCAACTGGTAGTCGGGGTGGACCGCGTTGACCGACTCCCGCATGAACAGATGGTGTTCGCCGCCGCCCCGTCCGGGGTCGACGAGGAACAGGTCGGGCACCCGCCGGATGCCCTCCTTGATGGCTTCGTAGAGGTCGCTCAGCGAGTCGTACGGATAGAGCCCGCCCCCTGTGGAGGTGTTCGCGGCCGCCGGGTCGTCGGCGAGGCCGCGCCGCAGCGAGTGCGGCTGCTCCAGCTCGATGAACCGTTGCAGGCTGCTCAGTCCGAAGCCCTCCAGACAGAGCCCGAGGGGCAGCCGAAGACCGCTGTTGACGGTGGCGAAGTCGATGGCGGGGAGGTGGAAGGGCTGTCCCATGGCGGTGATGATGTTGTTGATGACCAGGAAGTGGATCATCTCTTCGCGGGCCACGTGCAGCAGGCTGCCGCGCATTCCGTTGCTGAGCGTCTCGCCGCCGTCCCCGCAGGCGAGCCGGAACTGCTCCTCGCTCCACTCGCCGCGCCGCACGTACTCCCGGCCCGCTTCGTACAGCGGGATGGACCAGGCGGCGTACAAGTACTGCATCATGACGGCCAGTTCGATGGTCGCCGCCTCGCGAAGACCGTCGTAGAGCTGTTGCCGCGTCGTGATGGCGCCCTCGCGGGCCCGTGCGGGCACGAAGGCGGGCGGGGCCGCGCGGCCGCTCTCGTCGGCGCGCAGATACTTCAGGAGCAGCCGGGTCTGCGGTCCTGTCATGTCGCGGGTGGGCGGCATGTAGAAGGTCTTGTCCTTGTTGCGCGGGTCGCACATCAGCCACATCAGGCGCGGATAGGTGGCCACCTTGCAGGCGTCCCGCAGGCTGAAGATCTCGTCCTTCATGAAGGAGTAGAGCAGTTCGTACGGGGCGAACACCTCGCGGTAGAGCAGCTCGGGCGTGATGGCGTCCTGCGGGATGTCGTCGAGGTGCCAGGTGTCGGGCAGCGTACGGACCGCAATGGCGCCCATCGCGGGCCAGTAGCCGAGCAGGTCGTCGTTGTCGTAGCCACGGGCGGCTGATCCCGGTTCTGCGGGGTCGCAGGGCGGCGGTTCGGCGGCAGGCCGGAACAGCAGCCGGGCCGCTCCGGGAGCCGCGGACCGCAGGGTGAGGCGGCCGCGTCCCTCGCGGTCGGTGGCGATGACGCAGCTCGCGGCGTACGGGCCCGTGTCGTAGAGGCCGCCGGGCCGCAGGTCAAGCGTCCGGATGTCGGTGCTCCTGGCCCGGGGCGCGCTGGCGCGCGGATCGGCGGGCAGCGCCCTCGGGTTGAAGTACTGCTCGACCCTCAGATCGCGCACGGCCGCGGGACGCCCGAGGCGGTACGTACGGATCTCCACCTCGACGGCGTGGCTCTCGCCGGTCCTGCGGTCGGGGTGCTCCAGGAAGAGGCTCGCGTCGTCGACGGCGACCGTCGTCTCCTCCTCGGTGAGCAGCACCACGGGCGGCCCGCCGTCCCGCAGCCCGGTCAGGACCAGCGGCTCGTCGGTGCGGCCCCGCTCCACGGGTACGGTGACGAGCCCGCCGGACACATCGGCGTCCCCCAGATACGCCGCCCTCGGGACGCGGGCCACGAGCCGGCCCGAGTGACTGGTGCGCAACTCCAGGTCGCCGACGTCCAGTCGGGGGCCGAGCCGGTGAAGGGGGCCGGGGCCCGGCTCGGGGCTGCGGGACTCGACGGGCACGGCGGTGATCAGGTCAAGGGTGGCGTGCTCGTCGGTCACCTCGACCGCCGCGCTGTGCAGTGGACCGGGGGTGCGGCGGGCGCTGAGCAGCCGCCCCACGGGGCAGTTGCGGGGCTCGTCGCGGTGCCAGGGCGCGATCGTGCCCCTCAACTGCCAGAAGTCCGGGGCGTCTTCGGCCTGTGGCGTCGCCATGTTGCTGAGCGCGAACCGCACGAGGAGGCCGTCGGCGCCGCCGCCCGTGGTGCGCTCCCGCAGCAGCCGTGCCGCTTCGGACGACTCCGCCTCGTCCAGCCATTCCAGGCCCTCTTCGCGGTCCACGGCGAACTGGTGCACCACGGAGCGGCTGAACCGCGCGTCCGGTGGCCGCCCTTCGGCCGGACGCACGTACCGGGGGTTCTGCCGGTGCGGTGGCTGCATGCCGCGCACGTCCCCGACCGCCATGTAGCCGACGTCGTGGGAGCGGCCGAGCCTGCCGAAACAGAACTGGCCGATCATCAGGGTGGTGGTCCAGTTCGACGCGGGGTCGACGTCGAGGACACGGGCCCGGTTGTACGTCGTGGCCAAGTAGTCGTTGTAGTGGCCCCACATGTCGACGTGCCGGCCGACCACCGCGTCGGTGGTGTCGATCTCGCCGGGGGCGCGCTCCCAGCCGCGGACGGTAGCGTCCACCCAGAAGTGCCCGTTGCCCCCGAAGTTGTGACCCTTGGCGCCGATCCGGCCGAGGTGGTCGTGGTACTCCCCCACCGGGCCGTCCACGGGGTAGGGCCCGTCCTCCGTCACGGCCTGATTGCGGGCCAGGTCGTAAAGGCCGCCCCGCGGCCCGGTGGGCAGCCGGGTCACCGCGGTGCCGGCGAAGTGCAGCCGGGGGACGTCGAAGACGCTCACTCAATCCTCCGCATCGTCGTGCCGTTGGGGTGGCCCCTGGACGTAGGCGTCCATGGCCTTGACCGCACCGAGCGCCGACTCGATCGCTCCGTTGATCCACGCGGGGCAGGATGAGCAGTGCTCACCGGCGAAGAAGAGACGGCCTTGCGGCCGTGCCGCGCGACGGCGCTCGACGGTCCGCGCGGCCGCGTCCTTGCCCCAGCGGCGCGAGGTGCACCCCTGGCTCCAGGGGTTGCGCCCCCAGGCGACGCTCACGGAGTCGAGCACCATGCCCGGTTCCTTCAACTCGGGGTGCAGCGGGGCGAGTTCCTCGACGACGGCCTCGGGGCGCCGCGCCTTCGGCAGGCTGCCGAGCAGATCGGCGTCCTCGGCGATCGCGTAACTGCCCAGGAGTACGGCGCCGCGCCCCGGCCCCGCGTCGCGCGGCGGGTAGTAGGTCTGCCGGGTCCGTCCGCCGGTGGCGGAGGCTCCGCCGAGAATGCCGTCGCGTTCCCAGAACGCCTCCCGGCAGTGCAGCACCACCTTGGTCGCCGCCCCGTACTCGACGGAGCGGATGATGTCGCGCTTGTCCTCGTCGAACCCGTCGAGGTCGAGGCCGCGCAGCACGGAGAACGGCAGCGTGCACAGGGCCAGCGGGTACGCCATCGTCCGCGTGCCGCGCCGGGTGCGCACCCGGATGTCGACGCCGCCGGTCCTGACGCCGAGCCCCGTCACCTCCTGGCGCCGCAGGACCGGTCCGCGCAGCGACGCGGCGAGCCGGTCGGTGAGCTGGGCCATGCCGCCGCTGAGGTACCACAGGCCTGGGCCCGTCTCGACGAGGATGTCGTCGAGGAATCCCTCAAGCCGTCGCCCGCAGCCCGCCCGCAGTCCGGGGTGGTCACGGAAGACCTGGCCGAGGTCGATCCGGTCCTCGGCGGGGCCGCGCAGATACGGCGCGAGGTCGACCCCGTCGGCGAGGTCGAGCAGTCCCGCGAGGTCCCCGACCAGTCCGTCCCGCAGCTCTCCGGGGCCGAGCACCCGGACGGTGGCCGCGAGCCACGCCCCGAAGACGACGGTCGCGGGGCGGTATCGGCCGACGGGCAGGTCCCTGCGCAGGTCCTCCACTACGGGCCCGGCCGCCTCCCGGACTCTGACGAACCCCCGCCCGGTGGGCAGGTAGTTGTTCTCGTCGCTCAGGATCGTCGAGAAGGGGCGCAGCGCGGACTCCAGACCCAGCTTCGCCACGTACCGCATGGTCAAGGTGTGGGTCTGAGGGATCCGCATGGCGCCGAGCTCCGCGTACGCCGCGTCGTCCCCGGCGCCGAAGCGGTGGGTGTGGATGCGGCCGCCGATCCGTTCGCTGCCCTCGAGCACGGCCACGCGGTGGCCGAGACGCTCCAACTCGTGGGCCGCCACCAGGCCCGAGATCCCGGCACCGATGACCACGGCGCCGCCGGTCCGCCTTCCGCTCGATATCAACACGGGAGCCGAGTCTGCTGCTTGGCACGCGGCCGCCACATCCCCCACCGCGCGGCCCGTACCCGTGAATCGTCCGGCTCGTACTACCCCGGCCCGTGACCGTGCGTGGCGGCATCCCGCGCGGCCGCATGGGTTCTGCCGGACCGTACCGTTGTCCGCGTCACCCCCGCACACCCGGTGCCTAGCATCGAGCCGCTCCGCGCCATGAGCGATGTGCGAACGATCTGCAGGCGAACGATCTAAGGGGGGAGTCCCGCAGTGGACCGCAGGATCAAGAAGATCGTCATTCTCGGCGGCGGCACGGCCGGCTGGATGACCGCCGCCTATCTGGCGAAGTCACTCAGGAACACCGCCGCCATCACCGTGCTCGAAGCTCCCGGCATACCACGCATCGGTGTCGGCGAGGCGACCGTGCCCAACCTCCAGAAGGTCCTGTTCGACCATCTCGGCCTGGCGGAGGAAGAGTGGATGCCCGAGTGCAACGCGTCCTTCAAGATGGCGGTCAAGTTCATCAACTGGCGTACCGAGGGCGAGGGGCAGCCCCAGGGGCGCACGCTCGACGGGCGGCCCGACCACTTCTACCACCCGTTCGGCATCCTGCCCGAGCACGACGGCCTTCCGCTGTCGCACTACTGGGTCCATGAGCGGCAGCGGGGCGCGACGGATCTGCCGTACGACTACTCCTGTTTCCGCGAACCGCCGCTGATGGACGCGAAGACGGCTCCCCGCAGGTTCGACGGCGAACGGGTCACCCGCTACGCCTGGCACTTCGACGCGCATCTCGTGGCGGACTTCCTGCGCCGGTACGCGACCGACAAGCAGGGCGTGCTGCACGTCCAGGACGAGATGACCGAAGTGCACCGGGACGAGCGGGGGTTCATCACCGGGCTCGGCACCAAGAGCGGCACGCTGCTCGACGGCGACCTGTTCGTCGACTGCTCCGGCTTCCGGGGTCTGCTGATCAACCAGGCGATGGCGGAGCCCTTCGTCGACATGAGCGACCACCTGCTGTGCAACAGCGCGGTCGCCTCCGCGGTGCCGCACGACGACGCGGCGCACGGCGTCGAGCCCTACACCTCGGCGATCGCCATGAAGTCGGGCTGGACCTGGCGCATTCCGCTGCTCGGGCGGTTCGGCACCGGATACGTCTACTCCCGCGAGTTCACCGGCCAGGACGAGGCCACCGAGGACTTCTGCCGGCTGTGGGACCTGGACCCCGAGCAGGCCCCGCTGAACCATGTGCGGTTCCGGGTCGGGCGCAACCGGCGTGCCTGGGTCAAGAACTGCGTGAGCATCGGCCTGTCGTCCTGCTTCCTCGAACCGCTCGAATCGACGGGGATCTACTTCATCACCGCGGCCATCTACCAGCTCGCGAAGCACTTCCCCGACAAGCGGTTCGAGCCGGTGCTCAGCGACCGCTTCAACGCCGAGATCGAGGCGATGTTCGACGACTCCAGGGACTTCCTGCAGGCACACTTCGCGCTCGCGCCGCGCAACGACACCGAATTCTGGCGGGCCAACAAGGAGTTGAAGCTCTCCGACCAGATCCAGGAGAAGATCGCCATGTACCGGGCGGGGCTGCCCGTCAACGCACCGACCGCCGGCGAGAGCGAGTACTACGGCAACTTCGACGCGGAGTTCCGCAACTTCTGGACCAACGGCAGCTACTACTGCATCTTCTCCGGTCTGGGCCTGCAGCCCGAGCACCCGCTGCCCGCGCTGCTGCACCGCACCGAGTCCCTGGAGGGGGCACGTCCCCTCTTCGCGAAGGTCGAGGAGGAGCAGCGCGCGCTGCTCGCGACGCTGCCATCGCACCACGACTATCTGAGCCGCCTGCACAGCGCATGAACGGGCGCAGGCAGACCGGGCCCGTCGAAGGCGACCGCTACCGGACCCTGATGAGCGGCTTCCCGACCGGTGTCGCGGTGGTGACGGGCATCGACGAGCTCGGGGAGCCGCGCGGGGCGACCTGCTCCGCGCTGTGCAGCGTGACCATGGTCCCGCCGACGGTCCTGGTCTGTCTCACCGCGGGCAGCAGCACCCTGGCGGCGGTGCGGGAGCGGGGCTGGTTCGCGCTGAACCTGCTGCACGCCGGGGCCCGGACGGCGGCGGAGGTCTTCTCCTCCCCCGTCGACGACCGGTTCGCCCGGGTGCACTGGAAGCGCCTGGGCCCCGTGGGCCTGCCCTGGCTGGCCCACGACGCGTTCGCCGTCGCCGAGTGCCGCGTCAGCGAACTCACCACCGTGTCCACGCACACCGTCGTCTTCGGGGAGGTGATGAACGCCGAACTCGCCGACGAACCGCCGCAGCCGCTGCTGTACGGGCTGCGCAGGTTCGCCGCCTGGCCGGGTGAGCCGTGAAGTCACCCAGCGGCAGTGGGATAGCGGTGGAACGCACCGGACACCACACCCAGTTCCGGCCGCCACCCGTGCAGTACGGCAGCCGACGGCGCGAAGAGCTCGGCCGGTACGTCCTGGGGCGCGAACCAGGCCCACCGCTCGATCTTGTCCGGCTCGCGCACCGCGGCCGGGGCGCCCGAATCCGTCGTCACGACTGCCCCGGCCGTCACCCGGGTCACTCCGCGCTCCCCGTCCACGAAGAACGCGCCGATCCGGACATCCTCCGCATCCACCGAAAGACCGGTCTCCTCGGCCAGTTCACGCACCGCCGCGCCCTCGAAGCTCTCACCGGGGTCGACCTTGCCGCCCGGCAACTCCCAACGCCCGTCATGCCCGAGCCCGAGCAGCACACGCCCGCTCGCGTCGAGGACGACAACACCGACACCGACAAGCCCGTGCGGCGTGGGAAAGGCCCGCTCGGGCCGCTCCGCGGGCGAGGTACTGCTGCTCATGTGCCGTGCCTTTCTCCGTGGCTGGGGACGACACAAGGACAGTACGCAGGACAGGGAACCGGCCCCGGATCGGGTCCGGCAGTGGCGTGGTGGAATGTCGCGGCACGCAAGAAACGTACGGAGCAGGGGAAATTCGGGATGGCCGGTTCATCGAGGCCGAAGCGGCGCAGGGCCACACCGTCGGCGCTCCCGGTTCAGCCGCGCACTCCCCGGCGGCGACAGGAGCAGAAGCCGGCCGGGAAGAAGGGCAAGGGAGGAACCGGGGACAAGGACAAGAGCACCATTGTCCTGGCCCCACATCACGGCTTGCGTCCTCGGCCTGATGGGGGCCGCGATCGGCACCTTCTTCTGGACCGCTCCCCTGTGGGCCGACCTCGCACCGCACTGGCCGGATGAGGGTTACGGCTTCTCCGTCACACGCGGTGCAGCCGCTGCGCGCCGTCGGCGTGGAGGTGGAGTACGGCGGCCCGCTGGGCGAGCTGGCCCGACCGAAGCCGGACGACCGGACGACCGGACGAGCGAGGCCATCGGATTCGGTGTGGCGATCGTCGTCCTGCTGATCGGTTTCGGCAGTGTCCTCGCCGCGCTGCTGCCCCTGGTGACCGCGCGCTGATCTCGCCGACCCTTGCGACGATGATCGGGCTCGACGTCGGGATCCACTACCCGCCTTTCCTGGTCACCCGCCACCGCCAGAACCTGCTCGCCCAGGACCCCTCGACGGCGGCCGGGTACACGGTGGCGACGAGCGGCCGGGTGGTGCTGGTCACCGGATGCACGGTGATCATCGCCCTGTCCGGGCGCCGCGGTCACCGCCGTCACGGCCGTACTCGGCGCGCTGACGCTGGTCCCGGCGCTCCTCGGCCTCATCGGGCGGCGGATCGACAAGCTGCGCGTGCGTTGTTCCAGTACCAGGCGGGCCCCCGGTCGTCGTACCGGCTGATCTCCTCCAGTTCGAACACCTTGGTCTGCCCGAACTCGGGCGGCAGTTCGAGCACCGGCGTGCCGGACGACAACGGCGCGGTGAGGCTGCGGATGCTGACGTCGGCTCAGACCTGCCTGCATCCTGAAGCCACCGGCAGGTCCGCACAAGCGCCCGGCACCTATCCGACGCGCTCGATCCGCGCCTTGCGGATCAGGAACTTCCCTGCCTCGCGCACCTCCTCGAACGCCGCGTTGTTCAGCAGTACACAGCTGCCCGACGCCGAAGTGACCTCCACCGTGGTGGACTTGGAGTTGTCCAGGTTCGTCACCTTCAGCTGCGTACCGACGGGGAACTCGTTGCTGGACGCGGCCGGCGCACCGTCCTCGCCGGACAGCGTGACGGTGGAACCGGCGCAGACGACCTCACCCTCCACGCCCGCATCTCCGCCGTCCCCGGGCGGGGCCGTGGCCGTGGCCGTGGCATCACCACCCGGCTCCTCCCCCGGCGGCTGAGCAGCATCCCCACCGGCACCTGCTCCTTCGCCGACCTCGGCACCCTTGCCCGCGCCCGCTCCGGCCTCCGCACCCGCCCCGGCCTCACCGTCCGCACCCGCGTCGCAGCCCGACGCCGCTTGCTTCCGCCTGATCTCCTCGATCACCGCTTCCCTATTGGCGATCCGCGCCGCGGACTGGGCGTCGGGGTTGGCTCGCTGACCCGCGATGAACTCCTCGTTGTTGTTCAGCGCGGTGGCAAGCCCGTCACACGCTCCCGAGGCCTGGCTCGTACCGGTCATCACCACCGCGGTTCCCGCCACCAGCGCGGCGGCGCCCACCATGAGGGCGACCTTCTTCTTACGGGTGAGGGTCTTCTTGCGCGACACGTGCGACTCCTGTCCCCAGCGGTGTACGACACCGCCGGATGGGTTTCCGTGTGCCATCACGTACGCGCAGCAGGCCCATTCGTCTCAACCGCCCCACCAACAACTTCCGTATCAGAGAGGCGAATGCGCGCCTCAACGGGCAAGGCAGGCCAGGGAGAGCAGCAAGTGGGCGGATTCCGCATGGCAGAAGTCGGAGTGCGCACCGGCCGGATTCCACAACCGGCCACGGCGGTAGCGCCAGTGTGCGTCGATGTTGACGAGTCGGTGGTCGAGTTCATGCCGGCGGTAGGGGACTTCGAGGCGGCGCAGCGGCAGTGATCCGATGCACTCGGGCGGTTCGGCCACTCCGGCGTATCCGATCCCCGGTGTCCCTTCGGCCCATCGGTGCCACAGGCCCGTCGCCCGGTCCGCACGTGAATGCGTCAGCACCACGGGGCCATTGATCGGTGCGTCGTGGAGAATGCGCCGGAACCGGTCGGTGAAGATGCCGGGCGAGGCAGCCATCTGCACCCCCATGCCGGTCAACGATACGGCGGAGTGGGCCAGTTGGTGTCATCGGCGGCGGTGAGACCAACGAGCGGTATCGCGGCTCGATCGCGGGCCCTCGATCGGTGGTGCCATGTCGGAGCGCTGTCGGGGACTGTCGGTCGGATGTCGGTGGCTCGTCGGCGGGGGCTGGCACCTTTCCAGGGACGGGCGGCCGGAGCTCACCGGCGGCCCGATCCCGAAGGAGCCACTATGCACACCCCAGTCACGATCATCGGCGCCGGACTCGGCGGACTCACGCTCGCCCGCGTCCTGCACGTTCACGGCATCCCGGTCACGGTGTACGAGGCCGATTCCTCCCCCACGGTGCGCGCGCAGGGCGGATTGCTCGACATCCACGACTACAACGGGCAGCTCGCCCTCAAGGCGGCCGGGCTGATGGACGAGTTCCACGCCATCATCCTGGAGGGCCGCCAGGCTCTGCGGGTCCTCGACCGGGACGGGACCGTGCTGCTCGACCGGGCCGACGACGGCACGGGCGGTCGCCCCGAGGTGCAGCGCGGCGACCTGCGACAGGTCCTGCTCGACTCGCTCCCGGCAGGCACCGTGCGGTGGGGGCACAAGGTCAGCCGTACCCGTGCCCTCGGCGAGGGCCGCCACGAGGTGACGTTCGCCGACGGCGGCACCGTCGTCGCCGGCCTGCTGGTCGGCGCGGACGGCGCGTGGTCACGGGTCCGGCCGCTGCTGTCCACGGCCACACCCGAGTACGTCGGCAAATCGGTCGTCGAGACCTACCTGTTCGACGCCGTCACACGGCACCCGGCCGCGGCGCAAGCGGTCGGCGGCGGGATGCTGATCGCTCCTTCGCCGGGCAGGGAGATCTTCGCCCACCGGGAGAAGGACGACACTCTGCACGCCTACGTGGGCCTCTCCGAGCCGCGGGACTGGTTCGCCGCCGTCGATTTCGCCGATGCCGCCGCGGCCACCGCGCGGATCGCGCAGGAATTCGACGGCTGGGCGCCGGAGCTCACCGCGCTGATCACCGACAGCGACGTCGCGCCGGTCCTGCGCCCGCTCTACGCTCTGCCGGCCGCGCACCGGTGGGACCGGGTGCCGGGGGTGACCCTGCTCGGCGACGCCGCGCACCTCTCGGCTCCCAACGGCGAGGGCGCCAACCTGGCCATGCTCGACGGCGCGGAACTCGGCACGGCCCTCGCCGCACACCCCGACGACATCGAGACGGCACTCACCGAGTACGAGCAGGCCCTGTTCCCCCGCAGCGCCGAGGCCGCCACCGACGAGATGCCCGGGCTCGACTCCGCCGACAACACACCCCAGGCCCTGATCAGCATGTTCACCGAGCAGGGCCAATGAGCCCCGCAACCCCTACGCGCGGCCCGCGGCCAGGTCCATCAGGCGGGCCAGGACGCGGCCGCCCGACGCGGCGACTCCGTCGTGCTCCCACTCGTTGGTGACCCAGACCCGGGTGGCGCCGACTTCGCGCGCCGTGCGCAGGGAGAGTTCCGCGTCGACGTACATGTCGTCGTGGTAGACCACCGCGGCCAGGGGGACCTGGTTGGCGGCCAGGCGGTGCGGGTCGTAGAGCGGGGGCCAGTCGCCGCGGTGGGCCAGGAGATCCGCCGCCTCCGCGAAGGGCCTCAGGCCCCTGATCTCCCGGAACATCCAGGGGTAGATCATTTCGCCGGTGAGCAGGAGGGGGTCCGCTTCCTCGGCGAACTCGGGGAAGCCCGCGAGTGAGCGGGACGCCGCCCAGGCGCTCGGGGTGGCCCCTTGTCCGTACAGCGTCTCCTGCATCACGGCGAAGAGCGGATTGTCGGTGAAGCCGGTCAGGGCCTCGACCTGATGGAGGAAGGTGTCCGTCAACTCGCCTTCCGCATCCAGGGATTCGTCGAGCAGCCAGTGGATCCGCTCGAAGCCGTCGCCCATGCCGAGGGCGAGGCCGAGGGTGCGCAGACGGCGGGTGGTGAGGCGGTCCCCGCCTGGCAGCCGGATGTCGTCCGCCGTCAGAAGGTCGGCGATCTTGCGGAGGCGCGGGGCATCGTGCGGGTAGCGGGTGTAGTGGTCGATGCCCCGTTCCCGCACCCGTGGGTAGGTGCGGGCGTACACGTCGTCGGCGGTCGCCGTGAGACCCGGAAGACCGCCGGTGACGTAGCAGGCCCGCAGGCCCTCCGGGGAGCGCGAGAGGTACGTCAGGGTGATGAAGCCGCCGTAGCTCTGGCCGAGCGTCTCCCAGGGCTCGTCGCCGCACAGTTGACGGCGTATCAGTTCCGCGTCGGCCACGATCGCGTCGGCGCGGAAGTGGGCCAGATACGCGGCCAGTTGAGCCGCGGAGGCGCACCGGGACGCGGTGCGCGCGGTGACCGGCGTGGAGCGCCCGGTGCCGCGCTGGTCGAGCAGCAGCACCCGGTGCGTCTTGAGCGCCCGGGGCAGCCAGCCCGGTGAACCGGCCGAAGGGCGGGGCGACTTACCGCCAGGGCCGCCCTGCAGATAGAGCAGCCAGGGCAGTTGTTCACGGCTGCGGCCCTGCTCGACGACCTCGCGCGCGAACACCTCGATGGTCGGGCCGTGCGGGACCGAGTGGTCCAGCGGGACCGTGAAGCAGTGGTCGGTGGTGGCGTACGCCGGGTTCATGGGTCCCTTTCACGAGGAATGTCGCGGAGAGACCTCAGCGAGATCTCAGGAAGAACTACCGCCGCCGGCCCACAGAGAGCGGATATGACCCAGGTGCTTGGCCATGCACTTCTCGGCCGCCTTCGCGTCGCCGGCGAGCATCAGGTCGAGGAGCTCCAGGTGCTCCTCGGCCGAGGGGATCAGTTCGCCGCGCTCGTCCAGGGCGTCGAGCCCGTACAGACGGGACCGCTTGCGCAGATCGCTGACGGTCTCGACCAGACGGTCGTTGCCGCTGAGCCCGAGGAGCGAGAGGTGGAACTGCCGGTCGGCGTCCAGATAGCCGATGAGGTCGTGGTCACGGGCCGCCCGGACGATCTCCTCGGCGACCGGGCGCAGCGCCTCGAGGTCCTCGCGCGCCGCACTGCGGGTGACCATTCCGATCGTGGGGATCTCGATCAGCGCCCGGATCTCGGTGCACTGGTCGAGGTCGCGCTCGTCGACCTCGGTGATCCGGAAGCCCTTGTTGCGGACGGGCTCGACCAGACCCTCGCGGGCCAGGTCGAGCATCGCCTCGCGTACGGGCGTCGCGGAGATGCCGAAGTCCTCGGCGAGCGTGGGCGCCGAGTACACGGCGCCGGGCCGCAGCTCGCCGGAGATCAGGGCGGCTCGCAGGGCGTGGGCGACCTGGTCGCGCAACCGCTCCCGGTTGGCGTTGAGGTCGCGGTTCTTCAGGTGCCCCATGCGAGGGTGGTCCCTTCGTTCTGGTCCGGACCACCACCGTACAATGTCACGTTGCTCCGGCGGGCGACAGGGTGTACGTCCGGCTCGAGGTGTAGAACTCAAGGGCGGCCCGGCCCTGTTCGCGCGGCCCGTGGCTGGATGCCTTGGCTCCGCCGAACGGCAGGTGGAAGTCGACGCCGGTGGACGGGGCGTTGATCCGGATCATTCCGGTGTCGAGCCCGTCGAGTCCGCTCAGCGCCGCGTTCAGATCGGCGGTGTGGACGGAGGTGACCAGGCCGTACGGCACTGAGTTGCTGATCCGCACCGCGTGGGCCAGGTCGTCGGCGGGCAGCAGGGCCGCGATGGGGCCGAAGACCTCTTCGCGCAGCAGCCGGTGGCCCGCGGGGACCTTCTCGACCAAGGTCGGGGCCGTGTACCAGCCGGGTCTGTCGGACACGGTGCCGCCGGCCAGCGCGGACAGACCGTGCCAGGCATCGCCCACCTGGCCTCGGGCGTGCTCGCTGATGAGCGGCCCGCACACGGTCGCCGCGTCGGCCGGGTCGCCCACCGGCACGTCACGCAGCGCTGCGGCGAGTGCGTCACGCAGGGGCTCAAGGGCCGCGCCGACCGCGATGACGCGGCTGGTGGCGGTGCACTTCTGGCCCGCGTACCCGGCGATGGAGGCGGCGATGTGGGCCGCGGCCTGCTCGATGTCGGCGTCCGGCAGTACGACCGCCGCGTTCAGGCCGCCCATCTCGGCCTGGACCGGCACCCCGCGGGCCGTGGCGACGCGGGCGACGGCCTTGCCGACGGCGGTGGAGCCCGTGAACGAGACCACGTCGGCGGCGGAGACGAGCGCGTTGCCCTCCGTCGGCCCGCCCGGCAGGACGGTGAACACCCCGGCGGGCACGACCTGTTGGACGATCTCGGCCAGGCGCAGCGCACACGCCGTGGCCTCGGGCGCGGGTTTGAGGACGACCGTGTTGCCCGCGGCGAGCGCCGGGGCGGCCTTCCAACTCGGGATGGCGAAGGGGAAGTTCCAGGGCGTGATGAGACCGGCCACGCCGTGCGGGCGACGCCGTGAGAACAGCAGTCCGGGCCCGGCTGCGGTCTCGTGGACCGCGCCGACGGGTTCGTACGGAGCTTGGGCGTAGTAGCGCCAGATCGCGGCGGTACGGGCAACCTCGGCGCGGGCTTCGGTGAGCGGCTTGCCCACTTCACGGACGGCGAGTTCGGCCAGCTCGACGCGTGCGGCGTCGATGGCGTCGGCGACCGCGCCGAGGGCGGCCGAGCGGGCGGCGGCCCCGCCGAGCAGCCAGCCCGGCTGCGCGGCGCGGGCGTGCTCCACGGTGTCGACCGTCTCGAAGGCGCCGGGCGCCGGAATCCGCAGGAGTACCTCGGCCGGATCCGCCGGGTTGTGTGAGGTGATGGCGAGTGGTGCGGCGGTGGTCACAGGAGGAAACCTCCGGGGAAGGGGTCGTCCGGGTCGAGGAAGTACTGGGCGGTGCCGGTGATCCAGGCACGTCCGGTCACGGTCGGCACGACGGCGGGGATGCCGCAGTCCACGGTGGTCTCTTCGATCAGACGGCCGGTGAAGCTGGTGCCGATGAAGGATTCGTTGACGAAGTCCTGCTCCAGGGGCAGCAGGCCGCGCGCGTGCAGCTGTGCCATGCGGGCCGAGGTGCCCGTGCCGCACGGGGAGCGGTCGAACCAGCCGGGATGGATGGCCATGGCATGACGCGAGCGGCGGGCGTCGGAGCCGGGAGCGGCCAGGTAGACGTGCTTGACTCCGGCGATCTCGGGGCGCTCGGGGTGCACGGGCCGCTGCGGCGATGCGTTGATCGCGTCCATGATGGCGAGCCCGGCGGCCAGCAGGTCGTCCTTGCGCTCACGGTCGAACGGCAGCCCAAGGGCGTCGAGTTCGACGAAGGCGTAGAAGTTCCCGCCGAACGCGAGGTCGTAGGTGACCGTGCCGTACCCGGGGACGGTGATCTTGCTGTCGAGGGCGACGCTGAACGCCGGTACGTTGGTGAACGTGACCGCCGTGGCCGCGCCGTCCGACACCTGCACGTCGACGGTCACGAGCCCGGCGGGGGTGTCGAGCCGGACCGTGGTGACCGGTTCCGTCACCGGCACCATGCCCGTCTCGACCAGGACGGTAGCGACCCCGATGGTGCCGTGCCCGCACATCGGGAGCAGTCCGGAAACCTCGATGTAGAGGACTCCGTAGTCGGCGTCAGGACGGGTGGGCGGCTGGAGGATCGCGCCGCTCATGGCGGCATGTCCGCGCGGCTCGTACATCAGGAGCGTCCGGAGATCGTCCATGTGCTCGATGAAGTGCAGCCGCCGCTCGGCCATGGTGGCGCCGGGGATGACCCCGACGCCACCGGTGATCACGCGCGTGGGCATGCCCTCGGTGTGCGAGTCGACTGCGTGGAAGACGTTGCGCGTGCGCATGGGCTTCCTTTCGGTCAGGGGGCGTTCGTCTGTGGGGGGCGGTGTGGTCAGCGGTGGCCGTCGGCGACGGCCTTCTCGGTGGCGGCGCGCACGCCCTCCTCGATCTCCCCGGTGAGCGGGAAGCGCGGCGGCCGTGTGGGACCGCCCCGCCGCCCGACGATGTCCATGGACAGCTTGATCGACTGCACGAACTCCGTCTTGGAGTCCCACCGCAACAACGAGTGCAGGGACTTGTAGAGCGGGAGAGCCGTGTCCAGGTCCCCGGAGACGGCGGAGTGGTACAGATCGGCGCAGCTGGCGGGGAACGCGTTGGGGTAGCCGGCGATCCAGCCGACGGCGCCTGCGACGGCGAGTTCGAGCAGGACGTCGTCGGCTCCGATCAACAGGTCGAGTTCCGGGGCGAGTTCGGCGAGTTCGTACGCCCTGCGGACGTCACCGGTGAACTCCTTCACGGCGACGACGCTGCCGTCCTGGTGCAGCCGGGCAAGGAGGGCCGGCGTGAGGTCGACCTTGGTGTCGATGGGGTTGTTGTACGCGACGACCGGCACCCCTGCGCGGGCGACCTCGGCGTAGTGGGCGCGTACGGCGGGCTCGTCGGCGCGGTAGGCGTTCGGGGGCAGCAGGAGCACCGAGCCGCAGCCCGCATCGGCCGCCTGTTCCGCCCAGCGCCGGGCCTCGCCGCTGCCGTAGGCGGCGACTCCGGGCATGACGCGCGCCCCGTCGCCCGCCGCTTCGACCGCGGTCCGCACGACGCGGGCCCGTTCCTCGTCGGTGAGCGTCTGGTACTCGCCGAGGGAGCCGTTCGGCACGACACCGTCGCAGCCGTTGTCGATGAGCCAGCGGACGTGCTCGGCGTAGGCGTCGTGGTCGACGGACAGGTCGTCGCGCAGCGGCAGGGTGGTGGCGACCATGATGCCGCGCCAGGGGCGGGTGCTGCTCCAGGTGTTGGCGTTCACGTTGGCGGTCATGTCAGAGAGACCTCTCTTGAGAATGTGACATTTCACTTGGGTGGTGAGGACGCCCCGAAGGGGCTTCCCCTTGGTCAGCTGTCGGCGTCCCGCGGCTCGTCCACGACGGGGTCGTCGAGCGCGGCCAGTGCCGCGAGCGGGACGGGCGTGGCGAACGGGCGCCGCTCTAGCGGAGCTTCGGCGACTCCGACGCGGGACGCGAGGCACGCCACCGCCGCCCCGCACATCCGCCCCTGGCACCAGCCCATACCGGCACGGGTGAGGAGTTTGACGGTGCGGACGTCCCGCGCCCCGAGGTCCTCGACCGCTTCGCGGATCCGTCCTGCGGTGACCTCCTCGCAGCGGCACACATCGGTGTCGTCCGTGAGCCAGCGCGGCCAGCCGGAACCCGGCGCGTGGGCGATGGCCATCGCGTCGGCAAAGGCCCGCATCCGCCCCTTGCGGCGCTTCAGCTCCCGCGCCCGGCCGCCGTGGACGGCGCGGCCAAGGACCCGGGCAGCGATCGCGATCCCCGCCAACTCACCCTCCACTCCGGCGAGTTGAGCCCCACCCACGCCCCCGGTCTCGCCCGCCGCCCACAGGCCGCGTACCGATGTCTCCTGAAGGCCGTCCAGAGCCAGGGCCCTGGTGCCGTCGAGCAGGGAGCGGGTGGCGCAGCCGAGCCCCGCCGCCAGTTCGATCTGAGGGACGAGCCCGTGTCCGACGGCCAGCGCGTCGCACTCGATCCGGCGCCCCGCCTCCCGCACGGGGCGCCAGTCGCGGTCGAGACGGGTCACGGTGACGGCCTCCACACGGTCGGTACCGTGCACCTCGGTGACGGCACTGCGCGGCCGCACCGGCACCCGGTGCCGCAGCAGCGCGGCGCCGTGGGTCAGGGCCTCAACCGCCTTGTGCGGGTTGGTGACGAGCGCCCAGGGGTGCCTGGCGTACCGCAGATAGCCGGACGCCTCGACGACGGCAGGCACCTTCGCACCCGCCGCGGCCAGCGAGGAGGCGACCGCGAGCAGCAGGGGGCCGCTGCCCGCCACGACGACCCTCCTCCCGGGAAGGACCAGGCCGGACTTGAGCATGGCCTGCGCTCCCCCGGCACCCACGACGCCGGGCAACGTCCAGCCGGGAAACGGGAGTTGACGCTCGTACGCACCGGTCGCGAGGAGGACAGCGCGGGCCCGTACGCGCACGGGATGCTCGCCGTCGCCGTCGGCCCCGGTGACGGCGTGCACCGCCCAGGCACCGGCCGCCCCTTCGTCCTTCGTCACGCTCCACACATGGTGTCCGGGAAGGTGCCTCACCTCGCTCTCCGCCAGCCGTCGGCGCAGATCGGTGTAGGCGGACCAGTCGTGGTGCAGGGCCTCTGGCCGGACGGCGCCCACCGCGGGTGCCGGATGCCGGTAGAACTGTCCGCCGGTGTGGGCCGCGGTGTCCAACAGGGTGACGGACAGGCCGAGTTCGGCGGCCGCGACGGCCCCGGCGAGACCGGCGGAGCCCGCACCGATCACCGCGAGGTTGCATGGTTCAGATGGCGAGTCCGGCACGGCCGTGTCCTTCCTGAGTGGTGACGGCATCCCCGGGCCGGGCCGGAACGAGGCAGGCCCGCCGGTTGGGCTCTCCGTTGATGGTGGCGAGGCAGTCGTAGCACTGCCCGATCCCGCAGAACGCGCCCCGCGGTCGCCCGCCGTTGCGCGTGGTACGCCAGGCCAGGATTCCGGCCCCCCACAGCGCGGCGGCGACGGACTGCCCGGGTACGGCGGTCACGGCTCTGCCGTCGAAGGTGATGGGGAACGGCGGATCGGGCGATGCGCCGACCAGGTCGGCGGGGGTACGGGCCATGGGCGCCTCTCCTCTCGTGGCGGGTGGACTCAGGTCGTGACGGGTGGGCTCAGGCGGTCGGTGGGAAGCGTTCCGGCCTGAACGGGGCCATGTCGAGCGGCGGTTCACCGCCGGTCAGGGTCCGCGCGACGGCAAGGCCGGTGGCAGGGGCGAGCCCGATCCCCGCACCCTCGTGGCCGCAGGCGTGCAGCAGGCCGGGGATGCGCGGGTCGGAGCCGATGGCGGGCAGGTGGTCCGGGAGATACGGACGGAAACCGGCGTACGTGCGCATCGCCCGCACCCCGGCAAGGACCGGGAACAGCGCGGTGGCCTGGGCCGCCAGACGGCGCAGCACCTCGACCGAGAGCGTCCGGTCGAAGCCGACCCGCTCCCGGCTGGCGCCGATGAGGACGGGACCCGCCGGGGTGCCCTCCACCACCGCCGAACTCTGCAGCGCGGCGGAGCCGCTCGCCACGTCGGCGACGTAGTCGGCCGCGTACACCTTGCGGCGCACCACGCGCGGCAGCGGCTCGGTGACCAGGACGAAGCCCCGCCGCGGCCGCACCGGCAGCTCCACCCCGGCGAGGCGGGCGACCTCGCCGCCCCAGGTCCCTGCCGCGTTGACCACGTACGGGGCGTGGTGTTCCCCGCTCGCCGTCCGCACCCCGCGGATCTCGCCGGATGACCCGGTGAGCAGTCCTGTGACCTCCTCGCCCAGACGCAGACGGACCCGCTCGCCGCCCGCGCGCAGCAGATGCGCGGCGGCGAGCGCGGGCATGACCTGCGCGTCCTGGGGGTAGTGGAAGCCGCCCGCAAGGCCGTCGGCGAGGTGGGGTTCGAGATCGTGCAGGTGGTCTGCCCCGACCTCGTCCGCGGTGACGCCCGCCTTGCGCTGCCGGGCCGCGAAGTCCCGCAGGGCGCACATCCCCGCCTCGTCGGAGGCGACGACGAGGCCGCCCTTGGACTCGTACTCGATCTCGGGCGGGAGCTCTTCGGCGAGCTCCCGCCACAACTCGTTGGAGAGTAGGGCGAGTTCGAGCTCGGGGCCCGGCTCTTTGTCGGAGAGCAGGAGGTTGCCCTCGCCGGCCCCTGTCGTACCGCCCGCCACGGGGCCGCGGTCGAGCACGGTGACGCGGAGGCCGGACCGGGCGGCGTAATAGGCGCAGGCCGCGCCGATCACGCCTGCCCCGACGACGATGACGTCTGCGGTGTTCCTTGTCAGCACGTCAGTAATATTTCACATTGCACTGGCTCTGCCAAGGGGGCGCGATCAACGAACCCCATCGAACCCCATCGAACCCCATCGATCCCGATCGATCCCGATCGATCCCGCGGTTGAAGGGTCAACCGCAGCAGCCCACTTGGGAACGGGTGGGTAACGAAGTAGCTCACACCTTGTCAGTGCAATTTCACATTACTATGTTACGGGTCACATTCCAGCCAGCTCTCCAGCTCTGGCTGTTCGACTGCTTCCGGAGTGACCACTCATGGACAAGCGCACCTGTACCGCCCTCGCCGTCGCACTCGCGGCGGCCCTCACCCTCGGCACGGCCGGCTGCTCCGGCGGACAGAAGACGGGCGGACCCCGCGGCAAGAACCCCGCAACGGCCAACATCGGCAAGGTGATCGGGGGAACCCCGAAGAAGGGCGGCACCCTCAACGTCCTGTCGAACACCGACTTCACGCACCTCGACCCGGCCCGCAACTGGGTCATGAGCGACATGAACTTCGGGACCCGCCTGCTCTACCGCACCCTGGTGTCGTACAAGGCAGCCCCCGGAACCGCCGGCGGCGAGCTCGCCCCCGACCTCGCGACCGACCTCGGCACCTCCTCCAACGGCGCCAAGACCTGGACCTTCCACCTCAAGGCAGGGGTCAAGTACGAGGACGGAACGCCGATCACCGCGCAGGACGTCAAGTACAACGTCGAGCGGTCCTTCTCCCCCGACCTGCCCGGCGGCGCCGACTACGCGGCCCGCTATCTCAAGGGCGCCGAGGGCTACAAGGGCCCTGCCAACGGCAAGCACCTGGACTCCGTCAGGACGCCGGACGACAGGACGATCGTCTTCGAACTGCGCAAGCCCTTCGCCGAGTTCCCCAACGTGACGGTGATGCCCACCTTCGCCCCGGTACCGAAGGCGAAGGACAACGGGCCCAGGTACGACAACCGCCCCTTCTCCTCGGGCCCGTACAAGATCCAGACGTATCAGCGCAACAAGAAGATCGTCCTGGTCCGCAACCCGCACTGGGACCCCAAGACCGACTCGATACGCAAGGCGTACCCGGACAAGCTGGTCATGGTGATGGGGCTGCGGCCCAATCAGATCGACGACCGGATGATCGCCAGCCAGGGCGCTGACGCCTCCACCGTCCCGTGGTACGCGCTGCGGCCGGAGAGCGGGGTGAAGGTGCTGCCCAAGGCCGGTGTCCGCAAGCGGCTGCTCGCCGAGTCGACCAACTGCACCGACATGGTGCAGATGCACACCGGGCGGGCCCCGTTCACCGATGTGAAGGTCCGTCAGGCCGTGCAGTACGCCCTCGACAAGGAGGCCGTGACCACCTCGTCCGGCGGCCCCGCCTTCAATGACACCTCCACCGCCTACATGCCCGCCGCCCTCTTCGACGGCAAGCAGCCCGACACGCTGAAGATCCCCGCAGCCGGGAACGTCGACAAGGCGAAGCAGCTGCTCAAGGAGGCCGGAAAGCCCGATGGCTTCAGCACCAAGATGACGGTCTCCAACGGCGACAAGGGCCGGGCGGAGGCGGTCCAGCAGTCGCTCGCCAAGGCCGGCATCAAGGTCACCATCGAGACGGTCGACCCGTCCGCGTTCTACGCCACCATCGGCGACACCAAGAACCGCACCGACCTCGCCTACACCGGCTGGTGCCCCGACTACCCCTCCGGCTCCACCTTCCTGCCCTTCGTCTTCGACGGCCGCTACATCAAGGAGAAGGGGAACCAGGGCAACCACTCCCTCTTCCGCGACAAGGCGACCATGAAGCGGATGGACGAGATCGCCGCCATGACCGACGCCAAGAAGGCCGCCAAGGCCTGGCAGGAGCTGGACGGCGAGATCCTCGCCAAGGCGCCGACCGTGCCGGTGCTCGTCCGACGCTGGCCGCTGGTGGTGGGGACCAACATCGCGGGTGCGTACGGGCAGACCTCCTTCGGCGGTCAGCTCGACTACGCCTCGGTCGGTCTCAAGGACCCCGCCAAGAGCGAGGGTTGAGGAGCACCGCCACCATGACCATCCCCACCACGACGACCACCACCTCCACCACCGCACCGGCCGCCGAGGCCGCTTCGGCGGGCAGCGGGCCCTGGCGGATCGCCCGCCGGGAGCTGCGCCGCCGCGCCTCCGTGCGGATCTCCCTCGTCGTGATCGCGCTCTTCGCGATCATGGCGGCGACCGCACCGCTGCTCAGCAAGCTGGGCGGCTGGTCCCCCGAGGAATTCGACAAGAGCGCCGTCGACCCCTATCTCGGCGGGCAGCCGATCGGCGCGCTCGGCGGCATCTCCGCCGACCACTGGCTCGGCGTCGAACCCGTCACCGGGCGCGACCTGTTCGCCCGGGTCGTGCACGGCGGACAGGTCTCGCTGCTCATCGCCGTCACCGCCACCGCCATCGTCGTGATCGCAGGCACGGCGGCCGGGATCGCGGCCGGCTACTTCGGCGGGCGCACCGACACGGTGCTCTCCCGCCTTATGGACCTGACGATGTCCTTCCCCTCCCTCATCTTCATGATCGCGATGATGTCCGTGGCCAGGGACGTGAACCGGGTCGTGCTGATGATCACCGTCATCGGGGTCTTCGGCTGGCCCGGCATCGCCCGTGTGGTGCGCGGTCAGACGCTCTCGATCAAACACCGCGAGTACGTCGACGCCGCCCGCGTCGGCGGTTCAGGATCCTGGCGCATCCTCACCCGCGACATCCTCCCGGGCGTCGCGGGGCCCGTCATCGCCTACACCACCCTGATCATCCCCGGGATGATCGCCACCGAGGCGGCCCTGAGCTATCTGGGCGTCGGCGTCCGTCCGCCCACCCCTTCCTGGGGCCAGATGATCGCCGAGAGCGTCGCCTTCTACGACACCGACCCCATGTACTTCGTCATCCCCAGCATCTGTCTCTTCCTCACCGTGCTCGCCTTCACGCTGCTCGGCGACGCTCTGCGGGACGTGCTCGACCCGAGGGGGAGCCGCACATGACCGTCTACATCGGGCGCCGGCTGCTCGCGGTGATCGGTGTCCTGATCGCCGTCGCCGCCGTCACCTTCACCATCTTCTACGTCCTTCCTTCCGACCCGGCTGCCGCCGCCTGCGGCAAGTCGTGCAGCACCGAACGCCTGGCGGCGATCCGCGAGCACATGGGCCTTGACCAGCCCCTGTGGCGGCAGTTCGCGGACTTCGTCACCGGCATCTTCACGGGCCGCACCATGGGCTCAGGTCAGTACGCACTGCACTGCGACTTCCCGTGCCTGGGCTACTCGTACGAGAACAGCGAAGGCGTGTGGGACCTGCTGATGGACCGGCTTCCGGTCTCCGCGTCGCTCGCCCTCGGTGCCGCGGTGTTGTGGCTGCTTCTCGGGCTTACCGCGGGCGTCACCGCCGCCCTGCACAAGGACAGCCTCACCGACCGCGCCCTGATGGTCGGCGCGGTTGCCGCCGCGTCCCTGCCCGTCTACTTCACCTCGATGATGCTCATCTACGGGCTGATCCGCACGGCCGGTCTGCTGCCCTACCCGAAGTACGTGGAGCTGACCTCCGACCCGCTCAGCTGGGCATCGAACCTTCTCCTGCCCTGGCTGGCCCTGGCCATCCTGTACGCGGCCATGTACGCGCGCCAGAGCCGCAGTTCGATGATCGAGACGATGGCTGAGCCGTATATCCGCACCGCCCGCGCCAAGGGGCTTCCGCGCCGCAAGGTCGTGGTCAAGCACGGCCTGCGGGCCGGGATGACGCCCATCCTCACCCTCTTCGGCATGGACCTGGGCGGGCTGCTCGCAGGCGCGGTGATCACCGAGTCCATCTTCGGCCTGCCCGGCATCGGGCGGCTCTTCTACGGTGCGCTGTCCAGCGGCGACCAGCCGGTCATCCTCGGCGTCACGCTGCTCGCCGCCACCTTCATCGTCGTCGCCAACCTGGTGGTCGATCTGCTGTACGCCGTCGTCGACCCGCGAGTGAGGTACTGATGAGCGCCGACCAACCAGTCCTGCTCGTACGGGACTTGACAGTCAACTTCCGCACCCCGCGCGGGCCGGTACGGGCGGTGGACGGCCTCGGCTTCGACGTACGCCGTGGCGAAACCCTCGGCATCGTCGGCGAGTCGGGATCGGGCAAGTCCGTCACATCGATGGCCGTGATGGGCCTGCACACGGGCGCCGAGGTCACCGGCTCGGTCGCCCTCGACGGCCAGGAGCTGGTCGGGCGGTCCGAGCGCGAACTGAACCGGCTGCGCGGCAGGCGGATGGCCATGGTCTTCCAGGACCCGCTCTCCAGCCTGCACCCCTTCTACACGGTGGGCGAACAGATCGCCGAACACCACCGGGTGCACTTCGGCAGCCGCCGAAAGACCGCACGGGAACGGGCCATTGACGCCCTCGCCGAGGTCGGCATCCCCGAACCGCGCCGCCGCGCCGGCGAGTACCCGCACCAGTTCTCCGGCGGCATGCGGCAGCGCGTGATGATCGCCATGGCCCTTGTCTGCGAGCCGGAGCTGCTCATCGCCGACGAGCCGACCACGGCCCTCGACGTCACGGTCCAGGCCCAGATCCTGGAGCTGATCGCCCGGCTGCAGCAGGAACGGGGGCTCGCGGTCGTCCTGATCACGCACGATCTGGGGGTGGTGGCCCGGGTCGCCCACCAGGTCCTGGTGATGTACGGCGGCCGGGCCGTCGAACAGGCCGACGTGGACACCCTGTTCGCGACACCGGCCCACCCCTATACGCGCGGGCTGCTCGACTCCCTGCCCCGCCTCGACGACAGCGACGACGCTCCGCTGCGGGCGATCCCCGGCAGCCCGCCGTCCCTGCTCACCCCGGCGCCCGGCTGCGCGTTCGCGCCCCGTTGCCCCCGGCTCGCCGGCGTCCCCGCCGGGGCGCGCTCCCGCTGCGAGACGCAGCTCCCGCCCCTCGAAGGACCGGACCGGCATCCGGCCGCCTGTCACTTCCCCGCGTACGAAGGCATGGCCTCATGACACCAACCGAAACGCCAACCACCGAAACACCGCCTACCACCGAACCCCTGTTGTCCGTACGGGACTTGACGATGACGTTCCCCGGGAGGCGGCGCTCCGCCCCGGTCCGGGCCGTCGACGGCATCACCTTCGACGTGGCGGCGGGCGAGACGCTGGGCCTCGTCGGAGAGTCCGGCTGCGGCAAGTCCACCACGGGACGCTTGATCGTCCGGCTCCTGGAACCCACCGCGGGATCCCTCACGTACGACGGGCGCGACATCAGCCACCTGTCGCAGCGCGAACTGAAGCCGCTCCGCACCGACCTCCAGATGGTCTTCCAGGACCCGCACTCCTCCCTCAACCCCCGGCAGACGGTGGCCCGGATCATCTCCGATCCGCTGCTCGTACAAGGCAGTTCGGCGGCGGATGCCCGCAGGCGGGCAGTGGAGTTGATGGACCTTGTCGGGCTCATCCCCGAGCACATCGACCGCTATCCGCACGAGTTCTCCGGCGGCCAGGCCCAACGCATCGGCATCGCCCGCGCCCTGGCCACCGGGCCCCGGCTCGTCGTCGCCGACGAGCCGGTCTCCGCCCTCGACGTCTCCGTCCAGGCCCAGATCGTCAACCTGATGGAACGGCTGCAGCGCGAACTCGGCCTCGCCTATCTCTTCATCGCCCACGACCTGTCCGTGGTCAAGCGGGTCTGCGACCGGGTCGCCGTGATGTACCTGGGCCGCATCGTCGAGATCGGCGAGAAGGAACGGGTGTACGCGGCTCCCGCCCACCCGTACACCCGGGCCCTGCTGTCCGCCGTCCCGCTGCCGGACCCGGCGGCCGAGCGGGCCCGCGAGCGGATCACGCTGCTCGGTGATCCGCCGAGCCCGGCCGCTCCCCCGCCCGGCTGCACCTTCCACCCGCGGTGCGCCAAGGCGCAGGAGATCTGCCGCACCGAGGCGCCGACACTGCGGATCACGGCACCGGGCACGGCGCGGCAGGTGGCGTGCCACTTCCCCGAGGCGGCCTGAACACGGCTGTGCCCCGGCTCCTCGACGGAGCCGGGGCACAGCCGTCTCAACTGCGTACGCCGCGCTACGACTTGGTAATCCGCACGGTGTCGCCGTACGCGTCCGCGCTCAGCACCTTGATGCGGACGCCCGCGGCGGAATCGGTGAACGACTCACCGGCCCCGTACGGGGCGTCGTCCAGCGGGCGGCAGCCCGACGCGGGCGTGGCAGTCGGCTCGGCGTCCATGACCCTGATCGGCCCCTCGCCGGTCGCCGTGGACGAGTCGACCTTGTAGACCAGCGCACCGGTCGAGCAGACGCCGCTGTCCGCCTGGACACCCCGTCGCGATTCGACGACGTAGGCGGTGGTGGGGCCGGTGCGGACGACCGCCATCTTGGTTCCGGACCCGTACTCGACCGCGGTGAGACGGACCGTGTCGCTGCCCTTCGAGGCCCGGCACACGACCTGGCTGTCGTCCGTCCAGCCCAACTTCCAGGAGTGCCAGGCGAAGTACTGCGGCCCGGCCCCGCCGATCAGACCCATCACGTCCCATCCGCCCACGAAGCGATGGCCGTCGCTGCCCGTGTCGAAGGCGTACAGGTCGGGCAGCCCGAAGGTGTGACCGGTCTCGTGGGCCACCAGCTTCTTCCCCCAGTGCCACATGTCCTGGCCGAAGGTGACCGCCCACTTGATGCGGTTGCCGTCGGCGACGACGCCCGCCGTCCCCGGTTCGTACACATAGGTGGGGGTGAACGAGATCGCCTTCGCGTTCTTCGTCGCCACGACGTAGACCATGTCGTACTGCGAGAAGTCCACGCCCGGGTCGGCCGCGGTGACCGCGTCCTTGACGTACGCCTCGTGCTCCTCGTGCGAGAGGCCGCGCTCGTAGCCGTAGTCGGTGGAGTTGTGCGGCATCCTCACCCAGCTCCGGTGCTGAGTGATGTCGAGCCGTACCTTGCCGTACGAGGCGTTCCGCAACCAGTCGGCGCCGGGCGTGAGTTGGGCCGCGTCGTCGGCCGGTGACTCGGTCGCGGGCGCGTCCGCGAAGTCCACGAAGATCATGCCGACCTTGATGGTGCCCTTCGGGCGCTTGAAGACGGAGTAGTCCGTGTCGTGCCCTTCGTCCGTCCAGCCGGTGGTGCCGCGCAGTGCACAGGCGGACGGTCTTTCCGCGGCCGTCGCGGCGGAGGCCGAAGGGGGAACGGAGAGCAGGAGCGGGGCCAACAGCGCCAGCAGCAACGGCAGAAGCACCGTCCGGGCCGTCGGTGAGGAGTACAGGCGTCTCATGTGAACACTGCCTCTCATGAAGCCTCCCAATGAATGACGTGTGACATTTCACATAAGACTGCGGATGCATGCCCCTGTCCGGAAGCTGTCGCCGGTCCATAACATCCGCGCCATGGATCTGGAGATACGGCACCTGCGGGTGGTGTGCGCGATCGCCGAGGCCGGGAGCCTCACCCGCGCCGCAGCCTCGCTCCGCATGACGCAGCCAGGACTCAGCGCCCAACTGCGCCGCATCGAGGCCATGTTGGGCGGCATCATGTTCGACAGGCAGCAGTCCGGCGCCACCCCCACGCCCTTCGGCGAGCTGGTCATCGCGCGGGCCCGCGCGATCCTGCCGGGCGTCGAGGGTCTGCTCGCCGACACGGCCCGCGCCACCCGGCACAGTTCGGGGTCGGGCCGGATCCGTGTGGGTTCGGTCGGCGCTCCGCTGCTCGGCCATCTCCTGCTGGCCGTCGGGGCGTTGCTGCCCGAAGCCGATCTGACCTCACGCTGCCGGTACTCCCCCGTCGCCCTGCTCGACGACCTCGCCGCGGGCCGCCTCGAGGCAGCGGTGCTCGGTGACCACCCCGGACAGGAGCTGCCGCAACGCAAGGGCGTGGCATGTCACACCATCGCCGACGAGCCGGTGTTCGCCCTCCTGCCGGCGGCCCACCCGCTCACCGCGCAAGACGAGATTTCCCTCGCCGACCTCCTGGAGGAGGACTGGGCGGTCCCACGGCCCGACGGCGACCGGACCCGCGAATACTGGGCTTCCCTCTGCGCCTCGGCGGACCGCGCCCCATCCGCCCCCTACGAGGCGGAGGGGCGGCAGCTGATCGAGATCGTACGGGCGGGCCTGGCCGTCAGCCTCTGCCAGGCCACGTTCATCGAGGTGCCGGGCGTCGCTGTCCGCCCCCTGGCCGGAAACCCCTTGTGGTACCGGCACATTCTGGCCTGGCACCAGGGCGGCCCGCTGGCGGCCGTCAGCACCGAGATCCTGCGCCGGGTCGTCGACGGCTATCAGGCGGCCTGCTCGGAGAGCCCCGCGTACGCACGCTGGCGTGAGCTGAATCCGAGGGCCGCCCGACCGCGGGGGTGCACTGCCGATCGTCAGGCGGGGACGGCACCGACCAGGCCGCCGTCGATGACGAGATCCTGACCGTTGATGTAGGACGCGTCGGACGAGGCGAGGAATGCCACGGCCGCTGCGACCTCTTCCGGGCGTCCGAAGCGCCCGGCGACGATCTGGCCGGTGACCGCATCCGCCTCCGCTGTGGTCAGCGCGTCGGCGGGGTACATCGGGGTGTCGATATAGCCGGGACTGACGGCGTTGACGCGGATGCCGTGCGGGGCGAGTGAGGCGGCCAGGGTCCGGGCCAGGTTGTGCACGGCGGCCTTGGTCGCCGAGTAGAGGGTCAGGACGCTGTTGCCCCGGTGGAGGGTCCAGGACGCGTTGATGACGATCGAGCCTCCGTCCGCCAGCAGCGGCACTGCCTTTTGCACGGTGAAGAACACGCCCTTGAAGTTGACGTCGATGCCGTGGTCGAAGTCCGGCTCGGTGATGTTCTCGAACGGCAGGAAGGTGCCGGTGCCCGCGTTCGCGAAGAGGCCGTCCAGCCGGCCGTGACGGTCCCGGACGGCCTCCATCAGCGCGTCCACCGCGCCGAGGTCGGCGGCGTCGGCCACGATTCCCGAGGCGCACGGGCCCAGCTCCTCGACGGCGGAGTCCACCCGTGCGCGGGTACGGCCGGTGACGATGACGTGGGCGCCTTCGGCGACGAGGCGGTGTGCGGTCGCAAGGCCCATGCCGCTAGGGCCTGTCCGATGGGTCAGGCCGGTCATCGCGCCGGGTGCCGATTCAGCAGGGCCGAGCGGGCCCTGGTGCGTGCAGCTGCAAGGCGGAGGAGGGCGACAACGCGGAGCGTTGGCAACCGACGACAACGCCGCAGATGGGCGTGCCAGGGCCCGCGACCCCGGCAGGACCCATCGGACAGGCCCTAGTGCCGCCGGTGATGAGGACGGTCTTGTCGGTGAAGCGGTTCATGCCGGTGTTCCCGTCAGGGTGTGCGTGAGGTGGTCGCTGAGGTGGGGCAGCCAGTCGGGCCGCGCGTTGCCGAGAAGGTGGTCGCCGTGCGGGACGGACAGGTAGGTGGCGTGCGGTGCAAGGCCGCCTCGAACCGTTGGACGCCGTACTGAGCGCGGACCATCCGCTCGCGGCCGAACCGGCTCTGCGGCCGGACCAGTTGCGCGACAGCGTGCTGTGGGCGCCCGGTGCGCTGGGCCGACTCGACTTCCTCCACCGGTTCGCCGACCGGTTCGGCATCCAGGACACGGCCACGAGCGTCAACCTGGGCCTCGCCCATTTCCTCGCCGAGGTGGCCGAAGAGCCGCAACGCTTCTCGCTGGTACCCGCCGACGTGCCACTGCCGGAGGTCCCCGGGCTGCGCTCCGTCCCCCTGATCGATCCCACGCCGCTGTACGCCTGGTCACTGCTGTGGCGCACCGGCAACGGACACCCGGGCCTGAACCGCCTCGCCGCCGCCTGCGCGGAGGAAGCGGGGCGAAGCCGATGGCTGGAGTACGACCCGACCCGCGACTGGTTGCCCGAACCACCAACGGACCATCCCCATGTGCGGGGCACGTGAGATGTGCACAGGCGGGCCATGTGAATCTCACGTGCGCCCGGTGACAGACCGACGATGTCCGTGTTGCCGCGCTCTGCCATCGTGGGAGGTGAGAGGCACCGGGCGGCTGGCCGACACGGCAGGGCACCCGCTCAGGTGCTGGAGCGTCGCAGGCTGGAGGCTTCCGTGGACAAGCGGTACGAGGTGTACTGCCTCACGAACCCGCATTTCTACGACGCTCCGCACCATGGCGGGACGCGCGGCGGCTTCCGGCAGACCAGGTGCGGGCCCCCGGCGGCGTGGGCCCGCGAGGAACTCGGCGAGTGGGTGGTCTGCCGCCCCGCCGACGCGGTACTTCCCCCGCAGGGCTGGAAGATCCACGTCTCGGCGTGTCCGGACAACGCGCAGGCGATCCTCGATGCGGTGTGGGACTACTGCGTACCGCGCCGCATCGCCTTCAAGTTCCTCCCGGGCGTGGACGCCCTGTTCCTCGCCAACGCGAAGTACGCGCACCGCGGCTCCAGCGGCAAGTTCGTGACGGTCTACCCCGTGGACGAGGCCCAGTGCGAGCGCGTGCTCACCGATCTCGGCACCGTCCTCGACGGCCGGCCGGGGCCGTACATCCTCAGCGACCTGCGCTGGGGCACCGGTCCGCTCTACGTCAGGTACGGGGCCTTCGCCGACCGGTACTGCGTGTCGGCCGACGGCGTGCTTGAGCAGGCAGTGGAGGATCCCTCCGGGCGTCTGGTGCCCGATGTGCGCGGTCCCACCTTCCAGGTGCCTCAGTGGGTGCGGCTGCCGGGATTCCTCGAACCTCACCTCGCCGAGAGCCGGCGGACCACTGTGGCCGACCTGCCCTACCGGATCGAGGAGGCGCTGCACTTCTCCAATGCCGGCGGACTGTACGCCGCCGTGGACACGCGCACGCAGGAGCGCGTCGTCCTCAAGGAGGCGCGGCCCCACGCGGGACTCACCCCGGACGGCGCGGACGCGGTCGTCCGCCTCGAGCGTGAGCGGGAAGCCCTGGAACGGCTGCGCGGCCTGCCCTGCGTCCCGGCGATCCACGACCACTTCGAACTGGGCGGACACCACTTCCTCGTGGAGGAGTTCGTCGAGGGAAGGCCCCTGCACGCGCTGTTCGTCGAGCGCTATCCGCTCACCGTGCTGAACCCGGACCCGGCGGCGTTCGCCGACTACACCACGTGGGCCCTCGACATGCTGCGGCAGGTGGAAGAGGCGGTGGAGGCGGTCCACGGCCGGGGCATCGTGATCGGCGACGTGCACACGTACAACGTCCTGGTCCGTCCGGACGGCAAGGTGGTGCTGATCGACTTCGAGGGCGCGTCGGACGTGGCGGACGCGCGGCACCAGGTCCTCGCCGCCCCCGGCTTCCTCGCGCCGAGCGACGCCACCGGCTTCGACATCGACCGGTATGCGCTGGCCTGTCTCAGGCTCTTCCTGTTCATGCCCCTGACCGGCCTGATCGACCTCGACGGCGGCAAGGCGCGGCAGCTCGCCGAGGAGGCCGCACAGCTGTTCCCGGTGCCCCGCGCGTTCCTCGACGTGGCCGTACGTACCCTCACGGGCGACGGCGGGATCGCCACCGGCACGGACGACGGACCCCGCCTTGAGCCCGACGGGCCCGGCTGGCTGCGCGCCCGCGAGTCGATCACGGACGCCGTCCTGGCCGCCGCCACACCCGAGCGCCACGACCGGCTCTTCCCGGGCGACATCGAGCAGTTCACCGTCCCGGGCGGCGGCCTCGACGTGGCCCACGGCGCGGCAGGCGTGCTGTACGCGCTGGACGTGACGGGCGCCGGACGCCACCCCGACCACGAGGACTGGCTGATCCGGCACGCACTCCACCCGGAATCCGGCACCCGCCTCGGCTTCTACAACGGCATGCACGGCATCGCCTACGTCCTCGACCACCTCGGGCACCACGCGGAGGCCGTCAAGATCCTCGACATGTGCCTGGGCGAACGGTGGGAGTCACTGGCCCTCGACCTCAAGGGCGGCCTGTCCGGCATCGGGCTCAACCTGCTGCACTTCGCGACCACCACCCAGGACACCGCCTTCCGGGACGCCGCCCGCCGCGTGGCGGAAGCCGTCGCCGACCGCCTCGGCCCGGCCGACGGCGTGCCGGAGACCAGCGGCGGCGCCCACCCGAGAGCGGGCCTGATGCACGGATCGTCCGGGCCCGCACTGCTGTTCCTCCGCCTGTACGAGGACGTCGGCGACCCGGCGCTCCTCGACCTGGCCGCCACCGCACTGCGCCAGGACCTGCGCCGCTGCGTCGTGCGCGAGGACGGGTCGATGGAGGTGAACGAGGGCTTCCGCACCATGCCCTATCTCGCCGACGGCAGTGTGGGCATCGGGATGGTCCTGGACGACTACCTGATCCACCGCACCGACGAGCGGTTCTCGACGGCCGCGGAGGCGATCCGCAAGGCGGCCGGCGCGTCCTTCTACCTCGAACCCGGGCTCTTCGACGGCGTCGCCGGGATGATCCTCCACCTCAGCCGCGCGCACCCGCCCGGCACCGCCGCCGTACGGGACCCCGTGATCGCGGGCCACGTACGCCGTCTGGCCCGCCACGCCTGCCTGCTCGACGGCCGCCTTGCCTTCCCCGGCGAGCAGTTGATGCGGCTGTCCATGGACCTGGCCACCGGCGGCGCGGGCGTTCTGCTCGCCCTGGGCGCCGCCTTCCACTCCCGGCCGGCCGGACTGCCGTTCCTGACACCGGGCCTGACCGCTGATGACCTCCCCGTCCCCAGCCGATTGCAAGAGAGGGGGTGAGGACATATGTCACTCCTCGAACTCCAGGGTCTGACCATCGACACGGAGACCGGCTACCGGCCGCCGCCGGGTAGCCGGGCAAGCAAGGGTTGCCACACGGGCAGCTACCTGAGCCTGCTGTGTCACGTCCTCTGACCGCCACGGCGGGGGCACTTCGGGTGCCCCCGCCCCTTCTCGGGAACCGTACGACGACGGGAGCGGCCGGTGGACCGACGAACGGCGGACCGTCTGCTCCTTGCGACGGTCCGGCGGGGCGGTGCGTGGGGCGGCGTCCTGGCCGCCACATCCCTCGTGCTCGCCGGGGTCTACGTCGCCCTGCCCGCCGTCATGGGCCGCGCCGTCGACGCCGTGCTCGGGCACGGCGACGCCACTCTGTGGCTGACTCTGTCCGCCATCGCCGTCGCGCTGCTCGTGGTGTGCGACGCGGCGGACGACTACGCGGGCGCCGTGGCCGACGCCCGCGCCACTGCATGGCTGCGGCACACCCTGCTCGGGCACGTCCTCGGCATGGGAGCCCGCGCCACCCGCCGCTACACCCCCGGAGACCTGGTGGCCCGTCTGGTGGGCAACACCGCCCGGGCCGGTGACGCCCCGTCGGGCCTGGTGTGGGGGGTGACCGAACTGGTCCCTCCCGTCGGGGCCGTGGTCGCCCTGGCCCTCATCGACCCCTGGCTGTGCCTCACCTTCGTGGCCGGACTGCCCTTGGTCGTCCTCGTGGTCCGCGCCTTCGTCCGCGACGTCTCCGACCTGAACGACAGATACTTCGCCACACAGGGCCGGATCGCCGCCCGGCTCGTCGACGCCCTCAGGGGTATCCGCACCATCACCGCCGCCGGGACCACGGCCCGCGAGGCCGACCGGGTCCTTGAGCCACTCCCGGAACTGCACCGCCACGGCCTGGGCATGTGGCGCGCCTTCGCCCGGGTCTCCGCACGGGACGCGGCGATCGTCCCCCTGCTGCAGGTCGCCGTCCTTGCCGTGGCCGGAGTGGAGCTCGCCCGGGACCGCATCACACCGGGGCAGATGCTCGCCGCGAGCGAGTACGTCCTGCTGGCCACCGGCGTGAGTTCGCTGGTGGCCTCCGTGAACCGGCTCGCCTTCGCCCGCGCCACCGCGGGGCGGGTCGCCGAGGTGCTTGGCGAACCCCTCGTGGCGTACGGCGGCGCGCGACTGCCCGCCGGGGGCGGCGGGCGGCTTGAGTTCCGCCGGGTGACCGTGCGCACCACCGAGGCCGGCACCGTACTGGACCGCGTCGACCTGGATCTGCCCGCGGGCGCGCTGACCGCCGTCGTAGGGCGCTCCGGATCCGGCAAATCCCTGCTGGCCGCGCTGGCCGGGCGGCTGGCCGACCCCGACGAGGGCGAGGTGCGGCTCGACGGGGTGCCGCTGCGCGATGTGGACCGTGCGGAGCTGCGGCAGGCCGTCGCGTACGGCTTCGAACGCCCGGTGCTGCTTGGCGAGACCTTCGCCGATGCGATCGGCTTCGGGCCACGGACACCCTCGGACGCGGAGGTGCCGGCGGGGGCTGCCGCCGCGCGCGCCGACACCTTCATCCGGACGCTGCCCGAGGGGTACGCCACCCGGCTCTCCGCGGCCCCGCTGTCCGGCGGGGAGACCCAACGGGTCGGCCTGGCACGCACGTTCGTCCAGTCTCTGCCGTACGGCCGGCTGCTCGTGCTCGACGACGTGGCGGCCAGCCTCGACACCGTCACCGAGCACCACATCAGCCAGGTGCTCACCGGGGACGGGGAGTTCGCCGGCCGTACGCGGCTCGTCGTGACCCACCGGGCCTCCACCGCCGCCCGCGCGGACCTGGTCGTCTGGCTCGACGCGGGCCACGTCCGGGGACGAGGCACGCACCGCGGCCTCTGGGCGGAGCCCGGGTACCGGGCCGTCTTCGGCCACGGAGGTGCCGGGTGAAGCCGGGGGCGCGGCGCCTGCTCCTTTCCACGCTGCGCACGCGGCGCGCGGAGTTCGTCCGGCTCACCGGCTGGTCGCTGGTCCAGGCCGTGCCCGCGCTGCTGTCCGGCTGGCTGGTCGCCCGGGCCGTCGACAACGGCTTCCTCGCGGGCCGCAACGCCGAGGGCTTCGGCTGGCTCGGGCTGCTGGCCTGCGCCTTCCTGATCGGCGCCTGGGGAACCCGGCATGCCACGCTCCAACTGGCCGGCGTCGTCGAGCCGTTCCGCGACGACCTGGTCACGCTCGTCGCCACCGGCACGCTGCACCGCTCCGCCCGCCTCGGGCAGAGCGCCGACACGGCCGGTGTGGCACGGCTGACCGAACAGGTCGAGATCGCCCGCGAGTCGTACGGGGCGGTCGTGATGTTCGTGCAGACCTTCGCGGTCACGATGGTGAGCGTGCTGCTAGGCCTGGCCGCCCTGCATCCCGCCCTGCTCCTGTTCGTCCTCCCCCCGCTCACGGCCGGGCTCACCCTCTTCCTGCTGGCCCTGCGGGCCATGGCGGCCCGCCAGCGGGCGGTCGTCCTCGCCGACGAGGCCATCGCCGAGCAGGTGAGCGCGGTGGCCGAAGGGCTGCGGGACGTGACAGCCTGCGGCGCCGAGGAACACGTACGCGGGCGGACCGGCGCCCGCATCGACGAGGCGGCGAGTGCGGCCCGCGCCCTGGCCCGGCTCACCGCCTTGCGTACCGCCGCGCTGGGCGTGGGCGGCTGGCTGCCGGTCGTGCTCATCCTGGCCGGGGCCCCCTGGCTGGTCCGGGGCGGGGTGACGGCCGGCGCGATCCTGGGCGCGCTGACCTACGTGTCACAGGGCCTGCAACCCGCCCTGCGGGGCTTCGTCCAGGGGCTCGGCGGCAGCGGGCTATGGCTCCTTGTGACGCTCGGCCGGATGCTGGAGACGGCAGGCCCGGCGGCCTCGGCGGAGGCAGGGACATCGACGACAATCCCGTCCCGAGCCGCCGGTGTCGATCCGTACGATGTCCCGTTCACCGCCACCGGTTCGCGGAAGCCCAGGGACGGCGGCCCACCGCCCACAACGGTGGCGGGTGTGCCCGGGGGCAAACAACCCGCGGACGGCAGCGCCGAGCCGGGCGATGTCCCGTTCACCGCCACCGGGCCGGGCGGGGACAGCGGCCCACCGCCCACAACGGTGGCGGGTGTGCCCGGGGGCAAACAACCCGCGGACGGCAGCGCCGAGCCGACCGATGCCCCGTTCACCACCATCGGCCCGCGGAAGCCCGGGGACAGCGGCCCACCGCCCACGACAGCGGCGGATGCGACCGGGGGCGAACAACCCGCGGACGCCAGTGTCGAGCCGACCGATATCCCGTTCACCCCCGCCGGTCCAGGCAAGCCCAGGGACAGCGGCCCACCACCCACGACAGTGGCGGGTCTGCCAGGGGGCGAGCAACCCGCGGACGGCGGTGTCGAGCTGCGCGGTGTCACCTTCGGCTACGCCCGCTCCGCCGAACCGGTCGTCCGGGATCTGGACCTCACCCTCCCCCCGGGCACCCACCTGGCTGTCGTCGGTCCCAGCGGCGCGGGCAAGTCCACCCTCGCCGCGCTCATCGCCGGGGTGCTCGACCCGCAGGCCGGCCGCATCCTCCTGGGCGGCGTCCCGGTCCGGGCCCTGGACCCCGGACGGCTGTCCCGGTCCCGTGTGCTGATCCCGCAGGAGGCGTACGTATTCGCGGGGACCCTGCGCGAGAACCTCGTCTATCTCCACCCCACGGCCACCACACCCGACCTCGACGCGGCAGCCAACGCCATCGGCGCGGACGCGCTCGCCGAACGCCTCGGCGGCTACGACGCGCCGGTGAACCCGGCCCTGCTCTCCGCCGGTGAGCGCCAGTTGATCGCCCTGGTCCGCGCCCTGCTGCCGCCCGCACGCCTTGTCCTGCTCGACGAGGCCACCTGCCACCTCGACCCGTCCGCCGAGTCGGTCGCCGAACAGGCCTTTGCCTGCCGCCCGGCCACCTTCATCGTCTGCGCCCACCGGATCAGCTCCGCCCTGCGCGCCGACCTCGTCCTCGTCATGGACGGCCCGCACTGCCGCCTCGGCACGCACGACCAGCTGGTGGCCGAATGCGCCCTCTACCGCGACCTGATCGGCCACTGGGACCACTCGGCGGCCGACGTCCGGCACTGATCCGCGGTGCCGGGCCAGTGGACCGGGGCGAGAGATGGCCGAACCTGACGGCCGATGGCAGCCCCCGCTACAACCAGCCCGCATCCCGGGCGATCCGGATCGCGTCAATACGGTTGCGCGCCTGGGTCTTCCTGGAGACCGCGTTCAAATGATTGCGGACCGTTCCCACCGACAGCGAAAGCCGCTCGGAAATCTCCCGCGTCGGTGTGCCGTCCGCCGCAAGGCGCAGAACCTCCAGCTCCCTCGGGGTCAGCGGGCTCTGTGTCGAGGAGAGCGCCAGCAACGCCAGTTCCGGGTCGATGAACCGCTCGCCCGCCGCCACCTTGCGGACCCCCTGGGCCAGGATGTCGCAGGAGCCGTTCTTACCGATGAGGCCTGCGACCCCCAGCTCCAGCGCCTGTCGCAGATACTCGGGGCAGGCCGAGCCGGCCACCAGCAGGGTCCGGCACTCCGGCAGCCGCGCGGCCAGCTCCCGCGAGGTGCCCAGCGCACTCTCCTCACCGCCTTCGATGTCGATGACGACCACATCGGGCCGGTACGACAGCGCCCGCGCGACCGCCTGGCCGAACCCCGGCGACGCCGCGACCACCTGGATGTCCTCCTCAAGTGTCAGCAGGGCAGCCAGTGCCCCGCGCACCAGATCTGTCTCCTCGACGAGAAGAACACGGATCAACATCACTCCCGCCCGGCCGTACCCGGCCTCTGTCGCGCGACACGCCCCGGACCCTCCGACGACGCCGTGCGAAGTATCCCCGCCTGTCCACCCCATTGCCGGAAGGCGCCCCGTCAAGGTTCCGCACCACCACCGATGCGCACAGCAAGCAGATACGTCGCGGGCCGAACCATGCGCGCCCGCCCCGCGACATCATCGGCAAAGTCCGCGCCGCGAGGCGGCAGGTCATGTCGAGATGAACGGCTCCGTCAGATGCGGCGTCGCCAGGTGCAGCGTGATGGCGGTTTCGTGGCCGAGCATGCGCTCCCTCGACTGGTGACCGGGCGTGTGACCCGGCGTGGCGACCGCGCGTCCCGCGCGCAGCGGCGTGTCCCCGTCCAGGAGCCGGAGCCGACCGGCCGCCTCGAGCGGGTCGGTGAGGGTCTCGCGAAGCTGCGGGTTGAGCGCGTCGAGGGCGTCGAACTCGGCCCTCTGGAGCAGGTATTCGGCGTTCGGGAAATAGGGGCGGCGGCCGCTGGTCGCACTGCCGGGCGAAGGGGCGCCGCCCACCGCGCCGCCCACCGCGCCGCCCACTGAGGGGACGGCCGCCTCGGTCACGACCGCCCACCCGACGTGGTCGGTATGCAGATGCGTGAGCACCACGGTGTCGACCTCGGCCGGGTCGATGCCCGCGGCGGCGAGCGACTCGGGGAGCGCACCGGGCACGGGCGCCCACGAGCCTGCCGGGCCGTCCACCGGACCGATCCCGGCGTCCACGACGGTGAGGCCCTTGTCGCCGCGGATCGCGTACGCGCGGAACTGGAGCCGCCAGCCGCCCTCGGCGTCGACCGCGCCCGGGTCGTAGCGGTCGGCCTCGGCCCACTGGGCGGCCGTGGCCTCGGGAAAGGCCTCGGCGCGCGGAGAGAAGAACGCGCCCTCGCCGTAGGCGAGGGCGATGATCTCCGGCTCGTGGCAGTGGGCCGGTCAGCTGCGGAAGGGGCCCGTGACTTCGTAGGTGATGCCGCCGGACGAGCTGCCGCTCGTACCGCGCTGGCTGGAGAAGTAGAGCCGCTTGCCGTCCGGCGAGAAGGCCGGGCCACAGATCTCCGAGGAGGACTGGCCGTTGATCCTCAGGAAAGTCGCAACCACCTCGTCCGGCGTGATGATGCAGATCTCCATGTTGCCGCCGTCCTCCGCGACGTACAGGTCACCGGAGGACGCGCCGGTGACGTTGTCGACACCGGTCAGCGGGGCTCCGCCACCGACGACCAGGGAGTCGTCATAGGCCAGCTCATAGGTGCCGGCGGCCAGGTTGAGCTGCCAGACGCGGCCATCGCCCTTGGTGGTGAACCAGACGGTGTCATTGGCGTAGTGGCAGCCCTCTCCGCCGTTGAACAGCTTGGCGCCGGAGACCTGGTCACGGGTCGGCGTCGGCGAGCCGTCCGGGTCGGGCACGGTCGCCCAGGTGAAGCTGCCGGAGGTGGCCGTTCCGGCCTTGAGGACCTGGAGCGTGCCTGCCGAGAGGTTGCCCCACGTGGACGGAACGAACCGGTAGAAGCAGCCGTCCGACGCGTCCTCGGTCAGGTAGATCACCTTGCGGACCGGGTCGGCGGCGGCCGCCTCGTGGTTGAAGCGGCCCATGGCATCGCGGCGCACGGCGGCGTTCACGCCCCACGGGTCGGTCTCGTAGACGTAGCCGGTGCTGACCTCCTCGCAGGACAGCCAGGTGTTCCAGGGGGTCGCCCCGCCGGCGCAGTTGCGGTTCGTGTTGGACAGGATCTGGTACGAGCCGGTGATGGAGCCCGTCGAGTTGAACTTGATCGCGCCCGCGCCGCCGGTGGAGGAGATCTCCGAGTTGGAGACGTAGATCCAGCCCGTGCCGTCGGCGAAACAGGCGCCGCCGTCGGGGGCGTTGTGCCAGGTGTAGGCGGTGGAGCCGACCTTCTGGCCGGACCGGGCGATCACCCGGCTGGTGAATCCGCTTGGCAGCTGGATGCCGTTGGCATCCGCCGTGCCGAGCGCTCCGTAAGGGCCCGGGCCCTTCTGGGCCGGCGCCGCGTAGGCCGCACCCTGCATCAGGGTGTAGCCGAATGCCGCTGCTGTGCCGCCGACGACCGCTCCACGCAGGAAACTACGACGTTCCACTTGATCACTCCAGGGGTTCGTGACCGTCCCTGCCGCACCGGTCGGGCGGCGGGGTCGCGGGGGGGCGCTTCCGGAACGTACGAGTCCCGGGTTGACGGTGCATCAACGACCGATGAAGCGGAAGCGACTGCTGCCGGCCTGTTGCGCGCGGCCGATGATCTCGGCCGCGCCGTTCACCGTGACGCGTCGGCCCCGGCCGTCGGCAGATAGCGCGGCGCGCGCCAGGCTTTCAGCCGCTGCTCCACCGCGGCCCCCAGAGACAGGAGCTCGGCGTCCTGGTGGTCACCGGCCATCAGGAGCAGGCCGACCGGCAGTTCGCCCACGGACCCGGCGGGCACCGAGAGGGACGGATATCCGGCGACGGCCGCCGGCGTGGACGAAGGGATGACGTCGTTGTCGCCGCGCGCGCAGTCGGTCGTCCAGGCGGGCGGGTTCATGGGCGCCGCGATGGCGTCCAGGCGATGGGTGGCCATGGTCTCGTCGAGGGAGCGCCGGGAGAGGTCCTTCAACTCGGCGCGCATGGCACGGTACTTGGGGTCGGTGGTGGGCGGCGCGGAGATTGCCTGCTCGAACAGCTCCTGACCGGCGAAGCAGGTCTGTTCCTCGGGGTGGGCACGGTTGAACTCGATCAGCTCGGCGAGGTTCTGGGGTCCCTTGCGCGTACCGAGGTAGGCGTCGATGTCCCGGTGGAACTCGCTGAGCAGCGCGGGGAATTCGAGTTCGGCGAGCCGCGCCTGGTACGGGGGCGTCACCTCGACGACCACGGCTCCGGCCTTGCGCAGCTTCCTCGCCGTACGGATCATCACGGCGTCCACGTCGTCTCCGAGCGAGGGCAGGCGCCACAGCCCGATCCGCTTGCCGCGGAGGCTGGTGCGGGCAGCGTCACCGTACGAGCCCTTGCCCTCGCTCAGCACGGACAGCGTGAGCGCGGTGTCGACCACATTGCGCGCCATGGGCCCGGCCGTGTCCTGCTCGGCTGAGATCGGGACGACGCCCGACTGGCTGACCAGGCCGAGGCTGGGTTTGTGGCCGACGACGCCGTTCATCCCTGCCGGGCACACGATGGAGCCGTCCGTCTCGGTGCCGATGGCGACCTGCGACAACGACGCGGCGAGCGCGGCGGCGGAGCCGGACGACGATCCGCACGGGTTCCGGTCGAGGACGTACGGATTATTGGTCTGCCCGCCCACCGCCGACCACCCCGAAGTCGGCTTGGCAGCACGGAAGTTGGCCCACTCGGACAGATTGGTCTTGCCGAGGATCACCGCCCCCGCCTTCCGCAGCCGGGTCACAAGCGCGGCATCGGTGCCGGGCGGGCTCCCGGCGAGCGCGAGCGATCCGGCCGTCGTCGGCATTCCACGGGTGTTCACATTGTCCTTGACCAGCACGGGGATACCGTCCAGCGGCCCCAGGGTCTTGCCGCGCCGGTGCCTGGCGTCGCTGGCGGCCGCCTGGCGCAGCGCCGTCGGGCTGGTGCGCAGCACCGAGTGAATCCTGGGATCGACGTCCTCGATCCGCCGCAGGTAGGCCCGGGTAAGCGCCGCCGAGGTCAGCGAACCGTCCGCCATGCGCGCCTGTAACTCCGGAATCGTCACGGTGTCCAGATCGACGCCGCGGTCCTCGGCAGCTTGCGCACCGGTCTTCGGTACGCCCGTCAGAAGCGCCCCCGCGACGAGGGCGGCGGTCATTGCGGCCATGCTCTTCTTCCTCATGCGGGTCAGCGGACTACACGGGCCGCGTCCGGCGCAAGGGTGCGGGGCTTCCACAGATCGCGGCACGCACCGGGTTGGGCAGGGTGCGGCTTTCAGCGACTTCAGGTCCCCGATCCCAGCCGCCGACCCGCCGGCCAATCCCACGCTGACGTGGGTGACCTGGCGCTGATGACCAGCGCGTCGGTGGCCAGTCTGCGTGCCGCCCCGAACAACAGCGACATCGCGCCGGTCCCGCGCCCTCTCTACTCTCTGCCGACCGGACACCGGTGGGATACCGGGTGCCGGTGGTGACCGTGCTCGGCGAGGACGTCCGGGGTGAGCATCGCCGACACCCGCACCCGCCACCACGTCTGCATCCGCACCCACGGCACCGGCCTCCCGGAGGTCGCCGACTGGACCCAAACCGGTTGATGCCCCAGCCGCCGCTCCGGCGGACAGTCGGCTCAGCTCTGGGCGGGGGTGAGCACCACGAAGTCCGCGTTCGACGGGTCGAGACAGACGGCCAGGCGGCCGACGCCTTCCGCGTCCGCCGGTCCCATCTGCACGCTCCCTCCGTTCTCGGTGACCTTCGCGACCGCGGCGTCGCAGTCGGCGACAGCGAAGACCGGGTGCCAGTACGGCCGCCCGCCCGCCAGCGCGAGGTCCTCTGTATGGAGCTGCATGAGGCCGCCCTGCATGCGCTCTTCAGGCAGCCCGGCGGGCGTGATGAGGGTGTACGTGCCACCGCCGCCCGGCAGCTCCGTGTCGCTGAACTGCCAGCCGAACACTCCGCCGTAGAACTCCCGGGAGGCCGCGGCGTCGCTCGTGTACAGCTCGGTCCAGGACAGCGAGCCCGGCTCGTCCGCCAGCTCGAAGCCCGAGTTCTTCCCTGGCTGCCAGACGGCGAACTGACCCCCCAGCGGGTCGCTGTACTGCGCCATCCGGCCCCAGTCGTCGAGGTCCCTCGGCGCCACCCGCACCGTGCCGCCGGCGCGCTCCACGGCCTGAGTCGTGGCGTCCGCGTCGGTGACGGTGTAATAGATCATCCAGGCCGAGCGCGCTCCCTCCTCGCTGAGCTTGCCGAGCCCGGCGACGGTCTTGCCGTCCTTCTTGAACATCCCGCCGTCCATGTCCTCCGTCTCGCCCATGGACTCGTACTCCCAGCCGAGCACCGCGCCGTAGAAGGCCGCGGCGGCCCGGACGTCCGGGGCACCGAGGTCGAGCCAACAGGGGGAGCCGGGAGCGAGGTCAGTGGTGATCACGACGATTCCCTTCGCAGATACTGTGTGGCACCAGCCTGGCACTCGGCACTGACAGTCGCGCGTCGACCGCCGCCAGGGCCTTTGGCGGTGGCCTGCGGGTCGAGGACGTGCACGGGCGGGCGGGCCGTCGTCGGTGCCGTGCCACACGCGGAACTCCTGCCCGTACCAGGAGCCGTGGCTGCGCACGTCGTCGTCCGCCGCGGTGCCGTCGCTGCCGTCGCCGACCATCGCCACCGTGTGCCCCTCGGGTGGGTTACGCGGTCGGGAAGGAGACCTTGGTGAGGTTCTCCGAGGCGGTCCAGGTCCGCCGGGCCTCCTCTGCGCTGCGCAGCCGGGAGTAGAGCTTCTGCTCTCCGGGAGGGCCGCCCATGTGCCCGAGTCCCCGCGGCCCGTAGAACCCGCCGCGCCTGGCGTCGGGAGAGGTGGCGGCGAGGAGGGCGGGAAACTGCGCGCTCTCGACCGTCCCGACGATGATGCCGCGGGCGGACAGCGCCCGGATCAGGCGCACACCCATGGTGTCCTTGCTCCGGCCGACCTCGGGGCGTGCGGCGAGCAGACTCGTCGGGGCGACTCCCGGATGGGAAAGGAGGGGCTGCCGATCCGGGCCGGACGACCACGGCCTGGGGTGCTCGCGCGGCGGGCTGACCACCAGGATTCATCTCGCCGTCGACGCCTCACGAGGCGTCGCGACCAGGTACGACAAGCTCGCTGTCCGCTACGAGTCGACCGACCGGCTCACCCTCATACAGCAGGCGCTGTGGCCGCCCGTCATGCACGATCCCGATCACGCCACGGACCGTCCGGCACCAGGGTGCCGAGCACGGCCGGCAACTGTGGCGGCTCAACCGGGTCTGGCAGCGAGCTCAGATCCGACCATGCGATCCAGGCGTGCGTGTCCAGGTTGACCTGCTCGTCGGGGAGCAAGCCGGTCCGCACGAGCGATGGTTGCTCGTCGGCGAACTGCGCAACGAAGAAGTGCTCCGTCCCGATGTACCGCTTGCCGTTCCACTGAACATCACGGTCGACTGGCACAGACCGATCAAGCACCGCAGCCGGGTCGAGTCCGGTTTCCTCGGCCAGTTCTCGTCGTGCCGCCATCAGCGGCGTCTCGCCCGGCTCGATACCGCCACCGGGAGGCTCCCAGAGCCACGTCCCGTCGAACGGATCACGCCAGTGCAGAAGAAGCAGGCGATGGGCAGCGTCCAGACAGATGACCCGAGCGGCGGGCCGGTGCGTTGTTTCCACCATCCTGACGCTATGTGGTGCTCACATCCTGGATCTCAATACATCGACCTCGCAGCCCGGCGCGGACGGGTCGAAGCCGTGCTCGACCAGCCGGCGAACCCCCAGCAGGCTTCGCATGCCGCCGCGTGTGCTCCCTCGTCGCAGCCCACTCCTCGGCCCCCCGTGGTCACCCTGTGGCCATGACTCACGCTGCCGCCGGGCCCGATCGCCGGGGTCACAGCTTCTCCCGGCCGATTGCAGGCCGCCTCCGTGGCCACCTCGGGCCCACCCGCTTGCTCGGCGGCCGGCTCTCGGAGGTGGACGCCGAAGGTGCTCCCGCGCTGACGGCGGCAGCCTCGGCCGGGGCGATGCGGCGCAGCAGGAAGCCCGCGGTCAGGGCCATGACGAACATCACCACCGCGTACACCGCCGAGGGGATGGCCATCCGGGTGCTGTCAAGGAGCGAGGGACTGAGGGCGATTGCCATCGACAGCGTGGTGTTGTGCATGCCGATCTCGAAGCAGGTGGCGACGGACTGCCGGTGGTCGCCGCGAGCCAGCCGGGTCGCGCCGTAGCCGATGGTCAGGGAGATCGCGCCGAAAAGGAAGACGACAAGGCCGACGTCGGCGAGATAGCCCAGTACGTTCTCACGCTCGGCGGCAAGCGCGGCGATGATGATGCCGACGAGCGCGGCAACCGCCGTCACCTTGACCATCCGCGTGGAGCGCTCCGCGAAGTCCGGACGGCGGTGTCGGCCAAGCATCCCCGCCGCGACCGGCACCAGCACGACGAGGAAGACCTGCAGTGTCTTGTCGAAGCGCAGTCCCAGCGCCTCGTCCGTGCCGGTCATGAAGTGGTCGAGGGAGAGGTTCACGACGATCGGCAGCGTGACGACGGCGATGACCGAATTGATGGCGGTCAGCGTGACGTTGAGGGCGACGTCGCCGCCGAAGAGATGGCTGAAGATATTGGCCATCGTGCCGCCGGGAGAGGCCGCGAGCAGCATCATGCCGACGGCGAGCGCGGGACTCAGGTCGAAGGCAAGCACCAGGCCCAGACAGGCGGCGGGCAGCAGCACCAGCTGGCAGACGAGCGCGACGGCCACAGGCCGCGGATACGCCGCGATCCTGCGGAAGTCGGCCACAGACAGGCCGAGTCCGAGACCGAACATGATCACGGCGAGGACGGCGGGCAGCAGATAGGTGGTCAGCGGCGAGTCCACGCGAACAGACTCCGGGAGGCTGCTCGAAAAGTCCACGACCGTACAGAACAGCTCCCGCACGCCGACCGCGGCGGAGAGGCGCAGGACCCCGCGCCCGGAACCCGGCGACCGAGGCCGCCGACCGGACGACAGGAGCCCAGTGAGCTCAGTCAGCCCCCTTCGACTGGGCAGCGCAGGCGGGCTGCCGGAACGAACTCGCTTGGACAGGCCTCCGGGTGGGTGACTCGCGCGACCGCGCCGTGCGGCCGATGGGCCGCGCCTGTGGCTCTCAGCCGGTGACGAGGTTGAGGTCGTCGGCGCGGCTGCCAGGGGCGACGAACTGCTCGCCGTCGTCGAGCGGACCACTCCCGATGTCGTCCTGACCGACCTGGCCATGCCCGGACTTGACGGCGTGGCCGCCACCCGGGCACCGGCGCCCACCGGACTGGGCACCGCCGGTACGGGTTGACCGAAGGCCAAGGTGGAGTGGCGGCTGACCATCCACGCTGCGTGGGCCATCGGGCGTCTTCACATCCCTGCAGCCATACGGTGTACCAGGCGCGGATGCCGGCGGCTCGCCGGGAGGAAGCCTCCCCAGCACGGAGCGATCCGTGGCGTCAGCGCAGGCCGGCGGGCTCATCCAGCGAGGATCCCGACGGCACGCTGCCGCTGCTCCGGGCCTACGGTCCGGCGGGGTACCTAAGCTGGCGGTCATGAGGATGCGACCCACGTTGACCTGGGAGCCTCAGGGTGACCCGCCTCCTGCCTCGACCGACCTGTCGGCAGTTGTCGCCGCCGTGCGTGCGGGAGGTGTCGTCGTCCTCAGTGGAGCGGGCCTGTCGACGGAGTCCGGCATCCCGGACTACCGCGGGGAACACGGCTCCCTTCGGCGCAACCACGTACCCATGACCATCCAGGAGTTCACCGCCGGCGACCACGCGCGCCGAAGGTACTGGGCCCGCAGTCAGCTGGGCTGGCGGGCCATGAACCGGGCCCGTCCGAACACCGGTCACCTGGCGGTCGCCGCACTGGCCGAAGCAGGCCTCGTCACTGGCGTGATCACCCAGAACGTCGACGGGCTGCAACAGGCCGCAGGGTCGCCGGACGTGGTTGAGCTCCACGGCAGCCTGGGCCGAGTGATCTGCCTCGGCTGCGGTCGTGTCAGTGCTCGATCGGAGCTCGCCAACCGGCTGCGGGAGGCCAACCCGAGGTTCGAGGCCATCGCCGAGCAGTACCAATCGGCGCGCGTCAACCCTGACGGGGACATGGAGCTGCCCGATGGGGCGGTCCGCGAGTTCCGAGTGGTGGCGTGCACCGCCTGCGGTACCGGGGTCCTCAAACCGGACGTCGTGTTCTTCGGTGAGAACGTGCCGCCCCAGCGGGTAGCGGCGTGCCGAGGCCTTGTCGGAGGGGCGGCCGCCTTGCTCGTGCTGGGTTCTTCCCTGACGGTCATGTCCGGGCTCCGATTCATTCGCCAGGCGGCCCAGTCTCGTACCCCGCTCCTGATCGTGAACCAGGGCCCCACCCGTGGTCACCGCTGGGCCGACTGCCGTATCGACCTCCCGCTGGGGCGTGCGCTGACAGACGTCGTGGCTCAGGTCGGCCTCTGACACAGTGCCGTGTGGCTCTGCACGCGAGGCCGGGAGTCGTTCCGACGTGATGGTGGGAGCGACTCCAGACCTGATCGACCGTCAAGGCTTCAAGTAGACCCTGGAGACGCGACACCCTGTACCCACCCGCAGACGACAAGGACCTCACTCCCGCCACCCCTTCCAAACACGAAGAAGGGGCCACCCGAAGGTGACCCCTACCTGCGACGTTTCCGTCGGGACGACAGGATTTGAACCTGCGACCCCTTGACCCCCAGTCAAGTGCGCTACCAAGCTGCGCCACGTCCCGGTGCGCGTGTCCCGCGGTGTTCTGCGTGATCGCGCAGACAGAACTTTACCCCACGTTCGGGGGTGGTCCGCTCCCTCGTCGCGGGGTGCGGGGAGGGACAATCGGCGCATGAGTTCCGCACCCCGATCCGATGGACCTGGCCGTGACCGTGACGCCGAGGGGCGGGCCCGCAGCGCGCGGCCGCGTGACGGGCTCGGGAGGCCGTTGCCGTACGGCGCCGAAGGCGTGGAGCGGCAGCCCGAAGGGGTCACGCGTACGCCCGACGAGACGATCGCGCAGGCGCAGGCGCTGCTGGACGCCGGGCGGCCCTTTCACGCGCACGAGGTCTTCGAGGATGCCTGGAAGTCGCGACCCGATGACGAGCGTGACCTGTGGAAAGGTCTTGCGCAGCTGGCCGTTGGTCTCACCCACGCGGCGCGCGGCAACGCCACGGGCGGTGCACGCCTGCTGCTGCGCGGGGCGGCCGCGGTGGACGCGGGGCGGCGCGAGGAGCGGCCGTACGGGATCGCGGTGGACGGACTGCTCAGCTGGGCGCGGGAGTTGGCCGAGCGGGTGGAGAAGGGCGGCTCCCCGGTGGACGCGGCCTCGTGCGCGCCGCGGCTGCGGGGTGACGCGGATGCGGGGTGACGCGGATGCGGGTGGGGAGCTCGGCGCGTAGGCGGCGGCTCCCCGCGGGGATGGCCGGGGGGGATGGCCGGAGGGGTAGGCCGTGGCTCCCGCACCCCGCAGGGCGCCCGTCGTGTCCCGTGGGGCAGACTCTCGGCGTGCGAAAGATTCATGTCATCGGCATCGGCGCGGGCGACCCGGACCAGTTGACCCTGCAGGCCGTCAAGGCCCTCAAGAGCAGCGACGTGTTCTTCATCCTGGACAAGGGCGAGGAGAAGGACGACCTCGTGCAGTTGCGGCGTGGGCTGCTGGACGAGCACCGTGCCGACGGTGCGTACCGCGTGGTCGAGGCGCGGGATCCGGCGCGGGACCGGAAGGCGGGCGGTGCCGACTACTCCCCCGCCGTCGGGGACTGGCGCAGCCGCCGTGCGGAGATCTACGAGCGGCTCATCGCCGATGAGCTGGGTGAGGGTGAGAGCGGGGCCTTCCTGGTGTGGGGCGATCCCGCGCTGTACGACAGCACCCTCGGCATCCTGGAGGAGGTGCTCGGACGGGGCGAGGTGGCCTTCACGTACGACGTCGTGCCTGGCATCAGCAGTGTCTCCTCGCTCGCGGCCAAGCACCGCACGGGGCTCAATCGCGTCGCGCGACCCGTGCAGATCACCACGGGCCGGCGCCTCGCCGACGGGGGTTTTCCTGAGGGGGTCGACGATCTCGTGGTGATGCTCGACGCCCATCAGGCCTTCCGGCAGTACGCCGGGCGGCCCGATGGCGGGGACATGTACATCTACTGGGGGGCCTACATCGGGACCGCCGACGAGATCCTCGTCTCCGGGCCCATCGACGAAGCCGCGCCCCGCATCGAGGCCTTGCGGGCCGAGGCCCGCGAGCGCAAGGGGTGGATCATGGACACGTATCTGCTGCGGCGCAACCTGGACTGAGCCCTCCGGGGTCCGCCGTCACCGGACCGGCCCGGCCCGGCATGCACCTGCCCAAGGGCGGTGTGAGGGTGGCCGTGTGACCACCACCGCCCAGCCGGCCGCCGAGGCCCCGGCGCAGGGCCCGCCCGTCCTGGACAAGCGCCGTCGCAACGTCGTCTTCGTGACCATCATGCTGGGGATGCTGCTCGCCGCGCTCGACCAGACGATCGTGGGCACCGCGCTGCCCACCATCGTGTCGGATCTGGGCGGCGCCGAGCACATGTCGTGGGTGGTGACGTCGTATCTGCTCGCGGAGACCGTCGCCACCGTCCTCGTCGGGAAGTTCGGTGACCTCTTCGGGCGGAAGGTCGTCTTTCAGATCTCGGCGATCGTGTTCATCACGGGCTCGTTCCTGTGCGGGCTTTCGACCAACATGACGCTGCTCATCGCCTGGCGCGCCCTGCAGGGCATCGGCGCGGGCGGTCTGATGGTGACGTCGATGGCGTTGATCGCCGATGTCATCCCGCTGCGTGAGCGCGGGAAGTACCAGGGTGCGATCGGTGCTGTCTTCGGGGTGGCCACCGTCATCGGGCCGTTGCTGGGCGGTCTTTTCACCGACCATTTGACCTGGCGCTGGGCCTTCTACGTCAACGTACCCATCGCGATCGTCGTGGTGATCGCGGCGGCCCGCACGATCCCCGTCGTGAAGTCGGCGGTGCGTCCCGTCATCGACTATCTGGGTATCGCGTTCGTCGCGATCGGGGCCAGTGCGCTGATCCTGGCGACGAGTTGGGGCGGCAACCAGTACGCGTGGGGTTCGGGCACGATCATCGCGCTGTTCGTGGGCGGCGCCGTCGCGCTCGCGCTGTTCTGTGTGGTCGAGACGCGGGCCGCCGAGCCGATGCTGCCGATGCGGCTCTTCGCCAACCCCGTCTTCACGGTCTGCTCGATCCTCAGCTTCATCGTGGGCTTCGCGATGCTCGGCGCGATGACGTTCCTGCCGACCTATCTGCAGTACGTGGACGGGGACTCGGCCACTGTCTCGGGCGTGCGGACGCTGCCCATGGTGATCGGGCTGCTCATCGCGTCCGTCTTCAGCGGCAATGTGGTGAGCAGGACCGGGAAGTATCGCGTCTTCCCGATCGTGGGTGCGCTGGTGATGGCGCTCGGGCTCTATCTCCTTTCGCTGATGGGCAGCGAGACCAGTACGTGGCTCGAATCGGTGTACATGTTCGTCCTCGGCACCGGCATCGGGCTCTGCATGCAGGTCCTGACGATCGCCGTGCAGAACACGGTCGTGTACTCGGATCTGGGCACGGCCACCTCAGGGGTGACCTTCTTCCGTACATTGGGCAGTTCGTTCGGGACGGCGGTGTTCGGCACCATTTACGCCAACACCCTTGAGCCGAACCTCAAGGACGGGGTCGCCGCCGCGGCCGGTACGGGCGCCGCGGACCCCGCCGTGGTGGCCAAGGCGGCGCAGAGCCCGCAAGGGCTGCACGATCTGCCGCCCGAAGCGGCCGCGCCCATCGTCGAGGCGTACGCCGACACGCTGCACACCGTCTTCCTGTGGACGGTGCCGGTGGCGCTCATCGGGTTCGTGGTGGCCCTGTTCCTCAAGCAGGTGCAGCTGCGGGACAGCGCGCGGATGAGTTCGGCGGACATGGGCGAGGGCTTTGCCTCGCCGACGACGAGCGGCTCCCCGGACCAGGTCCTGGAACTGGCGGTCGGGAACATCATCCGCAAGACCGGCATGGACACCGCGCGCCGCGTCATCAGGGACTCCGACACCCGCCTTGACATGGCGGGCGCATGGGCCGTGATGCAGGTGACGCTCTTCGACCGGATGGTGGGCCATGCGAATCTCAGCCTGATCGCGGCGCGGCGTCAGGTGCCGCCCGAGGTCCTGGTGCCGGTCTTCGACCGCATGGTCGATGAGGGCTTCCTCACCCGCTCCGGGATGCTCTTCTCGCACACCCGGGCGGGCGAGCGCGAGGCTGAAGTGATCGGCAAGGCGTGGGCGAAGTGGCTGGGCGAGCAGGTGGAGAAGGACAGGGGCCGGCCCGCCGACTCGGATCTCATCAGGGCGGTCGACGCGATCGCCAAGCGCCTCCTGGTGGAGGACCTGGAGCACGGTCTTTCGCCCGAGACGCGGCGGCCGCTCGCGTCGGCCAAGGCCGAGGTGTGATCAGCCGAGTCCGAGGCGGGAAAGCACGCTCGCCACATCGGGCAGCTCGTGCGCGCCATCGGGTGCCGGCGGACGGCGGACGACGAGTACGGGAACGGACAGCGCGCGGGCCGCGGTGAGCTTGGCGGCCGTGGCGGCGCCGCCGCTGTCCTTGGTCACCAGGATGTCGATGCGGTGCTCGCGCAGCAGTGCCGTCTCGCCCTCGACCGTGTAGGGGCCGCGGTCGAGCAGGATCTCGGTGTGGTGGGGCAGCGGCGGCTCGGGCGGCTCCACGGAACGTACGAGGAAGTGGAGTTCGGCCAGGAACGGCTCGGCGAAGGCGGCGAGGCCCAGGCGCCCCGTGGTCAGAAAGACCCGGCGGCCGAGCGAGGGCAGCAGGGCCGCGGCCTCGGCGAGCGATCCTGCGTCGTGCCACTGGTCGCCCGGGGCGGGCCGCCAGCCGGGCCTGCGCAGCAGGAACGCCGGGACGCCGGTGGCCGCGGCGGCCAGGACCGCGTGCTCGCTGATCGTGGCGGCGAAGGGGTGTGTGGCGTCCACGACGGCGTCCACGCGGTGCTCGCGCAGCCAGGCGGCGAGGCCGTCCACGCCGCCGAACCCGCCGACGCGTACGTCGCCTTCGAGCGCGGCGGGGCGGGCGACGCGCCCCGCGAGCGAGGTGGTCACGCGGACGTCGGGCCGGGTGGCGAGGCGCGCGGCGAGCGCGCGGGCTTCTGTGGTTCCGCCGAGGACGAGCACATGCATGGCCCCGAGGCTACGTCGCGCCGCCAGCGCCGCGTCGGCGAGGCGCTGGCGGCGCGTGGATGAGGCGGCACGAGGACACGTCGGTGAGTGGATGAGGCGGCACGAGGACGCGTCGGCACGAGGACGCGTCGGCACGAGGATGAGGCAGCGCGAGGATGAGGCGGCCCGTTGGACGAGGCAGCGCGTGGACGAGGCGGCGCGTGGACGAGGCGGCGCGAGGACGAGGCGGCACGAGGACGAGGCGGCACGTGGACGAGGCGGCACGAGGACGCGGCGGCCCATGGATGAGGCGGCACGAGGGCGTGTCAGCGGAGCAGCAGTTGGAGTCCGCCGAGGACGGTCGCGCCGATGACGAGCTGCTCGAAGAGCCGCTGGTTGATGCGGTGCACGGCGACCTTGCCGATGTAGGCGCCCGGCAGGACGAAGAGCACGAGCGCGGCGTCAAGGAGCAGCGAGTGCGCGTCGATCAGGCCGAGGCCCACGCTGAACGGCACCTTGGAGGTGTTGACGATCAGGAAGAACCACGCCGACGTGCCCAGGAAACTCAGCTTCCGGAAGCCCGCGGAGAGGAGATACATCGACAGGACCGGGCCGCCCGCGTTGGCGACCATCGTGGTGAATCCGCCGAGCACGCCGTACGCAGGGGCCTTGAGGCGGGAGCCGCTGCCGGGCTCCCCCTCGTCCGCCGGGGCGGCCCGGCGGCGCCACAGTGTGACGGCCGCCATCAGGAGCAGGATCGCCCCGATCGACGTACGCACACCGGCGTCGTCGGCCCACATCAGGAAGACGGTGCCCACGACCACACCGGCCGCGACGGCCGGGAACAGCCGCCACAGGGTGGGCCAGTGGGCATGCCGACGATAGATGAGGACGGCGAGCACGTCGCCCGCGATGAGGATCGGAAGGAGCACACCGGTCGACTCGCGGGCCGGGAGGACCGCGGCGAAGACGGCGAGGCTGACCGTGTTGGCGCCGCTGACGGCGGTCTTCGAGAAGCCGACCAGCAGTGCGGCCGCGGCGAGCGCGGCGAATTCCCAGAGCGATATGTCCATGTCAGGAACAGATGCTAGACCCATCTATCGTCCGGGGACGAACGGGCTAGGCCCTGCTGTAGGTGGCCCGCAGCTCCCGCTTGAGGATCTTCATGCTGGGGCCGAGCGGCAGCGCGTCGGTGAACTCCACGCGGCGCGGGTACTTGTGGCGACCCAGGTGTTTCTTGGACCAGGCGGTGATGCCCGCACCGTCGGGGTCCGAGCCGGGCCGCGCGACGACCACCGCGCAGATCTCTTCGCCGTGCACGTCGTCGGGCAAGCCGATCACCGCGGCGTGCGCGACGTCCGGGTGCCGCATCAGGACCTCTTCGACCTCGCGCGGGTAGACGTTGAAGCCGCCGCGGATGATGACGTCCTTCTTGCGGTCGACGATGGCCAGGAATCCGTCGGCGTCCTTGGTGCCGAGGTCTCCGGTGCGGAACCAGCCGTCGACCACGGCCTCCTCGGTGGCCTCCGGACGCCCCAGGTACCCGGAGAAGACGTTGTGGCCGCGGATGACGACCTCGCCGAGTTCCCCCGTCGGAAGGAGCTCGATGCGCCCCTCGACCTCGGCGCGGGCGATCTCCACGTCGACGCCCCACACCGGGTGGCCGATGGTGCCGGCCCTGGTACCGAAGACGGGCTGGTTCACGGAGGCGGTGGGCGAGGTCTCGGAGAGGCCGTAGCCCTCGTAGACCGGTACGCCGAAGGTCTCCTCGAAGCGTTCGAGTACGGCGACGGGGAGCGAGGCGCCTCCGGACACGCACTGCCGCAGCGTGGGCAGTTCGGCGGCGGTGGCCGCTGCCGCCACGAGGTTCACGTACATCGTCGGCACCCCGTGGAAGGTGTTGACGCCCTCCGCCGCCATCAGCTCGATGGCGCGCGCCGCGTCGAAGCGGGGCAGCAGGACGAGGGTGGCGCCCGCGCGCCAGGTGGCGTTCATCGACACGGTCTGGCCGAAGGCGTGGAAGAGCGGCAGCGCGCCGAGGGCGATGTCGTCGCGGTGCACGTCGTGGGCGTCGAAGGCGCAGACCGTCGCGTTCATCACCAGGTTGAAGTGGCTGAGCACGGCGCCCTTGGGGACGCCGGTGGTGCCGCTGGTGTAGAAGACGACGGCGGGGTCATCGGCGTCACGGGTGAGGTAGCCGGGCAGGGGCTCGGCCTCGCGCGCCAGGGTGTCCAGCTCGCCGTCCGCGCCGAGGGCGAGCATACGTACGCCGGTTGCGGCGGCCGCGGCCTTGCCCGTCTCGGCCTGCGCGGGGTGGCACAGAAGCAGGGTCGCGCCGCTGTCCCGCAGGACGTGCTCGACCTCCTCGGCGGACAGCAGCAGATGGACCGGGACGACGACACCGCCCGCTGCGAGGATCGCGTAGTAGGCGCGCGGGAACTCGGCGGTGTTGGGCGCCATCAGGGCCACGCGGTCCCCCGGCCCGACCCCGAGGCCCACGAGCGCCGCGGCCTGCGCTCGGGCCTGACTCCACAACTCGCCGAAGGAGAGCCGGAGTTCGCCCTCGACGAGGGCGGTGTGCGCCGGCCTGCGGCGGGCGGGCTCGGCGAGGATCGAGGCGAGGGACAACGTGGCCATGGGTGGTGCTCCGTTTCCGTACGGCCTTGCAGCCTTGCGGCCTTGCGGGGTGACGCGGTGGCGGTCTGGTGGCTGGAGTGGGCTCAGCCGCGCTCGACGAGCAGCGCGCTGCCCTGGCCCACGCCGACGCACATCGTGGCCAGGCCGCGTCCTGCGCCGGTGCGGCGCATACGGTGCAGCAACGTGGTGAGGATGCGGGCGCCGGAGCAGCCGAGGGGGTGGCCGAGCGCAATGGCGCCGCCGGTCGGGTTGACAAGGTCCGGGTCGATGCCGAGGGCGTCGACGCAGGCCAGGGCCTGGGCCGCGAACGCCTCGTTGAACTCGGCCTCCTGGACATCCCCGATGGACCACCCGACGCGGGTGAGCGCCTTCTGGGTGGCGGGGACGGGCCCGATGCCCATGACGTCCGGATGGACACCGGCGGAGGCTCCGGCGACGTACCGCCCGAGCGATTCGAGCCCGAGGCCGTTCAGGGCCTCCTCACTGACGAGGAGGAGTCCGGCCGCTCCGTCGTTCATCGGGGACGCGTTGCCCGCGGTGACGGTGCCGCCCTTGCGGAAGACGGGGCACAGGCCGCTCAGCTTCTCGTACGAGGTGTCCTCACGGACGCACTCGTCGAGGTCGACGACGGTCCCGTCGGGCCGCGTCACCGGGAGGATCTCGTCGTCGAAGTGGCCGTTCTTACGGGCGTCGGTGGCGCGTTGATGGCTGCGCAACGCGAAGGTGTCCTGGCGCTCGCGGGAGACGCCGTAGCGCACGGCGACTTCCTCGGCGGTCTCGCCCATCGCGAGTACGCCGTGCAGCTCCTTCATCGCCGGGTTGAGCAGACGCCAGCCGAGCCGGGTGTCGAACGTCTCCATCTTGTGCGGCAGGGCCTCGTCCGGGCGTGGCAGCACGAAGGGTGCGCGGCTCATCGACTCGGAGCCACCCGCGAGGACGATGTCGGCCTCGCCCGCGGCGATGGTGCGGGCGGCGGCGGTGACGGCCTCCATGCCCGAGGCGCAGAGCCGGTTCACGGTGGCGCCCGGCACGGACTCCGGGAGGCCCGCGAGGAGGGCGGCCATCCGGGCCGCATTGCGGTTGTCCTCGCCCGCCTGGTTGGCGGCGCCCCAGTAGATGTCGTCGATCCGGGCGGGGTCGAGCTGCGGGACGCCCGCGATCAGACCGCGTACGACCGTGGCGGCGAGGTCGTCGGGGCGTACGGAGGAGAGAGCGCCGCGGAGTTTGCCGATGGGGGTGCGGCGGGCTGCGGCGAAGTGGACTGGGCGCACGATACGGCTCCGGATCGTCACGGTTGATCTCACATGGTGGTCTCACGACATAAATTAGCACTGCTAGTTTTGGAGTCTAGTCGGGGGTGGGGAGTGGGGGGAAGTGCGGCTCCGCGCCCCGGAAGGGGCGCGGGGAACTGCGCGACCAGCCACATCCGGCCCGCAGATTCAGTACCAACCTTCCAGCGGAGCCCTCAGCCAAGCCCGATCCGCACCGCGCCACCCGCCGCGTCGACCAATCCGACCCAGGACCCCGAGAGGTGCAGCGACCCATGGGGCAGGACCCTCCGCTGCGCCCTCGCCCGGTGCAGGCACCGCCCGTCCTGGGTGACCAGCAGGACGGGGCGGACCAGGGTTTCCGCCGTGCGCAGCAGAAAGCGGGCGCCGGGAACCGGTGGCTCGCCCGGTACCAGGCGGTTCGGTGCCACCCACCGCAGGGGCGCGACGGCCTCGACGGACAGCCCTGCGGACGCCGGCCAGTCCGCGCCCTCCAGGTGGCGGCGCACCGCGGCCGCCGCGTCCGAGCCCTCCCGCGCCGCGGCCCTCGCCGGTTCCACCGCGTGCAGCACGTTGCCCACCGCGAACACCCCGCGCGACGCCGTACGGAACGCGCCGTCCACGGCGGGCCCCCGGGTCCCGGAGTCCAGCGGCACGCCCCCGCGCCGCGCCAGTTCCTGCTCGGGCACGAAGTCCCCGGTGAACACCACCGTGTCGCAGGCGATCGCCCCCGGCCGCCCGTCGGCGTGCCGCAGCCGCACCCCCGAAAGGCGCCCCCTGCCCAGGAGTTCCACGACCGTGGCGCCCGTCAGGAGCGGCACCCGGCGCCCCAGTCTGGCCGACGCGGCCCGCGCCCGGCCCACCTGCGGCCGCGTCTCCTCGGTGACGAGCGCGGCGACCTCGACGCCCGCGCGCCGCAGGGCGGTCAGCGCCGCGTAGCTCACCGGCTCCGCCCCGACGACGACCGCGCGGGTCCCGATCCGCTGGTGGTGGAGGTGCACCGCCTGTTGCAGTTCACCCGTCGTGTAGACGCCCGCCGGGCGGGTCCCCGGCACCAGGCGTGCGGCGCGCGGCCGTTCCCGCGCCCCGGTGGCCAGGACCACGGCACGCGCGGTGATCCGCTCCAGGCCGTGCGGCCCTGTCGTGTCGACCGTCAGCTCCCCTGCCCAACCGGTGGCGGTCACGCCGGTCCGTACGGCCGCCCCGGCGCCGAGGGCCGCTTCGACCAAGCGGTCGGCGTACTGCGGCCCCGTCACCCCCCAGCGGCCGAAGCCCCGGTGGTGGCAGTGGCGCGGCACCCCGCCGGCCCGCACCTCGCGCTCCAGGACCTCCACCGCGCCCGCGCCGACCGTGGCGAGCCGCCCGGCCGCGGCGAGCCCCGCGGGTCCGCCGCCGATCACGAGTACGTCGACCGCCCGCTGCCGCCTCATCGCGCCGCCCCCGACTCGCCCCATCCGTCGAAGAGTTCGCGCACCGCGGCCCCGCAGTAGAACCCCTGGCACCGCCCGCCGCGCGCCCGGGTCCGCCGCCGCAGGCCGTCAAGGGAACCGGGCGGGACCGTGCTGATCAGAGCGTCCCTGATCTCCCCGCGCGTCACGCGTTCGCAGTGGCAGACGATACTGCCGTAGGCGGGGTCGGTTGCGATGAGGTCGGCGCGCTGATAGGGGCGGGGGAAGGCCTCCCCCAGGTTCGGCATGAGCACGGGGTCGAGGTCACCGGGGTGCGTCAGGTCGAGTTCGGGTCCTGCCGCATCGGCGAGCAGGTCAACGACGTACGCGGCGATCGCCATGGACGCGGTGAGGCCTGTGGAGCGGATGCCGCCCACGGTGATCCAGCGCTCCTCGGGGGAGGCGTGGATCTGGTAGTCGTCGTGCTCGGTGGCGGCCCGCAGTCCCGCGTAGACCGTGGTGATCTCCTCGTCGAGCAGCGCGGGCAGGATCCGTCGCCCCTTGGTGCGCAGCATGTCGAGCCCGTCCGCGGTCGTCCCCGTGGCCGTCTTGTCGTCCAACTCCTCTGCCGTGGGCCCGAGAAGAACGTTTCCGTACACGGTCGGCGCCACCAGGACCCCCTTCCCCAGTGCCGTCGGCACCGGCAGGATGATGTGGCGGACCAGGTCGCGGGCGAGCTTGTCGAAGACGATGAGCTGGCCACGGCGGGGGGTGACGGTGAACTCGCCGTCCCCCAGGAGCTGCTGGTCGAGGTCGTCGGCGTGCAGTCCCGCGGCGTTGATGAGGTAGCGGGTGCGCAGCACGCCACGGGACGTGGTCAGCTCGCGGCATCCGGCGGCCGGGTACTCCACCCAAGTGCCCTTTTCGACACGGCAGTTCAGGTGCAGGTGCACTCCCCCGCGTACGGCTTGGGTGGCGTACGCGAGGGTCGTCGTCCAGGGGCAGATGATGGACTCGCCGGGGACGTCGAGCGCGCCGAGGGCGCCGGGCCCCAGGTGCGGTTCGCGGGACCGCACCTCGTCGGCGTCGATGATGCGGGCCGCCGGGTACGCGTTGTGTCGCGCCTTGTCCAACAGGGCGGGCAGAGCGGCCAGTTGCTCCTCGTCCCAGGCAACGAGCAGCGCGCCGACCGGCTCGACGGGGATCCCCGCATCGGCCGCGTACGCGGCGAGCAGGCGCTGCCCCTCGCGCACCAGGCGGGCCTCCAGGGAGCCCGGCACGGCGTCGAAACCGGTGTGCAGGATCGCCGTGTTGGCCTTCGACGTGCCCTCGCCGACGTCGCCGGAGGCCTCTACCAGGGCGACGCGGAGCCGGTGGTGCGCCGCCAGTTCACGGGCGATGGCCGAGCCGACCACGCCGGCGCCGACAACGGTCACGTCGTAGGGCTCGGACGGCAGCGGGCCCTTGGCGGTGACGGTCATCGCGGCCCCTCGGTGGTGGCGGTCGTCGCGTACCCCTCGGTGGTGGCGGTCGTCGCGTACCCCTCGGCGGTGGCCGTCGTCGCGTACCCCCCGGCGGTGGCGGTCAACGCATACCCCCCGGCGGTGGCGGTCGTCGCGTACGCCTCGGCGGTGGCGGTCAACGCATACCCCCCGGCGGTGGCGGTCATCGCGTACCCCCCGTGGTGATGGTCATCGCGACTGCCCGATGGCGGCCGTCATGACGACGGCGCGGGCGCGCGGTCCAGGAGCGCGGCGACCGCCGAGCGGAAGCCGGCGAGGCGTTCGGCCGCCTGCGCCGCGTCGATCCGTGGCTCGTACACGGCGGCGGGCCGCCACCGCGGCACCACGTCCCGCACACCGAGCTTCGGGTCCAGACCCAGGCGCGCGACGGCGCCCACACCGAGGGCGGTGACATCGGGCAACGCCGAGACCTCCACGGGCAGTTGGAGCAGATCCGCCTGGGTCTGCATAAGGAGGGCCGAGCGGGTCAGGCCGCCGTCGACGCGCAGGCTCGTCAGGGGCTCGCCCAGGTCGGCTGCCACGGCGTCGGCGAGCGAGACGACCTGGGCGGCGATGCCGTCGCACAGGGCGCGGACCAGGTGACCGGGGGTCGTGTCGAGGCCGAGCCCGGTGATCGAGCCGCGCAGATCGCCGCGCCACCAGGGCGCCGCGAGCCCGGCGAGGGCGGGTACGAAGGTGACGCCGCCCGCGTCCGGCACGGCCGAGCCCACCGGGTCGATGTCCTCGGCCCCGGCGATCACCCCGAGGTCCGTGAGCCAGCGCACGGCTGACGCGGCGGTGTAGACCTGCCCGTCCAGGCAGTAGCTGCTCTCCCCCGCGAGCCGCCAGGCGACACAGCTGACCAGGCCGGATTCGCCACGGCGCGGGCGCGAGCCGGTCTGGGCGAGCAGGAAGGCCCCGGTGCCGTAGGTGCACTTCGCGGTGCCCGGCTCGGTGACGTCCTGGGCGAGCAGCGCGGCCTGCTGGTCCACGAGCAGGCCGGTCAGCGGGAGTTCGGGGCCGAAGGCCGTCGTGGTGCCGACCGGGCCCGCGGCGTCGACGACGCGCGGCAGCCGCTCGCCGCCGAGCCCGAAGATGTCCAGGGCCCTCGGCGACCAGGCGACGTCGTCCAGGCCGAGCAGCTGGGTGCGTCCGGCCGTCGCCGCGTCGGTGACGAACTCTCCGGTGAGCCGGTGCACGAGCCAGGCGTCGCTGGTGGTGACCACGCCGTCCCGGGTGAGATGGCGGCGTATCCACGCCATCTTGGGCGCGGCGAAGTAGGGGTCGAGGGGGAGCCCCGTCAACTCCCTCAACTCATCTGCGTATGGAGCGAGTTCCGTGCACAGCGGTTCCGCCCGCCGGTCCTGCCACACGATCGCCTCGGTCAGCGGCCGGCCGGACGCGGGGTCCCAGGCGAGCACCGTCTCGCCCTGGTTGGCGAGCCCGACGGCGGCGACCGGCTCCCCCGCATCGTCCAGGGCACGGCGCCCCGCATCGACGACCGAGGCGAGCAGCGCGGCCGGATCCACCTCCACCCGGCCGCCGGGCAGATGGCGCGGGCGCACCGGCGCGGCGCCGGAGCCGATCACGCCGCGCTCCGGGCAGAGGACGAGCGCCTTGGTGCCGGACGTGCCCTGGTCGATGGCGAGGACGGCCTCGCCGCGCGGAGCGCTGCCATTCGTGATCACCGCGGAAGCCTGCTACAGCGGCCACGAGGGCGTCAAGGGCCCCTCTTCCGCCCGGCTTCCGCCCCGAAGTGAGCTCAAATTGCCAACCGGCGCGCCGAGTTGAGCGCAAGTTGGGCGCAAATCGATCCCAGAACATCCACAAACCGCCGTGGAAACGGAACATCCAGATCTACACTGACCGCCGAGCAACACGGTTGTCCCGCACGCCAGTTCACGCCAACCGATCAAGCCGTCCGACCTTCCGCCCCCTCCCCCACAGATCCCCGCTGATCCCCACTGATCCCCACTGAGGATTCATGCCCACACCGTCCGGCCGCCCCGTCTATCACCCGGCGGGCCACGACGAACAGTTGCGCGCCGTGCTCCAGGACCTCAAGGCGGGTCGCTGGGTGTCGACGCGGAACCTGCTCGACGCGACGCCCGACTGGGGCCTGTGGACACAGCGCACACAGATCCTGGCGGCCGCCGTCGCCGGTTCCGACGTGGTCAGGGCCTGGCAGGAGGAGGAGCCGCTCAGCGAGGCGGCCGCCGTCCTGCACACCAGGGTGCTCGTCGAGCGGACCCTGCGCGCCCGCCGGGCCGGGCACCGCCACACCAACGAGCTGTGGCGCGAGGCGGCCGCGGCCTGCGGCGCCCTGGCGGACGCGTCCCCCGAGGATCCCGTGCCGTGGGTCTGTCTGCTGGCCCTGGCCCAGCTCGACAAGGGGCAGCGGTGGGACGAGCACCGGGTGCCCGCCCCGGAGCCGATGCTGTTCCCCGGCCCCTGGCATCTGCTCGCCGAGGCCGACAAGCGCGACCCCGGCAATCGCGAGGCCTACCACCGCATGCTGCAGTTCGCCTACGCGCGTCGACCCTCGGGACCGCTGACCGAAGCGGTCAACTTCGCGCACTGGGCGGCCGGTTCGGCGCCCGCCGGATCCGCGCTCCACTTACTGCCCCTGTACGTACGGGTCGAGCGGTACCGCAAGGACGGCGGCGGCGAGCGCGCCCTCGACCTGCACTGGATCGGCGACGACGCGACCCGGTCCGCGCTGCGCGCCCTGCACCTGTGGTTCGAGCACACGCTGCCCGCGGCGACCTCGCTCCTCGACCTCAACCATCTGGCCCACGCGTTATGGGGCGCGCACCAATTCCAGGACGCCGTAAGGGTGTTCACGGTCCTCGACCCCTTCTACACCGTGGCGCCGTGGACGTACCGCACCCGGGCACCCGGTGACGCGGAGGCGGCGGCCGAGGCGTTCGTCCAGGCGCGCACCCGCTGTATGAGCGCCGTACGAGATCCGGGCTGAGGCAGCCCGCGAGCCCTGCCGGGCCATCGAAGCAGGCCATCGAAGCAGCACAACCCGCTCCCCGATCCCCCCCCCCGCTCCCTGACGGAGGTACATCCGTGTCCCGCACCACTTGGTCGAGCCCAGCCGCGGCCTCGACTCCGCTGCCAGACGAGGAAGAGAGACTCAGAGAACTCGGCTACCAGCCGGTCCTCGCCCGCCGGATGGGCGGCTTCGGCAACTTCGCCATCAGCTTCTCCGTCATCTCCATCCTGTCCGGCTGCATGACCCTCTACGGGTTCGGCCTGGGCACCGGCGGCCCCGCCGTGATGCTCTGGGGATGGGCGGGTGTCGGCCTCTTCGTGCTCTGCGTCGGCCTCGCGCTCGCCGAGGTCACCAGCGCCTACCCCACGTCCGGGGCCCTCTACTACATGGCCGACCGGCTCGGCGGCCGCCGCTGGGGCTGGTACACGGGCTGGCTCAACCTGCTCGGCCTGCTCGGCGCGATCGCGGGCATCGACTACGGCGCCGCGCTGTTCTCCGGGGCGTTCCTGAACCTGCAGTTCGGCTTCACGCCGACACCGGAGAAGACCTTCCTGATCTTCCTCTGCATCCTGCTCCTTCACGCCGTCCTGAACCTGTTCAACGTACGTCTGGTGAGTCTGCTCAACTCCATCAGCGTGTGGTGGCACGTGGCCGGTGTCGCCGTGATCGTGGGAGTCCTCGCGATCGTGCCGGACCACCACCAGTCGCCGTCGTTCGTCTTCACGGAGTTCGTCAACGACACCGGGTGGGACAACCCGCTCTACGTCACGGCGATCGGCCTGCTCCTCGCCCAGTACACGTTCTCCGGTTACGACGCGTCCGCGCACCTGTCGGAGGAGACGTCCAACGCGTCGGTGTCCGCGGCGCGCGGCATCGTGCGCGCCATCTGGGCCTCATGGATAGCCGGTTTCATCCTCCTCGCCGGGCTGACCTTCGCGATCCAGGACTACGCGGGTACGCAGGGCAGCGAGACCGGCGTGCCGCCCGCGCAGATCATGATCGACGCGCTCGGCGAGTCCGGGGCGACCGCGCTGCTGCTCATCGTGATCGTGGCGCAGCTGTTCTGCGGCAACGCGGAGACGGCGGCAGCGAGCCGCATGGTGTTCGCGTTCAGCCGCGACAACGCGCTGCCGGGCTCCGCGATCTGGCGCAAGGTCAGCTCCCGCACACAGGTCCCGGTGCCTGCGGTGTGGCTGTCGGTGGGCCTCGCCGCGCTGATCGCCCTGCCGTCCCTGTACTCGACGACCGCGTACACGGCGGTGACCGCCATCAACGTCATCGGCATCACGCCCGCCTACGCCATCCCCATCTTCCTGAAGCTGCGCGCGGGCGACCGATTCCAGCCGGGCCCGTGGAACCTGGGCCGCTGGAGCAAGCCCATCGGGTGGGTCGCGGTGCTCTGGGTGGCGTTCGTGACGGTCCTGTTCTGCCTGCCGCAGGTCTCGCCGGTGACGGCCAAATCCATGAACTACGCGTCGATCGCCCTGGCCGTGGTGCTGACCCTCGCCACGATCTGGTGGTTCGTGGCACGCCGCTCCTACAGCACGCCGTCGGCGTACGGATCGGAGCGGGAGCAGGCGGAGATCGCGGAGGACATCGTCTAAGCCGTCCAGGCCGGATTCCCTTACGGCCGACAGTCGTTGAGGATGCGCTGGAAGAGCCGGTGGTCGCGCCAGGCGCCGTTGATATGCAGATAGCTCGGCGCGACACCGAACTCCTCGAAGCCGCATTTGGCGAGGACGCGCTGCGAGGGCACGTTGTCGAGGAGGGTGCCCGCCTCGACGCGGTGCAGGCCGAGTTCGGCGTCGGCGGACGTGCAGGCCTGCGTGACGGCGGCGGAGGCGAGGCCGCGGCCGATGTGGTCCACGTCGATCCAGTAGCCGAGGATTCCGCTGCGGAAGGGGCCGAGGGAGATGGCGGAGAGGGTGACCGTCCCGACGATGTCTCCCTCGCGGTCGAGTACCCAGGGCGCCGTCCGCCCGGCCCGGCACTCCTCCAACTGGGCGCGGAGCCGGGCGGCCTGCGCCTGCGGGGTGAAGTAGTCCTCGGGCCGGGTGGGCTCCCACGGCTCCAGGTGGGCGCGACTGCGCAGGCGGGCGCGGGCGACACCGTCCGCGTCCTCCAGGGTGGCGGGGCGCATGACGACGTCGGGGGCGATACGTACGGAGTCGCTGATCATGCGCCAAGCGTAGGGAGTGCGGTGCGCGCGGGGGTGTGTGCCGCTGGGCTCACGCGCGGAGTGTGTGCCGCTGGCTCACGCGCGGGATGAGCGCCGCTCGGCTCACGCGCGGGATGAGCGCCGCTGGGCTCACGCGCGGGATGAGCGCCGCTGGGCTCACGTGCGAGATGAGCGCCGCTCGGCTCACACGCGGGATGAGCGCCGCCCAGCTCACGCCCGGGATGAGTCCCGCTCAGCTCACGCCCAGGATGAGTCCCGCTCAGCTCACGCCCGGGACGAGTGCCGCCCGGCTCACCTTCCGCCCGCCACGCGCAGGATGGTGCCGGTCGCGTAGGAGGCCTCGTCCGAGAGCAGCCAGGAGACGGCCGCAGCGATCTCCTCGGGCCGGCCCGAGCGGCCCAGGGGGATCCCTGCCGCGAGCTTCGCCGGGCGCTCGGGGTCGGCGTGGAACTCGGTCCAGATGACACCCGGGGCGACGGCGTTCACGCGGATGCCGTCTGCGGCGACCTCCTTCGACAGGCCGACCGTCATCGTGTCGACGGCTCCCTTGGCGGCGGCGTAATGGATGTACTCGCCCGGGGCGCCGAGGGTCGCCGCGGCGGAGGAGATGTTCACGATGGCGCCGCCGCCGGTGCGGGTCATGTCGCGGACCGCGCGCCGCGCGCAGAGCAGATAGCCGAGTACGTTCACTTCGAGCGCGCGGCGCATGGCGTCGGCATCGGCATCGGCGAGGGGGCCCACGGGGGCGCCGACCCCGGCGTTGTTCACCAGGCCGGTCACCGGGCCGAGTTCCGCGGCGGCGGTCTCGAAGAGGCGGTCGACGTCCGCCTCTTCGGCGGTGTCCATCTTGACGGTGACGCAGCGGGCGCCGGCCTCGCGGACGGTGGCGGCGGCCTTTTCGGCGGCTGCGGCGTCGGAGTGGTAGCCGAGGGCAATGTGGTGACCCTCGTGTGCGAGGCGGGTGCAGATGGCTGCGCCGATGCCGCGGCTGCCGCCGGTTATGACTGTGACGGGGGTGTGCGGCATGTATTCCTCCACGGGTCTGGGCAGATCTGCTGGGCAGGCCTGGGCCGGCACGGTTGAGCTGAGGCGATCGTAATCCCGTTTGATCGATCATTCACCGACCCCGCCCACCCACTTGATCGGCCAGGTTCTTTCAGCCCGTCGAGGGGGTCCCCCCTGCTCTTTAAGAGCTTGGGGGAGTTTGAGGACGAACTCCCGCAACGTCCCCGGCACCCGCCCCCCGTACCCCTCAATCGCCTCCGTCACCCGATACAACTCGTGGTGCGCCCCGATCAAACGGAACAGCTCCCACAGCTTGTCCAGGTGGGCCACCACATGCGCGTCCCCGTACAGGGACATCGCCCGTTCCCGCCACTCCCCCGGCGGGACATCGACGTACTTCAGGCCCCCGCCGAACGTCTCCACGGCCTCCCCCACCGACAGCACCTGCCCCGTAAGCAGCACCACGGCCGAAGGCACCACCGGCAGTGGATCCGCCAGCAGACCCGCGCCCACCCGGGCGACGTCCTCCCCCGCGATCAGCGGAAGCACCGTCTCCGGCGACCCCAACGGCATCGCCAGCTCACTCCCGCCCCCGGCCCGCACCAGGAAGTCCAGGTTCTCGAAGAAGACCCCGGCACGGAGGTGGACCGCCCCGACCCCCGCCCAGTCGAACACCTCCTCGGCGACCCAGTGCTGCCGCATCCTCGGCGTCCCCGCGTCCGGCGCGGCCGCCAACTGGGAGACCTCGACGACCCGTTCGAGCCCCTCCCGTCGTGCCGCGGCGGCGAAAGCGCCGGTCGCCTCCAGCAGGCCGTCGGTTACCGGATAGGTGAAGAAGGCACGGCGCACCCCACGTACCGCCGCGAGCACGTCGGTGATCTCCCGCAGGTCGCCGACCACCACCTCCGCCCCCAACCCCCGCAGCCCGGTGGCACGTTCGTCGTCGGAGTGGACGAAGGCACGCACGGCGTGGCCGCGTTCGCGCAGCAGGCGTACGACGTGACGGCCCGTGGAGCCCTGTTGGCCACCGGCCGCTCCCGTGACCAGGATGGGCGCACCCGAGGTGGTCGAGGTGCTCATCGCGCTCACCGCCCCTTCTTCTCGACGTCGAGGGTCACGGTGAACGCGCCGAGCCGTTCGAGGTCCCGCAGGAAGGGCTCTGCCTGGAATGCCTCCCCGGGTGCCAGCACCCCTGTCTTCGTCGGCCCCCTGCCCTCGGCGATCCGCACCGCGGCCTCCACCGAGGCCAGTGCCCCGGCCCGCCACAGATCGTGGCCCGTCAACTGCCCTGCCGCGCCGCCCCCTTCGCCTTCCCGGATCGCCTGGACGGCGATGGTGAAGTCGGTGCCCGCCCGTTCCGCCGCGCCGATGTGCTCGCTCTCGAAGGCGTCCGGCTCCTCGAAGGCGCTGTTGCTCAGCATCAGGTCGACGTTGCGTACGGGGACGTGGCGGGGCACCGTCACGACCTCGATCGACGGGAACGGAGCGATCATCGTGCGCGGGCCGAGCGGAGGCGGGAAGGGGAAGACGGCACTGCGGGGCTCGACATAGCCCGCGTGCAGCGCGCCGTCGCTGAAGGTGAGGCGTTCGGTCTCGGCGAAGAGGTGGCTCGCGGTGTTCTTGGCGCCGGTGGTCAGCCGCCAGCCATGCACGGCGTACGCGATGACGAGCCGGTCGATGCCCGCGATGCCGTCCGACACCGCCCCGGCCAGGAGGTCGCCGAGACCGCCGTAGAAGCTGAGCCCGGGGATCATGACGGCACCGGTGCGCTCTGCCGTGGCCTGCGCGGTGTCGAAGACGCCCTTCACGTGGTGGGGTTCGAGGGCGTGGTCGATGTAGTGGCAGCCGGCCTCGGCGGCCGCCGCCGCGACCGGTGCTCCGGTGACGGCGAAGGGGCCCGCGCAGTGGATCACGATGTCGGCGGCTGTCATCACCTCGCGCAGCGCCGCGGCGTCGTCGACGGGCGCGGTGCGGGTCCGTATCCGCTCCCCCGCGTCGAGTTCGTCGGCCAGCGCGCGCAGCGCCTCGGTGTCACGGCCGACCAGGAGCAACTCCTCTCCTCTGTCCAGGAGTTCGGACGCCACCAGGCGTCCGGTGTGGCCATAGGCTCCGTAGATTGCGAAGAGCGACTTTGTCATGCTCAACTCGCTTCCATACCGAAGGTATGCAACTGGTGCGGAACCTACGTACCCTGAGTATGTCCGTCAAGGAGCCGACCGTGACCACCCCGTCCTCGCGCCCAACTGCCCGCCGTACCCAGGCAGAACGCTCCGACGCGACCACCGCGCAGCTCATCACCGCGGCGCAGCGGCTCTTCGGCCGGGACGGGTACGCGACGACCTCGATCGCCGCCGTGGCGGCCGAGGCCGGGGTCACCAAGGGCGCGGCCTACCACCACTTCGAGGGCAAGGCGGCGCTCTTCCGCGCGGTGTTCGTCCGTGAACAGGAGGAGATCGCGGCGGAGTTGGAGCGCGCGGCGGCCGAGGAACCGGACGCCTGGTCCGCGCTGCGGCGCGGCTGCCGCCGCTTCCTGGAGCACTGCCTCACCCCCGGATTCCGGCGGATCGTGCTGCTCGACGCGCCGGCGGTCCTGGGCTGGGAGACCGTCCGCGCCATCGAATACGCCCATACGTTGCGGGTGTTGGCCGGCGGAATGCGTGCTGCGGCTGCCGCGGGGCACTTCGGCGACGGGGATCTGGACGTGCGCTGCCAGATGATGTTCGGCGCGCTGTGCGAGGCGGGCATGCTCCTGGCCCGCTCGCCCGACCCCGCCTCCGCCCTCACATCGGTGACGGCGGAGGCCGAACGGCTGTTGTCGGCGCTCGCCGCCCCCTAGACCTACCTTCTGAGGCCCCCTAGACCTTCTCAGGGGCGGCCTCCTCCGCGGACAGACTGTCCATGAAGGAGGAGACGGAGAACACCGCACGCCCCGGGCCCGCCGGGCCGTAACCGGGCGGCGACGTCAGGCCGTTGGCCTCCATCGTCGCGCGGTACGCCTCGAGCAGGCGGACGTGGTACTCCAGCGGCGCGCCCTGCGGGTTGGCCTTGCCCAGCGGCGTCGTCGGCTCCGGGCACCAGGTGGTGAAGCGCGGGGTGATGCCGCGCGACATGAAGTACTGGAGCCCTTCGACGGTGGAGTCGATGGCCTCGCCGACCGTCTTGAAGCCGAACGGCTCGGCCATCTCCACGCCCGCCACGAAGTTCGGGATCACATTGCGCGGGCCGAAGACCTCCGCGGAGTCCAGGATGCGGCGGTGCCACTCGTCACGGCCGACATAGCGCTCCTTGCCGGGGCAGTACCGCTCGAACAGATACGGGTCCCACACCTCGTAGTTGGGGTGGTAGATCCGCACGCCGTAGTCGTGGAAGCGCTGCACGTCCGCCTTGGGGAGTGCCTGCGCCACGACCTTGCCGATCCAGCGGCCGGGGAAGCGCTCCTCGATGGCCTTTGCGTACTGACCGTAGAAGTCGGCCTCGTCCTTGCCGCCGACCTTCGAGGTGACGGCGCCGCCGGTCAGCGTGTAGGCGGTGGAGGACTTGTTCGTGTCGTACTTGTCGATGATGGCGAGCGCTTCGAGGACCTCGTCGACGGGCTTCACGCCCGTGTAGGGGCGGCCCGCCGCCTTGTGCTGGCGCCAGTTGTGGTTGATGTCGCAGTACTGGCACTCCTCCTTGGCGCCGAAGTACTGGCAGACGCGGAAGACGGTCAGATAGATGAGGTAGCCCCACTGGATGGTGGGCGCCACCTCCATGACGGACTTGCCGTTCTCCAACGTGTGCCGGTAGTAGTCCGGCATCGGCGGCAGGCCCACGTCGGAGATCCGCACTCCGTCCAGATAGAGGCCGAGTACGCCGTCGTCGTCGGCCGCCACTCGGTACGGCGAGGACGGGTTCACGCGGACCGAGACGACCGTGCGGCGCAGTTCGTACGGACCGCCGGTGAGGACGATCTCCTCGGGCGGCCGGCGCAGGGCCGCGGCGCCGAGCTCGGGAAGCGTGCCGTGGTCGAAGGAGAAGATGAAGTACGACTTCGGCTTGACGTCGCCGCCCTCATTGTCGCTGAGCGCCGATTCGTCGAAGGCGATGCCGCCCCTGAGCAGGTCTTCCTTGATCACCGCCTCTCTGGGCACCTGCGGGAACCGCTCCATGAGTGACTCGACGAGCTGGGTACGGCTCTCGCTGCGGCTTGCCATCGGCCGGGCACCTCGGATCCTGTCGGTGAATTGTGCTTTCCCGTGCCCCCCACGCTAATACCCGTGCCGTGCGCCGCGGATCCGACTCCGGTCCCGGTCGGTCTCAGACCCCAGTGGTAGCCCTGCGTGACGTGTCTCCCTCCACGGGGTGGCCGGGAACCTCGCGGCACCGGCCTGCCGTTGTCCCTGCATGAACGAGCTGGTTCCCGGCGGCAATGTGCCGTTGCCCGACGGCGCGGTCACCCTCCGTGTGCCCGGCCCCTTCGACCTGTCCGTGATCGTCACCGGTGACAGCGGGAAGGTCGCGGGCGACGGCGACTTCGTCTTCTACAACCAGCCCGCGACGTCCGGTGCCCGCCTCCAGGGCGACACGGTGACCGTCGACGGGCGGCGCCTGCGCGCCGGTGCGAGCCGCGTCACCGTGGCCGTGAGCCCCGCCGATCCGGGCACTCCCCTGGAGCGGCTGCCCGGCATCGCACTTCAGGTGCACGGTCCCGGCGGGCAGCTCGTGGCCCGCTTCACCCCGCCGCGCCCCGGCCGCGAGACCGTGCTGCTGCTCGCGGAGATCTACCGCCGGGGCCCCGTCTGGAAGCTGCGGGCACTCGGTCAGGGGTACGCGGACGGGCTGGCGGGGGTGGCGCGGGACTTCGGGGTGGATGTGACGGAGGACGAGGGCCCACCCGCGCCTTACGCACCGTCGCCTCCGCCGCTCCCGTCTCCGCTGCTCTCGTCTCCGCCTCCGCCGCTCCGGGCGGCGGCGCCCGCCCCTGCCGCGCCTCCCGGCCTGGACGGATTCCTGCCCCTGGTGAACGCCGCGCGCGGGAAGGCCGGGGCACCGCCCGTCGCGCTCGACGCCCGGCTGACCGCGGCCGCGAGCGCGCACACCGCCGGCATGGCGGCACGGTCGTCGCTCAGCTCCGAGAACGCGGACGGTTCGTCCCTCTACCAGCGGGTCGTCGCGGGCGGGTACGCGTATCTGACGATCGGCGAGCATCTGGTCTCCGGGCCGCGCACACCCGCCGAGTTCGTGGAGTACTGCCTCTCGGGCGAGCAGTCGCGGCGTACGGTCATCGACCGGGCGTACGCGCAGGTCGGTGTCGCCCAGTGCGTCGACGGCCGCTCCGGGGACGTCTTCTGGACGGCGGTGTGGGCCACCCCGCTCACTCCGCAGGGCCTGGCCGACTGGGCTTCCGCCGTGCTCAGGCTCACCAACGCCGAGCGGACGGCGGCCGGTCTGCGGCCCCTCTCCCCCGACCCGCTCCTCACCGTGGCCGCGCAGGGGCACAGCGCGGACATGGTCGCGCGCGACTTCTACTCCCATACGTCGCCGGACGGCGGCGAACCCTGGCACCGTGCGTCCGCCGCGGGCAGCGCGCACCGCGCGATAGGCGAGAACATCGCCTGCGGCCAGCGCAGTCCGGCCGAGGTGGTGGACGGCTGGATGAACAGCCCCGGCCACCGGGCCAACATCCTCAAGCCCTCCTTCACCCACCTCGGCGTCGGACTCGCGGGCGGCGGCTCGGCGGGCACCTACTGGACCCAGCTCTTCGGCGGCTGAGCAACCCCGGCGGCACGGACGGCGTCTGCCTGCAGAGCGGGCCGGGGCGCGAGGTGGGGCCTTCACGCACCGGCCCGCGTCCGCGCCACCGCCGGGTCCATCGACCGGGGCCCTCCGGCGGGACCATCGACCGGGGCCCTCCGCAGGAGCCCTCGGCCGGGGCCGCCAGCCGGGAACACCGGCCGGGCCCGTCAGCCGACCGCCACCAGAACCCCCATCCGCCCGGGCCAGGGTGTGCGGTGGGACCTTCACACACCAGCCCGCACACCCACCGGAGCCCTCCGCCGAGCCCTCGACCAAGGCCGCCAGCCGGGAACGCCGGCCGGGCCCGTCAGCCGACCGCCGGCAAAACCCCCATCCGCCCGAGCCAGGGCATGCGATGCGGCCTTCACGCACCAGGCCGCGCCACCACCGGGCCCTCCGCAGGAGCCCTCGGCCGGGCCCGTCAGCCGACCACCACCAGAACCCCATCCGCCCAGGCCAGAGCGCGCGATGCGGCCTTCACGCACCAGCCCGCGCCACCGCCAGGGCTCTCCGCAGGAGCCCTCGACCAAGGCCGCCAGCCGGGAACGCCGGCCGGGCCCGTCAGGCGACCGCCACCGGAACCCCCCTCCGCGCCGACGCATAGCCCGCCGTCACGATCTTCAGTGTCCGCAGGCCGCCCTCCCCGTCGGCGACATCCATGCCGGTGTCCTGCGGCCCGTGCAGGAACGTCCGCAGCATCCGTTCGTCCAGGTCGGCGCCGAAGGGTAGTTCCAGGCCCTGGCGCCTCCGTTCGCTGTAGCCGTGCACCGACTGGTCGAAGGCGTCCATCTCCAACGTCGCGCGCTCGCCGACGACGGTGAGTTCGAGACCGCCCCAGGAGTGGTGGGAACGCGGGTGGGACCAGCTGCAGTCGATCGTGGCGACCGCGCCGTTGTCGTAGGTCACGGTGACGAGCCCGCTGGTCTCGGCGTCGACCTCGCCCTCGTACAGCCGGTTGTTGGTCTGCGCGTACACGTCGACGGGGCGTGCGTCGCCGAACAGGTCGTCCAGGAGGTCGGCGATGTGGACCGTGTGGTCCATCAGGGCGCCGCCGCCCGCGAGTTCGGGATCCGCGAACCAGCGCCGGGCGCGGGTCGGCATGACGCCGTTGTTCGCGCCGGACACGGTCAGGACTCGGCCCGCCTCGCCCGAGGCGACCGCCGCCTTCACCGCCGCGTACGCGGGGCTGAAGCGGACCGGGAAGGCGACCGCGAGCCGCACCCCGGCCGCCCGGCACTCGGCGAGCATCGCCTCGCCGTCCGCGACCGTCGTGGCGAGGGGCTTCTCGCACAGGATGTTCACGCCGTGCGACGCCGCGAGTTCGGCCAGCGGGCGGTGGCGGGCGTTCTCCGAGCAGACGATCACCGCGTCCGGGCCCCAGGCGAAAGCTTCCTCGTACGTCTCCGCGTACGCGACCCCCAGATCGTCGGCGAATGCACGCCCCCGTACTTCACCCGGCGCGGCCGACCCGGTGTCCGGGTCGCTGCCCATCACCTCGACTCCCGGCATCCGGGCGAGCAGCCGCAGATACCCGCCCGCATGGACATGGGCGAACGACAGCACGGCGACCTTCATCGCGTGACCTCCTGATTGGCCTCAATGGCCTCAATGGCGTCCATGGCGTCCATGGGCTTGGCGTCCGTCCGGATCTGCAACGCACGGCCCGTGCGACTCGACTCCATCGCCGCCTCGGCGATGCGCACCGCCTCGATGCCGTCCCGCGCGCTCACCCGTGGCGCGGCACCGCCCTCCTGCCATGACGCGGCGAACTCCCGCAGCTCCGCCAGGTAGGGGCTCTCCGTCATGGGGCTGGAAGGGATGCCCTCGTTGGCGGCGCGCACCCCCTGTGCGGTGATGCGGTAGCCGGGCACGGACGTCGAGTCGTGCCGCAGCAGGCCGTCGGCCCCCGCGATCCGGAACGTCGTACGGAACTGCTGGTCCGCGAGCCCCCACAGGCCTGTGACATGGCTGATGACGCCGGAGGCGTGGGTGAGGACGGCGGTCGCCGAGACGACCTCGGCGACCGCGCCGGTGGCGTGCTCGACGCCGCGCGTCTGCGCGTGCACCCGGACGACATCGCCCGCGATCCAGCGGGCGATGTCGATGTCGTGCACCATCAGGTCCATGATCACGCCGCCGGACTTGGCGGGGTCGCCGAACCAGGGCGCCCATTGCGGACGCGCCCCGCCCCGCGTGAACCGCAGGACCGCCAAGTCGCCCAACTCGCCGCGCTTCACTGCCTGTTGCATCGCCGCGTACGCCGGGAAGTAGCGCACGACATGGGCGGGGTGCAGGTGGACGCCCGCCGCTTCGGCGGCCGTCGCGATCTCCTCGGCGTCCCGCGCGGTCAGGGCCAGGGGCTTCTCGCAGACGACGTGCCGGCCCGCGGCGACGGCGGCGAGGGCGAGCTCCTTGTGGGTGGGGGTGGGGGTGCAGATGTCGACGGCCGTGCAGTCGTCGAGCAGCGCGTCGAGGCTCGACACGGCGGCGACCTGCCCTTCGTACCCTGCGCGCCCTTCGTGCTCGGCGGCGAGCTTCTGGGCCGATCCGTCGACGGTGTACACGCTGACGCGCGCACCCAGTTCCAGCCAGCCGGGCAGATGGGCGCGTGCGATGCCGCCCGCGCCGAGCAGGCCGATATGAAGCGGTCGTATCAAGGGAGTTGCCTTTCCTGATGCCGGAAGGGGGAGTCAGCTCTTGGAGCCGGAGAGCGCGACGCTCTGCACGAAGTGCCGCTGCAGGAAGATGTAGACGAGCAGCATGGGCAGGCTCGCGATGAGCGAACCGGCCATCATCACGGGGAAGTTGGTCTCGAACTGCCCCTCCAGGGAGGTCAGTCCGGCGCTGATCGGCATCTTCTCCGGGTCGGTGTTGACGATCAGCGGCCACAGGAGGTCGTTCCACGACCACATGGCGGTGATGACGGCGAGCGCGGCGAGCGCGGGACGCACCAGCGGCAGCATGACCGACCAGAAGATGCGCAGCGACCCCGCGCCGTCGATGCGCGCGGCCTCCTCAAGATCCTTGGGCAGCGTGAGGAAGAACTGCCGGAGCATGAACGTGCCGAACGCGCTGAACATGCCGGGCAGGAAGAGCGCGGGCGCGGAGTTGAGCAGGCCGAGCCGCTGGATGATGTCGTACTGCGGAAGGACGAGCAGCGAGCTCGGCACCATGAGGACGGAGAGGAAGAGCGCGAACAGTACGTTGCGCCCCTTGAACTGCATCCGCGCGAAGGCGTACGCGGCGAGGGAGCAGAACACCAGCTGGCCGACGGTCCGGCCCACGGTGTTGAGCAGGCTGTTGACCAGCATTTCCCTGAACGGGAGCGCCGTGAACACCTCTTCATAGCTCGACCAGTTCCAGGTGTCGGGCAGGAAGGTCGGAGGCACCTTTGCCGTCTCGGCGAGGGACTTGGCCGAGGTCAGGAGCTGCCACAGGAACGGGAAGACCATCACCAGGGCGCCGAGCGAGAGCACCGCGTGGGTGGCGACCGATCCGGCGTTGAAGCGTCCGGCGTTGAAGCGTCCGGCCTTGATACGTCGACGGGGCGAGGACTCACGCATAGTGCACCCACCTCTTCTGCAGCCTGAACTGCACCAGCGTCAGCGCCGCGATGATCAGCATGAGCAGGAAGGCGAGCGCGGCGGCCGCGCCCTGGGCGTTCTCGACGAAGGCCCACTTGTAGAAGAGGCTCACCACGGACTGGGTGTCGCCGATCGCCGGGTTCTTCTCGGCCATCATGATGTAGATCAGGTCGAAGGTCTGCAGCGAGTTGATCATGCAGACGATGGACGCGAAGAAGATCGTCGGGCTGAGCAGCGGCAGGGTGATGGTGAAGAAGCGGCGCAGTGGGCCTGCGCCGTCCAACTCGGCGGCCTCGTAGTAGTCCTGCGGGATGTTCTTGATCCCCGCCATGAAGATGATCAAGTAGTAGCCGGTGGTCGACCAGACCATCACGGTGCCGATCGCGTACACGGCGGTCGACGGGTCGGAGACCCAGTAGCGGCGGTCCGCGCCGAACCACTCGATGACCTCGTTGATCAGTCCGTAGTCGCCGTTGTAGAGCCAGTTCCAGACGAGGCCTACGGCCACGGGCAGCGTCACGAACGGGATGAAGTACAGGGCGCGGTAGACCGCGACGCCGCGCAGCCCGCGCCGGTTCAGGAGCGCGGCGACGACGATCGCGAGCGGCAGCGCGAGAAGCCCGATGAGGCAGTAGATCAGTGTGTTGCCGAGCGCCTGCCAGACGGTGACGTCCTTGAGGACGCGTACGTAATTGTCCGTCCCCGTCCAGGTGTTGCCGCCGAACGCTCCGAACTCGGTGAAGCTGAAGTAGAAGGTCTGGAGCAGCGGCCAGAAGTAGAAGACGGCGAAGCCGATGCCGAGGGGCGCGATGAAGAGGTAGGCGGTGCGCCGGCCACGGGACTTGGGCGCGGAGCCCGTGGCGGTCCCCCGGCGCTGTGCCGCCTTCGCGGCCGCCGTGGAGGGCAGGACGCTCATCATGCGCGCTCCTCCTTCAGGGCCCGGTCCATCTGCTTGCCCAGCGTGCGGGCGGCGCTCTCGATGCCGCCCTTGCCGCTGAACGCGGCGCCGAGGAGCGGGTATTGGAGGTTCTCCCACACCGCGGTGTTCTTCGAGCTCGGGTACGGCACCGCGTACTCCTGCATCTCTATGAAGTGCTTGAGGTCGAACTCGGGCATCGACTTGAGCCAGGCATCCTGCGTCCCGGCGTACGAGGAGATCGTGATGCCCGCCGACGCCTGGATCTCGGCGGCCTCACGGCCGGCCATGAAGTGCACGAACTTCCAGGCGGCCGCCTTCTTGCGGCTCTTGGCGGACATCACGTTGGCCAGGCCGTGGATGATCGTGGCCCGCTCGCGGCCCTTGGGCAGCACGGCGACGCCGCCGTGGTCCTTGAGCGCGGGTACGGCGTACATCTGCCCGGCCATCGCGGAGAGGTCGTAGACCATGGCGGCCTTCTCCGACCAGTAGCGGTTGCGGCCCTTGGACTCGACCATCGCGCTCTGCGGCGGTGACAAGGCGCGGTCGATCATGTCGGTCCAGTAGCGAAGGCCCTCGATGGAACGCTCGTCGCCGAAGCCGGACTTCCCGTCCTTCAGGACGTAGCCGCCCGCACCGTGGATGGCCGGGTAGAGCTGACACTGGCGGTCCATCTCGGCGGCGATGCCGTGCACCCGCTCGCGGGGGTTGGTGAGTTCGGCGGCGGCGTCGCGCACGTCATCCCAAGTCCACGTCGCGTCCGGGTACTTGATGCCCGCCTTGTCGAAGAGCGCCTTGTTGTACCAGAGACCGATGGTGTCGAAGTCCTTGGGAAGGCCGTACTGGGTGCCCTGGTAGGAGTAGAGCTTCACCAGCGACTCGGGGTGGCGGTCCACGGGCGTGGCATCGCTCTTGATGTGCCCGCCCAACGGCTCCAGGACGCCGTTGGACGCGTACAGCTGGAAGTTGACCGCGTTCATCCAGAACACATCGGGGGCCGTGCCGCCGCGCATCGCGGTCTTCAGGGTGGTCCAGTAGCTCGACCAGGGCGTGAGCTCCATGCGCACGGATATCCGGGGGTTCCGTTTCTCGAAGGCGTCGATGACCTTCTGCAGTCCCGGCACCTGGGCCACGTCCCACACCCCGTACGACAGGGTGGTGCGGCCGCCGCCGGTGTCCGTGCTTTCGCTCTGGCCGGAGCAGGCGGCGAGCAGGGGTGCCGCCATCGCTCCGTACAGCAGAGTTCTCCTGCGCATACGCGCCTCCGCTTCGGTCGCTGCCATGAGTGGCCGGGAATGGTGCGGGTTGCCTATGTCGCCGAGCCCGCGAGGAGCCCGGCCTCCACCTGGTCGAGTGCCTTGCGTACGGCGCCGATCGCCACGCCCTGCTCGCCCAGCGTGCTCAGCGCGATGCGCGGGACATACAGGGTCAGCGGGCGCAGCCGCTCGTCGATCAGCGGGACGAGATGCCCGCCGAGCGGGGTCGCGCCGCCGGTGAGCACGATCAGCTCCGGGTCGACGGCGAGCGCGAGGGCGGCGATGCCCGGCGCGATGCGGTCGGCGAAGTCCGCGACGGCGGCGAGGGCGCGCGGGTCCCCGGCGTCGGCGGCACGGACGAGCGCCGCCACCTCGGACTCGCCCGTGCGCCGGGCGCCCTTCCAACTGAGCGCGTCCTGCGCGGTGTTCATGCCGAGCAGCGGAAGAAGCCCCAGTTCACCCGCGCCGCCGCGCCGCCCGCGGTGCAGCCGCCCGTCGATGGTGAGGCTGCACGCGACACGGTGTCCGGTCAGGACGCAGACGACGTCACCGGCGAGGGTGGCCGCGCCCTGCCAGCGCTCGGCGAGAACCGCGAGGTTCACGTCGTTCTCGACGAGCGTGTGCCCCGGCTCCCCGTCGGCGAGCAGCCGGCCGAGGCCGACGCCGGACCACTCGGGGATCACGTAGGAGGTGATGGTGCCGCCGGAGTCGACGACGCCGGGTACGCCCACACAGCGGGCGAGGATGGTGTCACGACGTACCGAGTGCGCGTCCGGAAAGGCTTCAAGTCCCCTGCGGAGAAGGTCGAGCCGCGCGGCTCCGCCAAGGTCCGGGTCGATGTCCTCGCGGTGCGCGGCGAGGACCGTCCCGCCGAGATCGGCGAGGAGCAGCACCATCTTGTGCAGCCCGATGTCGGCGCCCACGACCCTGCCCGCCTCCACACGGAACCGGAACCGCCGCGCGGGCCGCCCCGGCGCGCGCTCGCCCTCGTCGCGCTCGGCCTCCCCCGCCCAGCCGTGCGCGGCCAGCTCTTCGAGGGCCGACTCGACGGTGGGCCGGGAGAGCCCGGTGCCGGTGGCGAGTTCGGCGAGCGTCTGCGGGCTGCGGCGGTGCAGGGCACGCAACACGACCGTCGTGTTGAGCCGCCGCAGTGAGGCGAGGTCATGGCCCCGCGTCTCGTTACGCAACACTTCTTCACCCCAGATCGAGGCCGAGGCAGCGCTGTTGAACGGCTGGTCGACGCGTGCCCCCGGATATTTGGCAGGACACTTTCATATCCACACGCGGCTGGGAACCCCCTTCGCAGTGTCGGAAGCAGAGAGAAACACCCGTGTTAACTCCGTGCGCGACCCCTTGCCAAGGCAGATCGTACGTGTTCGGATTATCTCAGTCGGGCGGTCACCCACCGCCTCGTATCCGCAGTTCAGACCCTGTACGGCGGGCCGGTCAGGCCTGCCTGCGCTGCCCTCACAGCTGCCCCATTCCCCTCGCACGATGTGTCCGGAGTCGTGCTGCCCGCATGCCCCGCATGCCCTCGGCAGCCCGAAAGAAGGGATCCCCCGTGTTCGATCTTTCGTCCGTCGATCTGCTCGACGCCTTCACCCGTGAACTGCGCCTGTGCAAGCTGAGCGAGTCGGAGCACGTCGTCGTGCTCTCCGAGCCGGGCAGCCGCGGTGACTACGTGGCGGCCGCGTTCGGTGCCGCGAAGGCCTGCGGCGCGCATGTCATCGCCGCGACCGTGCCCGGCGGCAGCCCCGCGCCGATGCCGAGCACCCACACCGGCGCGGGCCCCGGCCTGGTGTCCGTGCTCAACGACTCCACCGCGCAGGACCTGCTGAAGTCCGCCGACCTGGTCGTCGACCTCACCCGTGAGGGCTTCATCCACGCGCCGGTCCAGCAGGAGATCCTGCGCGCGGGCACCCGCATCATCTTCGTCTGCGACGCGCCCGACGTCCTCATCCGCAATCTCCCCAAGGAGGCGGACAAGGACGAGGTGCTCGAAGGCGTCCAGCTGCTCAAGCGGTCCTCCGTCATGCGTGTCACCTCGGACGCGGGCACCGATCTGACCGTTCAACTCGCGGGTTCCAAGCCCGAGTTCCAGTGCGGCTTCGCCGACGACCCGGGCCGCTGGGACCACTGGCCGAGCACCATGGTGCTGTGCTGGCCGGAGATCTCCGACGGGCAGATCGTGCTCGCCGAGGGCGACATCCTGCTGCCCTTCAAGGAGTACGTGCGTCAGCCGGTGACCCTGCAGATCGCGGGCGGCCAGATCGAGAAGGTGACGGGCGGCGCCGAGGCCGAACTGCTCTCCACGTTCTTCGAGGACGCCGACGACCAGTGGGCGCGCAGCCTCTCCCACATGGGCTGGGGTCTGATGCGTACGGCCGACTGGTTCGCCACCGCGATGTACGGCAAGGACGACCTGATGGGCATGGACGCCCGCGCCTTCGCGGGGAACTTCCTGTGGTCCACCGGGCCCCACCCGGTCCTCGGGCGTGAGTCGTACGCACACCTCGACATCGCCGTGCGCGGCTGCACGGTCGCGGTCGACGGCACCCGGGTCGTCACGGACGGCAGGCTCACCGAGCGCTGACCCGCGCGCCAACCACGCGTACGTACACGGAAGTTGGAGGAAGTGTGGCGTCCAGTCAGTCGTACGAAGTCACCGTCGTCGGAGGCGGCCTCGGTGGTCTGACCGCCGCCCTCGCGCTGCGGCAGCGCGGCCTTCGGGTCACCGTGCTCGAGCAGGCGGCGCAGCTCGGCGAGGTCGGCGCGGGCATCCAGACGGCGCCGAACGCCAGCCGGATCCTGCTCGGCCTCGGTCTGCGGCGACAGCTGGAGGCCATTCACACCGAGCCGCTCGACCAGGTGCGGCGGCGCTGGAAGGACGGCAGCGTCATCGGCCTGACCTCGCTCGGGCAGCGCTGCAAGGACCAGTTCAACGCGCCGTACTGGCACTACCACCGGGCCGATCTGCACCGCGTCCTGATGGACGCGTGCGTCGACCCGGCAGGGCCGGGACCGGTCGTCGCGCTGCACACCGCCAGCAAGGTCGCCGAGCTCGACCGCACGGACCCCGAGCGCCCGGTGGCCGTCACCGACGGCGGGCGGCGGTTCGCCTCCGACCTGGTCATCGGCGCCGACGGCATCCGCTCGGCGGTGCGCGACCTCATGGGCGCACCCGACACCCTGCAGTTCTCCGGCGAGATGGCCTACCGCGCCCTGATACCTGGCGAGTTGATCGCCGCCGACCCGGCGACGCGCTGGCTGGTCGACCGCTACCAGTCCACCATCTGGTACGGACCCGACCGGCATCTGGTCCACTACATGATCCGCGGCGGCGAGTTCCTCAACATCGTGGCCTGTGTGCCCTGCACCGACGAGGTCGCCGAGAAGTGGTCCGTCGCGGCCACCGCGCAGGACCTCGTGGACGCCTTCCCCGGCTGGGACGACCGCGTGCCGGCGATGCTGTCCAAGGCGAAGGAGGACGTCTCCTGCTTCGCGCTCTACCATCGGCGCCGCGACCCGGTGTGGCTCGACGGCCGGGTCGCCCTGCTCGGCGACGCCTGCCACGCGATGCTCCCCTACCAGGCGCAGGGCGCATCGCAGGCCATGGAGGACGCCGCCGTGCTCGCCGAGGAGCTGGGCGCGGTCACCGTCGGCGGGATCGACGGGGCGCTGCGGCGCTATGTCGACCGGCGCGCCAAGCACGCCGGGATGGTCCAGGACGCCTCGCTGCAGAACAAGACCTTCTACCACTTCCCCGACGGTCCCGAGCAGCGCGCCAGGGACGAGAAGCTCCGGCGCGACTTCGACGGCGAGTCGGACCTCTCGTACGACTGGCTCTGGGGCGGCAGCCCGCTCAACGACCCCGATCTCGGTGCGTTCTCCTACCAGTTCACGCGCTGAACCCACTTGGAGCGAACGTGAAAACAGGCGATCAGATCGTTCAGGAACTGCCCTGGAGATGGTCCGTCCAGGGAAAGATCTTCATCATCGGTGGCCTCGGCTACCTCTTCGACGCGTACGACATCGCGTTGAACGGCTTCCTCATGCCGCTCCTCGGCAAGCACTTCGACCTGTCGCTCAGCGAGCGGGGCCTGATCGCCACCGCGAACCTGGTGGGCATGGCCGTGGGAGCCGTCGCCTGGGGCGCGGTCGCCGACCGGATCGGGCGCAAGAAGGCGTTCAGCGTCACGCTGCTGATCTTCGCGCTGTTCTCGGTCCTCGGCGCGCTCGCGCCGACATATCCGGTCTTCCTCGCCCTGCGGTTCCTCGCGGGGGTCGGGCTCGGCGGCTGCATCCCCGTTGACTACGCCCTCGTGGGTGAGTTCTCGCCGCGCAAGTACCGGGGCCGGGTGCTCACCGCGCTCGACGCGTGGTGGCCGGTGGGCGTGACCCTGTGCGGGCTCGTCTCCACGGCGATGCTGACCCTCGCCGGCAACTGGCGGTGGATGCTGGCGACGATGGTGCTGCCCGCGCTGCTCCTGTTCTGGGCCCGCCGAGGCATCCCCGAGTCGCCGATCTATCTGACGAAGAAGGGGCGCGAGGCCGAGGCACGGAAGGTCATCGACGACCTGGTGGCACGGACGGGCGCCGCCGTGGAGCCCTACGTCATCCCCGAGCCGGTGCCGGACGAAGGGCCGCGCGGAGTGGCCGCCGCGGCCGATCAACTGCGCCGCATCTGGAGCTTCAGCCCACGCGTCACGTCCGCGGCCTGGCTGCTCTTCGCCACGATCATGCTCGTCTACTACGCGGCCCTGAGCTGGATGCCCTCGATCCTGAAGGAGGAGGGCCAGGGCGACACGGCCGCCTTCATGAGCACGACCCTGATGAGCGGTGTCGGCATCGTCGGCGTCCTCGTCTCCACCGCCCTGGTCGACATCGTCGGCCGCAAGTGGCTGATCGGCGTTTCGGCGCCGGTCGCATCGGCCGCCCTGGTGGTGTTCGCGCTGGTGCGGGACGTGCCGACCGGCTCGGTCGTGGCGATCGCCGTCTTCGGCTTCCTCGCGCAGTTGGCCATCCCCGCCCTGTACGCGTACGTCTCCGAGCTCTACCCCACTCCCCTGCGGGCCAGCGGCTTCGGCTGGGCGTCCTCGGTCAGCCGCGTCCTCACCGGGTTCGCACCGCTCATCTTCGGCTCGCTGATGTGGCCGGTGCTCGGTCTTCCGCTGACGTTCGCCGTGCTCGGCGGGACCGTCCTGGTGGCCGTCGGCTGGATGGCGGTGGCGGCTCCGGAGACGAACGGGCGGGTCCTGGACGGTGAGGGGGAGCCTCCGGCGACCGCAGCGCCCCTGCCGGTCACCGAGCAAGCGGCGCTCTGACCGACGCCCGCACGCACCGTACGTACGACAGGAGGACCATGAAGCCCGCCCCCTTCGCCTACCACCGCGCCCGCGACCTGGACGGCGCGACCCGGCTGCTCGCCGAGCTGGGTGACGACGCCAAGGTCGTGGCCGGCGGCCAGAGCCTGGTCGCGATGATGAACTTCCGGCTCGCCCGGCCCCGGCACCTGGTCGACATAGGCGGCCTGCGGGAGCTCGACCGGCTCCACACGAATGGCGGGGGCGAGCTGCGTATCGGCTCGCTCACCACCCATCACACGGTGGAGCGCGACCCGGCGGGGCGGCTCGGGGCGGACTTCAGGGTGCTGCGCGACGCCATGCGGTGGATAGGGCATCTGCCGATCCGCACCCGTGGCACCGTCGGCGGCAGCATCGCGCACGCCGACGCCACCGCGGAGTGGTGCCTGCTCGCGCTTGCGCTGGACGCCGAGTTCGTGGCCCGCGGTCCGCGCGGCGAGCGCAGGATCGCGGCCGGTGACTTCTTCCTCGGCTACTACACGACCGCACTCGACTTCGACGAGATCCTCGTCGAGATCGTCTTCCCGCGCCCGGCGCCGCATGCCGCGCTCACCGAATTCGCCGAACGGCAGGGTGACTTCGCCCTGGTCTCCGCCGCTGTGGACCTCGACGTCGGGGGCAGCACGGTACGCGGCGGTCGGGTGGCGCTCGGCGGGGTCGCCGCGGCGGTGACGCGGGTCCCGCAGGCGGAGGCCGTCCTCGCGGGCGGCGGCTCCTTCGCCGAGTGCGCCGCGGCTGCGGCCGAAGCCGTCGATCCGCCGGCGGACGCGTCCGGCAGCACCCACTACCGCAAGCAGCTCATCCGCACGCTGGTCCGGCGCGCCTGCGAGGAGGCGATGTCCCGATGAACGAGCCAGTGGAACAAGGGCAGTTGGTCGGCCGCTCCGTCGCACGACGCGAGGATCCACGTCTGCTCACCGGGCGCGGGCGTTTCGTCGACGACATCGCGCTCCCGGGCATGCTGCACGCGCAGTTCGTCCGCAGCACGGTCGCGCACGGCGAGATCACATCGGTGGATCTCACGGCGGTGCGTGAAGTGCCGGGCGTGGTCGCGGCGTTCATGGCCGACGACCTGGACCTGACCGACATCACCGCCCAACTGGGCCGCCCGCTCAGCGAGTTCGTACCGACCGCGACGCCGGTCCTGGCCCGCGACCGGGTGCGCTATGTCGGGGAGCCCGTCGCGATCGTGGTGGCGCGTGACGCGTACGCAGCCGAGGACGGCCTGGAGGCGGCCAAGGTCGCCTATGCCGTACTGCCACCGGTCATGTCCGAGGCGCAGGCCCTGGCGGCCGGTGCTCCCCTGATCCACGACGGGGCCGCGGGCAACACCCTGGTGGACGTCTCGCTCTTCGCCACGGACGGCATCGACGAGATCTTCGACACCGCCGCCCGTGTCGTCCACGTCGAGTCGCGGACCGGACGGCAGAACGCACTGCCGCTGGAGACGCGAGGCGCCGTAGCCCACTGGGACGACCGCGAGGAACAGCTCGTGGTGCAGACCTGTACCCAAGTCCCGCACCTGGTACGGACGGTGGCCGCTGGATGCCTGCGTCTCGACGAGCGCGCGGTCCGGGTCGTGGTGCCCGACATGGGCGGCGGCTTCGGCCAGAAGTGCGTCGTCGGGCGCGAGGAGATCGCCGCCGCCGCTGCGGCGCTGCGGCTGCGCAGGGCGGTGAAGTGGATCGAGGACCGCAAGGACGCCCTGTCCGCGTCGTTCCTCGCCCGCGAGCAGCACTACGACGTGCGCGCGGCCTTCGACGCGGACGGCAGGATCCTCGGGCTCGATGCCGATGTGGTGTGCGACATGGGTGCGTACTCCTGCTATCCGTTCACGGCGGGCATCGAGCCGCTGATGGCGTCCGCGGAGATGCCCGGTGTCTACAAGGTGCCCGCATACCGGGTGCGCGGCCGCGCGGTCACCACCAACAAGGCGCCCACCGCGCCCTATCGGGGGGTGAGCCGGCCGCAGTACGTGATGGTGATGGAGCGGCTCTTCGAGCGGGCCGCCCGTGAACTGGGCCTGGACGCGGTCGAGATCCGGCGCCGCAACGTCATCACCGAGTTCCCGTACACGGGCGTCAACAACATCACGTACGACCCGGGCTCCTATCTGGAGTCGCTGAACCTGTGCGAGCGGCTCGTCAAGGACGAGGGCTGGTACGAGAAGCAGTCCGCGGCAGCGGCGGAAGGCCGCCACATCGGCATCGGCTACTCCTGCTTCAGCGAGCGCACCGGCTACGGCTCCGCCGCCTTCGCGCAGCGCAAGATGCGGGTCGTCCCCGGTTTCGACATCTCCGAGGTGCGGATGGACACCAGCGGCGCGGTCACCGTCACCACCGGCACGATGAGCCACGGGCAGAGCCACGAGACGACGATGGCCCAGATCGTCGCCGATGAACTCGGCCTGGACATCGGCAAGGTGAGACTCCATCAGGGTGATACGGACCGCATCACCTACGGCTTCGGGACCTTCGCGAGCCGCTCCATCACCATCGGCGGCAGCGCGGTGCGCGTCGCGGCGGCGAAGCTCGGCGAGAAGCTGCGCCGGATCGCGGCGGCGCGGTGGGAGGCAGGACCGGACGAGGTGGAGCTCGCGGCCGGGTGCGTACGGCACCGTGACGGCAGGGTCCTCACGTACGAGGAACTGGCCGATGTCGCCTATCTCCAGGCGCAGTTGCTGCCCAAGGACATCGAGCCGGGGCTCTCGGCGACCGCCACCTTCGACGTCCTGAACGACGGGACCTTCTCCAACGCCACCCACGGCGTCGTCGTCGAACTCCACGAAGACACCGGGCAGGTGGAGATCCTGCGCTACGTCTGCGTCGAGGACTGCGGTGTCGCCATCAACCCCCAAGTGGTGGAGGGGCAGTGCCGGGGCGGCATCGCCCAGGGCATCGCGGGCGCGCTCTTCGAGCAGGTGACGTACGACGCGCAGGGCGAGCCGTCGGCGACCAGCTTCATGGACTACAAGGTGCCCACCGCGCACGAGATCCCCGACGTACTCATCCACCACCTCGAAACACCCTGCGCGTTCACCGAGACCGGCGCGAAGGGCGCGGGCGAGGGCGGCACCATCGGGGCGCCGGCCGCCGTGCTGAACGCCGTCAACGACGCGCTGCGCCCCACGGGCGTGGAGCTCGACCACACCCCCATCACGCCGGAGACGGTGCATCGCGCCCTGAACCTGGAGCCCTCCCCATGACCGACATCACCACCGGCACCGGCAACACCACCGATGTTCTGCTGCTCACCCTCGACGTCAACGGCGAGCAGCACGAGGTGATCACCGAACCCCGGCGCACCCTCGTCGACGTGCTCCGCCACGATCTGCGTCTGACCGGCACCCACGTCGGCTGCGAGCACGGTATCTGCGGCGCGTGCACGGTCCTGGTGGACGACCGGCCCGCACGGGCGTGTCTGATGTTCGCGGCGCAGGCCGACGGCGCCCGGATCCGTACCGTCGAGTCGCTCTCGGACGGTGCCGAACTGAGCGATCTGCAAAGGGCGTTCAGCGATCACCACGGTCTCCAGTGCGGTTTCTGCACCCCGGGCTTCCTGATGCTCGCCGAGGGGTTCCTCGCCGAGCGCCCCGAGGCGACCAAGGACGAGATACGCGAGGTCGTCGCCGCCAACCTCTGCCGGTGCACCGGCTACCAGACCATCGTCGAGGCGATCGACGGGTGCGCCGTCGCCCGGCGCTGTACCCGCGGACCCAAGGAGTCCTGATGCAGCTCACCAACTCGGTCCCGGTGAAGGCCTCGCCCGACGAGATCTTCGCCCTGATGAACGACGTCGAGCGGGTCGCCTCGTGCATGCCGGGCGCCGCGCTCGACGGACGCGACGGAGACACCTGGCGGGGTTCCGTGAAGATCAAGGTCGGCCCGATCAGCGCCGCGTACGCGGGCACGGTCCGCTTCCTGGAGGTCGATCCTGCGGGACGGCGGCTGCGGGTCCAGGCGCGCGGGGCCGACACCCACGGGAGCGGCGACGCGGAGGCCGAGGTCGCCCTTGAGGTGCTCGCGGCCGCCGAGGGCGCGCTGCTCCAGCTCTCCACGGATCTGGTGATCCGGGGCAAGATCGCCCAGTTCGGGAAGGGCGCGATCGCCACGGTGTCCGACCGGATCCTGCAGCAGTTCGCCCAGAACCTGGGCAGTCTGCTCGACCAGGAGCGGACACCGGCCGCCGCGGCCCTGCCCTCCGCGGCGCCCCGCGCCAATCACCCCGCGCTACCGGCCGAACCCGAACTCGACGGCCTGTCCCTGCTCATCGGCCCCGCCGCCGCCAAGTACGGCCTGGTCGCCGGAGCCTTCGCCTTCGGCGTCTTCGAGGGCTGGCTTCTGGGCCGGCTCGGCGCGCAGGCACGCGACCTTGCGGCCCTGCGCGCACCGAGGAGGACCTCGTGAACTACGGCCAGGAGACGGAACGTACCTATGAACGGGCCGGATTCGGCGCTCCCGTACGCCGCGGCAGCCGCCCCGCGATCGTCGTCGTCGACCTCACGCGCGGCTTCACCGAGGACGGCTTCCCGTCGGGCGCGGATCTGACCGAAGTGGTCGGTGCGGTCGGGGAGTTGATCGGGAGCGGTCGTCCGGCCGGAGTGCCCGTGATCTTCACCGCGATCGCCTACACGCCCGCCGAGGCCACGGGCGACGCGGTCACCTGGCTGCACAAGGCGCAGGGCATGCGGTCGCTGGTCGAGGGCAGCGATGAAGTCGCCCTCGATCCCCGACTGCCGTACCAAGAGCAGGACTTGACGGTGGTGAAGAAGGGCGCTTCGGCGTTCTTCGGCACCTCGCTCGCCGCCCTCCTCACCGGAATCGGCTGCGACACGCTCCTGGTGTGCGGGGCGACGACCAGCGGCTGTGTGCGGGCGACGGCGGTCGACGCCGTGCAGAGCGGGTTCTCCGTCCTCGTGCCGCGTGAGTGCGTGGGCGACCGCGCCACGGGTCCGCACGAGGCGAGCCTCTTCGACATCCAGGCCAAGTACGGGGACGTCATCGACCTGAAAGAAGCCATCGACTACCTCGGCACCCTCACCGGGAGGACCACCGCATGACCGCCGCGCCCGACCGCTGTCTGCCGCAGGCGGCGCTCGCCGACCTCGACGACGTTCCCGCCACCGGCCGCTGGGTCCGCTCGGGGACCACCCGGCTGCACGTCCTCGACCACGGCGGCCCCGGCACCCCTCTCCTCATCCTGCCCGGCATCACGAGCCCGGCCGTCACGATGGACTTCGTGGCGCGTGAACTGACCGACCTCGTACGCCCGTTGGTCCTCGACGTGCGAGGCCGCGGGCTCTCCGACGGCGGCGGCTCCTACACCCTGGAGGAGTACGCCGAGGACGTCGAAGCCGTCGTGACCGGGCTCGGCCTCGACCGTCCCGTGCTGTTCGGGCACTCCATGGGCGCACGCATCGCCGCGGTCACCGCCGTCCGCGGCAAGGTGGCGCTGCGCGGCACGGTGCTCGGCGACCCGCCGATGAGCGGGCCAGGACGCGGCCCCTACCCGACCCCTCTGGCGGCCTTCCTCGACCAGCTCGCGCAGGCGCGGCGCGGTACGGACGCCGACGAGGTGGCCCTGTCGTGGCCGCGCTGGCCCCGCAGGGAGCAGGAGCTGCGAGCCCGCTGGCTGGCCAGTTGCGACGAGGAGGCGGTCGCGGCCACGCACCGCGGCTTCGAGACCGAGGACTTCTTCGACTGGTGGCCGTCCGTGCCCGGGCCGACGGCGCTGCTCCACGGCGCGGACAGCCCCGTGGTCACGGCGGCGGGCGCCGCCGAGGCGGCCGGACTGCTCCCGTCGGCCGTCCTCTCCGAGATCCCGGACGCGGGCCACATGCTGTTCTGGGACAACACGCGAGCGGCCGTCTCCGCCCTCCGCGAGGCCCTGCGCCCGATGCTGACCTGACCGAACGAACCGATCAGCCCCCGTGCTTAAGTGGGCTCCATGGCTGACGAAACCATCCCATCGATGACTGCATCCGCTGGGCAGCCCGGGCCGCCCGCCGCCCTCACGGCCGCGCCCGGCTACCAGGTCCGGCGTCTGTACCAGGCGTATCTCGCGGTCTGGATCCGTGCGGTCGACCCGACGCTGACCGGCCCGCAGTTCGCGGTGCTCACGGCCGTGGACGCCTCGCCGGGACATGACCAGCGGTCCATGGCGTCGGCGGTGGCCCTGGACACGTCGACGATGGCGGACGTGGCACGGCGCCTGGAGAACCGGGGGCTGATCGTGCGGAAGACGGCCGCCGACGACGGCCGCCGCAAGCTGCTCTATCTGACCGCGGAGGGCGAACGCACCCTCCGCGATTCCCACCGTCGTGCCCGCGAACTCGACCAGCGGCTCCTCGAGCCGTTCGGTGATGAGCGGCGCGAAGAAGTCATGCAACTCCTCACGTCCCTCGCCGATCACTGGGAGGGGCTCGCCGAGGACTCATAGCCGTACGTGATGGCGTACGGCGGACACCGGAGGAACCCGTGGCAGTGCAGGCGACGACCGCGACCGACCACCACATCGGCCTGATCGTGCCCAGCTCGAACCTGACGATGGAGACGGAGCTGCCGCGCATGCTGCGCGAGCGCGAGTCCGTGGCCCCACAGGATCGGTTCGTCTTCCACAGCAGCCGGATGCGGATGAAGCATGTGACGCCCGAGCAGCTGAAGGCGATGAACGCGCAGACCGAGCGCGCGGCCCTTGAACTCGCCGACGCCAGGCCCGACGTGGTCGCCACCGCCTGCCTCGTCGCGATCATGGCCCAGGGTCCTGGCCACCACTGCGTGGCGGAGGACGAGATCTCCGCCGCGCTGCGGTCCGAGGGCGCCGGGGCGCCGGTGATCTCCAGCGCGGGCGCGCTGCTCGACGGGATCAAGGCGCTCGGCGCGTCCCGGGTCGCGATCGTCACTCCGTACATGAAGCCGCTGACACAGCTGGTCGTCGACTACATCGAGGACGCCGGGGTGGAAGTCGTGGACGCGCTCAGCCTGGAGGTGCCGGACAATCTGGCCGTCGCCCGCCTGGACCCCGCCGATCTGCGCGACCACTGGCGGCGCCTCGACCTGAGCCGCGCCGACGCGCTGGTCCTCTCCGCGTGTGTGCAGATGCCGTCGCTCGCTTCGGTGCAGGCGGTGGAGGACGCCGCGGGCCTGCCCGTCCTGACGGCGGCCACCGCGACGGCGTACCGGATCCTCACCGAGCTCGGCCTGCCGCCGGTCGTGCCGGGCGCGGGGAGTCTGCTGCGGGATCCGAGTGACGGTTGAGGGCGGTGCACCGACCGGGCACGATGGCCGGGCGCACCCGCCACACCTGGGGTACGCCCGAATGCCCGCCGCCCTCAAGGGAGTTGACGCATGTCCGCGATGACGACGGCGCGTACGACATCGTGGAGCGGCTCTGGGCCGCGCTCGCGCCGGGCAGCCATCTGGTCCTGTCCCAGATGGCGAGCGACTTCGATCCCGGCATCGCGTGGCTGCCGGACTGGCATCCGGAGCTCGGCGTGGGCGAGGCCAGGAACGGGACTCCGGTACCGCTGTACGCCGGAGTGGGCCGCAAGCAGTAGTCCGCCACCCTCCCCTTTTCATCTTCTTGACGATAAGCAGGAGCACCCCATATCGTCGATGCGACGAGAACAGGGAGGGATTCCACCATGGCCGACATCACCAGGCGTCTTTGGCTGCACCATCTGCGCTCCGCGCCCACCGCCCACATCCGCCTCCACAAGCGCGGCCGCCTTGTCCACGACGGGCCCGGGCTCAGCTTCTGGTTCCGTGCGCTCAGCGCGGCGATCTCCGAAGTGCCGGTCGACGACCGGGAGTTGGCGGTCACCTTCCATGCGCGTACGGCCGATTTCCAGGACGTCACCGTGCAGGCCACGGTGACGTACCGGATCAGCGATCCGGCCCTCGCCGCGGCCCGCGTCGACTTCGCGGTCGACCCCGGCACCGGAGCCTGGCGCGGGGCACCCCTTGAGCAACTCGCCGCTCTGCTCACGGAGTCCGCCCAGCAGAACGCCCTCGACGTGCTGGCCCGCACCCCGCTGTCCGAAGCGCTCGCCGACGGCGTGACCTCGGTCCGCGAGCGGATCTCCGAGGGCCTCGCCGGGGAGCCCCGGCTGCCCGCCACCGGCATCGAGGTGGTGGCCGTGCGCGTCGTCGCGATCCGCCCGGAGCCCGAGGTGGAGCGGGCGCTGCGCACCCCCGCCCGTGAGCGCATCCAGCAGGACGCCGACCGGGCGACGTACGAACGGCGTGCCGTGGCCGTCCAGCGGGAGAAGGCCATCGCGGAGAACGAGCTGACCAGCCGCATCGAACTGGCCCGCCAGGAAGAGGAGTTGGTGGAGCAGCGCGGCACCAACCAACGCCGCGAGGCCGAGGAGAACGCGGCGGCGGACGCCGTGCGCGCGACAGCGGAGGCCGAGCGCACCGAGCGCCTTGCCCGGGCCGAGGCCGAGTCGGCGCGCACGGTCGGCGAGGCGAAGGCCGCGGCCCAGGCCGCCTGGCTCGCCGCGCACTCCGCGGTGGACGCGGCCACGCTGCACGCCCTCGCTGCGACCCGGCTCGCCGAGAACGTCCCCCGCATCGAGAGCCTCACCCTCTCCCCCGACGTCATCACCGGCCTGCTCGCCAAGCTGGGGCACGGCGCGGGTGAACGCCCATGAGCCTCGCGCCGCGCGCGGTCCTGGTCCATCGCACCACCGAGTACGAGGAGTTGCTCGCCCGGCACGGCACCCACGGGCAGGCCGAGTTCTTCCTCGCATCGCGCGGCCGGAGCATCCAGGAGGTGGCCGAGCGGCATCACCGTACGCACCGGACACTCGCCGAAGTGGCGGCCGCCGTACCCGCGCGGTGGCGGCGGGCGCGGGTGGAGCGCGCCGATCTCGACCGTTTCCTCTTCGGGCCCGAGGACGTCGTGGTCGTCGTCGGGCAGGACGGTCTCGTCGCCAACGCGGCGAAGTATCTCGCCGGGCAGCCGGTCGTCGGCATCGACACCGAGCCCGGCCGCAATCCCGGGGTTCTCGTACGCCACCGGGGCGCGGACGCGGCCAAGCTCCTCGCGGCGGCGCTCGGGCCCGGAGCGGGCGTGGACGAACTCACCATGGTGGAGGCCGTGTCCGACGACACCCAGCGGCTGCTCGCCCTCAACGAGATCTACCTCGGCCCACCAGGACACCAGACCGCCCGCTACCGCCTGGGCCCTGACACCGACACGGCAACCCCCGAGGCGCAGGCCTCCTCCGGCGTCCTCGTCGGCACCGGTACCGGCGCCACCGGCTGGCTGCGCTCGCTGTGGCAGCAGAGCGGGAGCGCCCTGCCGATGCCAGGCCCCGTCGAGCGGAGGCTCATCTGGTTCGTACGGGAGGCGTGGCCGTCGCCCGCGACCGGGACCTCCCGCGTGGAGGGAGTCCTCGCGGCGGCCGAGCGGCTGCGCGTCACCGTCGAGTCGGACCGCCTGGTCGCCTTCGGCGACGGGGTGGAGAGCGACGCGCTCGAACTGACCTGGGGTCAGAGCGTCCGCATCGGAATGTCGGACATCGCCCTGCGCCTGGTGAGTTGACGGCAGGCTGAGTGCGGCCCCCCGGCGGCAGCGGTGTGCCGATGGGGCAGGATGACGCTCGCGACGCCGGACACGAACATATGTCCGGCGCGCCCGCACAACCTGGAGAATGAACTGATGGAGCGAGCCCTCACATGGCACGACCTGATCGCCGCCGGTATCGCGGTGGCCGCCGGCATCGCGGCAGGTCTGCTGCTGCGCGTCATCCTGCGGTGGCTGGGTGAACGGGCCAGCAGGACCCTCTGGAGCGGCGATGACATCATCGTCGACGCCGTACGCACACTGGTCCCCTGCGCGGCGATAACCGCCGGCGCCGCGGTCGCCGCGGCGGCGCTCCCGCTCACCCCGAGGACCGGCCGCAACGTCACGATGACGCTGACCGCGCTGCTCGTCCTCGCGGCGACCCTGACGGCGGCCCGGGTGGTCACCCGCCTCGTGAAGTCCCTGGCCCAGTCCCGGTCGGGAGTTGCGGGCTCGGCGACGATCTTCGTGAACATCACCCGCGTCGTGGTCCTCGCGATCGGGTTCCTCGTCGTCCTGCAGACACTCGGCGTCTCCATAGCCCCGCTGCTCACCGCGCTCGGCGTGGGCGGTCTCGCGGTCGCCCTGGCCCTCCAGGACACCCTGGCCAACCTCTTCGCGGGCGTACACATCCTCGCCGCGAAGACGGTGCAGCCCGGCGACTACATCCGGCTCAGCAGCGGCGAGGAGGGCTACGTCGTGGACATCAACTGGCGCAACACGGTGGTGCGTCAGCTGTCGAACAACCTCGTCATCATCCCCAACGCCCAGCTCGCGGGCACCAACATGACCAACTTCAGCCGCCCCGAGCAGGACCTGTCGATCATGGTGCAGGTCGGCGTCAGCTACGACAGCGACCTGGAGCACGTCGAACGCGTCACGACCGAGGTCGTGGAGAACGTCATGAAGGACGTCGACGGCGCTCTCCCCGACCACGAACCGGCCGTCCGCTTCCACACGTTCGGCGACTCCAGGATCAGCTTCACGGTGATCCTGGGCGTCGGCGAGTTCAGCGACCAGTACCGCATCAAGCACGAGTTCATCAAGCAGCTCCACCAGCGCTACCGCGCCGAGGGCATCCGGGTCCCGTCGCCGGTCAGGACGGTGAACGTCCAGCAGGGAGAGCTGCCGCCGAGCCTGATCCCGCAGCAGCGGGACGCCTCGTCCTCGTGACCGCTCAGACGGTGAACTCCCGGATCACGGTGTTCCTGAAGACCGCCCTGCCGTCGATCGTGAACAGCGCGAGCCGGGTGTCCGTGAGGTAGGGGAACGCCTCCATCGAGTGGGTGTGCCGCCCGTCGTCGAAGAAGACCTCGACCGAGGTGCGGTCGACCAGGACGCGCAGCGTGACCTTGTGGGCCGATGCGTCGAAGGGGGTCTTGCTCTCCTGCCACTTGCCGGAGGTGTCGGGGTTGGCGGCGCCCCGGCGGTTCACGAAGGCGTAGTCGCCGTACACGCCCGCGTCGATGTGCCTGCTGCCGTCGGCGGACCTGCGCAGCTGGACGCCCGCGCCGGTCAGCTGGTCCCAGGTGATCTCGGTGGACAGTTCGTACGCCGTACCCGTGTAGTCGAGGACCAGTTGGCCGTCGACGGTCACGTCGCCGAGATCGACGGTCCGTGAGACATGCTGGTCCAGGGCTTGCACAGGGCGGGACGCCAGGTAGTGGGTGCCCGACGCGGCGCGGTGCAGGGTGATCTCGCGGACGATCGAGTCCGTGCCGTTGAAGCCGTCGGCGTCGATGGTCGGGGTGGTGTTGGGGTAATCCCAGTTGTTGAGCCAGCCGATCGCGTAGCGGACGGCCGGGTCGACGGCGCCGTTCGCGGCGTGCTTCTCGAAGGTGACGGCGCCGTACCAGTCGAAGCCGTGGTCCAGCCACTGCGGCTCCGGCGCGTCGGGCGTGAACGTGGTGCCGTCGAACTCGCCCGTCCAGTACGCGTAGGTGTTGGGCAGACCGGACGCCTTGCCGTTGGCGCTGACCCCGAGCACCCACTTCGCGGTGCCGCCGGCGGTGGCGATGCGGAACAGATCGGGGCACTCCAGGACGCCGATGCCCTCCTTCACGAAGCCGCCGACGTACGTCCAGTCCTTGAGGTTCGCGGAGTGGTAGAAGCCGACCTTGGTGTGCTCGGCGAGCACCATCACCCAGCGGCCGCGCTCCTCGTCGCGGATCACCTTGGGGTCGCGGAAGTCCTTCACGCCCGGGTTGGGGACGGCCGGATCCGTGCCGTGGTTCTTGAAGGTGCGGCCCTTGTCGGTGGAGTACCACAGGTACTGGGCCTGGGTGTTGGCGGTCCGGTCCGGCTCCATGGTGGCCAGGACGACGACCGCGCCCGCGCCGAAGCCCGCGGTGTTCTCCGTGTCGACCACCGCGGAGCCGGACCAGACGTCGCCGTTGGGGGTGGTGTCCTTGGGGATCGCGATTCCGCGGTCCTTGAAGGAGACCAGGTCGGTGCTGGTGGCCAGGCGCCAGGCGGTGCCCGTGGTGGTGCCGCCGCTGAGGTAGTCGGCGTTGTAGAGGTAGTAGTAGTGGTACTCGCCGTCGATCCAGATGGGTTTCTGAGGGTCGTTCTTCCACTGGTCGGGGACGGTGAAGTGGTACTCGGCGCGGTAACTCGCGCCCCGCTTGGCGGACTTGCGGTCCAGGGCGGAGGCAGCGCTCAGGGCGGCCGCCGATCCGGCGGGTATCGCGGCCAGTGCCGCGCCCACGGCTCCGGCCCGGATCAGCGCCCTTCGGGTCATCTCACGCATCGTCTCTCGTCACTCTCCTGTCACTGGCGGCTCACGGTGACGCACGCTGGTTCGCGCTGGGTGAGGACTGTAGACCTAACTCGTTAAAGGTCAAGCGCCGCAGAGGACTTGACACCGGCGCAACACGGTTCTCATCATCTGGGTCACAGAAATTTACTAACACGAGTTAGGCCCTCCGATGACCGACTCGCCCCACCCTCCCGACCGCACCTTCCCCCGCCGCACCTTCCCCCGCCGCACGCTGCTCCGCTACGGCGGCTACGGCGCCGGCGCCGCCGCCCTCGCCGGGACCGCCGCGAGCTGGGACCGGCTCACCGGCGCCGACATCCCCGGCCGGGACGGCGACTCGCTGGTCGTCGCCACGCTCGGCTCCGCCATCGATCCGGCCGCGCAGCGCGCCCTGCGCGAAGGCTTCGAGAAGCTGCACCCCGACATCAAGGTGCGGCTGCTGCCGATCCAGGCCACCGACTGGTCGGACTTCTTCGCCAAGATCCTCACCCAGATCGCCGCGGGCACCGAGCCCGACGTCGTCTATGTCGCCACCGAGGGCGTGCAGCTCTTCGCACAGCGTCTCGGGGTTGCGCTCGACGCCTGGGTGAAGCGCGACGCGGACGAACTGCGCGAGTACTTCGCGGACGTCCATCCCTCGCTGGTCGAGTCGATGATGTACGAGGGGAGCCTCTATCAGCTCCCGGTCGAGTTCAACGCGGCCGACATGTACCTCAACACCCGGGTCCTGCGGAAGGCGGGCTCCGAACTGCCGCCGCCCGACTGGACCCGCGACCAGTTCACCGCGCTGCTGCGGGACCTGAAGCGCGGCGGCGGCTCGCACTTCACGCCGTACTTCTGGACCAACCGTCTGTGGGGCGGCGTCGTCCCGTGGCTGTTCGCCAACGACACGAACGTACTCGTCGAGTCCAAGGCCCCCGGCGGCGACTGGCTGTGGAACGACTTCTACCCGGCCGACCAGCGCCGCGGCCGGGGCGGCGGCTACCGCTGGCGCACCCCCCAGGCCACCCATGACCGCGTCGAGGAGGTGTACGACTACCTGGCCTCGCTCATCCAGGACCGGCTCTGCTCACGCCCCGAGGGCGGCAGCGGCAACAACCTGGTCGGGGTGTTCTCCACCGGCCGCGTCGGCGTCACCCCGGCGGGCGGCTTCTGGGCGGGCGGCCTGCACACGGCGGGCATGCCGCGCACCGGGTACGACGTGCAGTACTTCCCGCGCTGGCGCACCCAGCGCCATCAGTTCGGCGCCGCGGGATACGCCGTCCTGCGTACGTCCAAGAAGCAGGACGAGGCCTGGGAGTTCATCAAATACTCCGTGCGCAAGGACGTGCTCACCGAGCTCTTCCAGGCCAACCAGACGACCCCGGCCCGCCGTTCGATGGTTCAGGCGGCCCGCTACGAGAAGACCGGGCCGACGAACTGGCAGGTCTTCTACGACACCCTCGACAAGTTCCCCACCACAGGACCGATCCCGGCACCGCCCCAGGTCGCCGAGGTCGAGCAGCTCCTCCTCAAGCACACCGGTAGCGCGCTCGCCGATCCGCGCGGGGTGCGTCCCGCGCTGCGGCGGCTGCAGGGCGATCTGGAGAAGGCCATGGAGCGTGACGCATGACGACCACCCAGCACACGGCAGAGGCCCCGCCCGCCGTCAAGAAGCAGGCGCCCCGTCCCACCGCCCGAGACCGTGGATCACGCCTCCTGGCCACGCTCTTCCTCGCGCCGACCGTCATCGGCGTCCTGGTCTTCACCGTCGTACCGATCGTCGGGTCCGTCGTCTTGAGCTTCTTCCACTGGGACGTCATCGAGTCGCCGACGTTCGCAGGGACCGACAACTACCGCGAGGCCTTCACCGACGACACGGTCCTCGTCTCCTTCACCAACACCCTCCTCTTCATGTTCTTCGCGGTCGCCCTGCAGCTGCTGCTCGCGCTTGCTCTCGCGCTGACGCTCAACAACCGGCTGCCCGGCTGGCTGCGTTCGGCCTTCCGCTCGGCGTTCTTCTTCCCGCTCGTGCTGTCCGCGGCATCCATCTCGGTGGTCATGAAGTACCTCTTCAACCAGGAATTCGGGGTGATCAACTGGCTGCTCGGCCATGTCGGCATCGACCCGGTCCCCTGGCTCACCTCGGAGGACTCGGCGATGGCCGCGGTCGTCCTGGTCTATGTGTGGCAGCAGTTCGGCTTCTCCTTCCTGCTCTTCGTCGGGGGCCTGAACAACATCCCCAAGGAGATCCACGAGGCCGCCTCGCTCGACGGCGCCACCGGCATCCGCAAGCACCTCGCCGTCACCCTGCCCCTGCTCTCCCCCACCCTCCTCGTCGCCTCGGTGGTGGGCATCATCAACGCCCTTCAGGTCTTCGAGCAGCCGTACGTCCTCACCGACGGCGGGCCCGGCGACTCCACCCGCACCGTCGTGATGGTCATCTACCAGAGCGCCTTCGAGCAGCTGCGGTTCGGCGAGGCCTCGGCGGTCGGCGTGCTGCTCTTCGCCCTGATCCTGGCCGTCACGGCACTCCAGTTCCGGCTCAGCCGGCGATTCGTCCACTACCAGTGAGCCGGGTGAGCCCTGTGAACCGTATGAAGTACGGCATGAAGTACGGCCTGTCGTCCTGGGCGTCCTGGGCGTCCTGGGCGTCCTGGGCCCGGATCGCCGGCCTGACCGTGGTCGCGCTGCTCACCCTCGGCCCGGTGATCTGGACCGTGTCCACCTCGCTGCGGGCCCCCGCCGAGTCCTTCAACCTGCCCCCGCAGATCATCCCGTCCGAGCCGACGACCGAGGCGTACAGCCAGGTCTTCGCGCAGATCGACGTATGGCTGCTCGCACTCAACTCGACCCTGGTGACCGCGCTGATCGCGGTCGGACAGATGATCACCGCGGGGCTCGCCGGATACGCCTTCGCGCGCCTGGAGTTCCGCTTCAAGAAGCCGCTCTTCGGCCTGGTCCTCGCCACCATGATGGTGCCGTTGCAGGTCACGATCGTGCCGGTGTTCCTGGTCCTGAAGTCGATGGGCCTCACCGACACGCTGCTCGGCCTGATCATCCCCGCCTGGCCCACCGCGTTCGGGACGTTCCTGATGCGGCAGTACTTCCTCGGCATGCCCAAGGATCTCGGCGAGGCGGCGATGATCGACGGTGCGGGACCCTGGCGGATCTTCCGCTCGGTGTACGCGCCGCTGGCCGCGCCGGGCCTGGCCATCGTGGGTGTCCTCGCCTTCAACTACCACTGGAACGAGTTCTTCCGCCCGCTGATCCTGGAGACGTCGACCGACAACTTCACGCTCCCGCTCGGTCTGGTCTCGCTCCAGGGCAACCTCGGCACCGGATCCGTCTCCGTCGTCCTCGCGGGCGTCGCGCTCTCCATGATCCCCGCCATCGCCGTCTTCGCCGTCGGCCAGCGCCCTCTGCGCGAGGGCATCACATCCGCTGGAGTGAACCGTTGAGCATGTCCCGCCCCACAAGTGAACCGTCGGGCATGTCCCGCCCCACATCCGACGTCCACGCCCCGCGCTTCCGGGTCAGGCCGCCCGCGAACTGGATCAACGACCCCAACGGGCCCTTCCGTTGGCGCGGCCGCTACCACCTCTTCTACCAGCACAACCCCGACGCTCCCATGCACGCGAACATGCACTGGGGCCACGTCTCCAGCGCCGACCTCGCACACTGGGAGCACCACCCCATCGCGCTCACCCCGACACCGGGCGGCCCGGACGAGGGAGGCTGCTGGTCGGGCTGCGTGGTGGACGACGCGGGCATCCCCACCGCCGTCTACACCGGCGTGGACCACGAACACACCGGGCTCGGCACCATCTGCCTGGCCCAAGTGGCCCCGGAATCCCCGGAGTTGACGACCTGGCGCACGCTCCCCGAGCCGGTGGTGCCAGGCCCGCCACCGGGCCTGGACGTGACGATGTTTCGCGACCCGTTCGTCTTCCGGTACGGCGGGCGCCGCTGGGCAGTGGTCGGCGCGGGCCACGCCGACGGCACACCGTCGGTACTCCTGTACGACTGCGACGACCTCAAGTCCTGGCGCTTCGCCGGGGTGCTGGTGGACGGGCACGATCCGGTGGCGGAGCAGACGTTCGGCGGCGGCGCGGTGGGCTGGGAGTGCCCCCAGCTGTACGAGGGGGACGGCGGCGACTGGACGCTGGTGGTGTCGCTGTGGGACGGCTCTCCCCTGTCGACGGCGTATCTGACGGGGCGTCTCATCACATCTACAGACGGCGACTTGACTGGATTCACCCCCCGCGTCGGCGGTCCGCTCGACCTGGGCAGGGACTGCTACGCGCCCGCCGTCCTGCACGACACCGAGGCGGGCCGCAATCTGCTCTGGGGCTGGTCCTGGGAGGCGCGGGGGCAGCGGGAAGTGGACGAGGCAGGCTGGTCCGGCGTCCTGACAGCACCGCGCGTGGTCGGCACGCACCCCGACGGCAGGGTACGCGTCACCCCGGCGCCGGAACTCCAACTCCTGCGCGCGGCGGAGCCGTTCCTCACGGAGCCGGGGGCAGGCCGTACACCGCTCCCTGTCGCGTACGACATCGAGATCACCGCCGCCGCACCCACCACGGTCACGCTGCTGCGAGCCACATCGGGCGCGGAGCTGACGCTGACGCTCGACCCGGCGGCGGGCACGGCAACACTGGACCGCACAGCCTGGCCCCGCGAGCGCCCCGACGGCACGGCACCGATCACACTAAGCTCAACTCCCTCCCCTTCAGGGGGACTTGACGCCCGAATCCTGGTCGACGGCTCCTTGCTCGAACTCTTCGTGGCGGACCGCGCGGTGGCAACGGAACGGGTGTACCGGCGACCGGACGACGTCGCCGAACTGACGGTCGACGGAAAAGGCGCAAGGGTCACCGGCTGGGAAGTGATACCGCCGGGGCACGAGTGAGCGGGCCTCAGCAAGAAGCGCCCCGCAGGGGCGCGGGGCTGTGACATGTGCGGCTCCGCCGCGTGGGCGCGGCAAGCCACGACGCGCCCGCAGTCGGACCGCACCCCGCGCCCCGCGCCTCGTACCCCGCGCCCTCACGAACGAGGCGGCCCCACCGAGTCACGCACCACCACAGGACACTCCAGACGCCGGACCTCCACGGCGGGGGGCGTGGCGTTCTCTATGGCGTCCAGAAGCAGCCCCGTCGCCACCTCTCCCATCGCACGGTGCGGCAACGCCACCGTGGTCAACGGCGGGTCCAGGAACCCCGCCATGTGCTCCTGATCGTCGTAGCCGACCAACGAAAGCTCGCCGGGGACGTCGATGCCGAGACGGGCCGCGGCGTGCAGGACGCCCGCCGCGACCCGGTCGTTGTAGCAGACGATGCCCGTGGGGCGGTGCTCTGCCGGCACGCCGTCCAGCAGGCGCATCGCTCCCTCGTACCCGGCCGAGATCTCGCCTCCCCCGCGCACGATCCGGTCCTTGCCCGCCCGCTCCCCCACCGTCCGCAGCGCGTCCCGGAAGCCGCGCAGGCGCTCCGTCGACGCGATGTCGTCGAGCCCGCCGACCAGGGCGATCCTGCGGTGCCCCGCGTCGAGCAGGAGCTTGGCCGCCGCCCGGCCGCCGGAGCGTTCGGCGGGGATCACCGCGGGCAGCGACCCGTCGTCCGGAAGGCAGTTGGCGAGCACCGCGAAGGTGCGGTTCAGGCCCACGGGGACGCGGGCCGAGCGCAGGGACATGGCGGCGTAGATGATGCCGTCCACCCGCCGGTCGAGGAGCTCGGCGACGGCCGCGTCCTCCTTGGCGGGGTCGCCGGTGGAGTCGACGGTGAGCACCAGGTGCTCGCGGTCCCAGGCGGTCTCCATCGCGCCGCGCAGCAGCGCACCGGCGAACGGCGACGAGGCGATGTGGTCGGTGACCAGGCCGATCACGGCCGTTCGGCGGCGGCGCAGGCCACGGGCGACGGCGTTGGGCCGGTAGCCGAGCTGCTCGGCGGCCTTGCGGATGCGCGCCTGGGTCGCGGGCGAGAGATTGCCGTCGGCCCGGCCGTTGAAGACGAAGGAGACGGCGGTGTGCGAGACCCCGGCGAGACGCGCGACGTCCTTCGACGTCGGCCGCTCGGGCCTGTCCGCGTCCCTGCTCACGCTGTCGGCGCTCTCGATGTTCCCCGCCCCCTTCGATGCCGCACGGGTGCTCCACCTTGATCCACGTCAGCCTAGGGCCTGTCCGATGGGTCCTGCCGGGGTCGCGACCCCTGCGTCCCGGTACGGCCGGACGTTCCGGCGATACTGGCCGTGACGATTGTCGCCCGCAGTCACACACCAGGAGGAGACGCGACGTGAGCCGCCCCACCGCCCGCGATGTCGCCGAGCTTGCCGGGGTGTCACGCGCCGCCGTGTCCTTCGTGTTCAGCGGCCGCGCCGCGGGGAACCTCTCCGCCAAGACCCAGGCGCGCATCAGGAAGGCCGCCGACCAGCTGGGTTACCGTCCCGACGAGGTGGCGCGCTCGCTGCGCAAGCAGCGCAGCGCGGTGATCGGACTGCTCAGCGACGAGATCGCGACGAGCCCCTTCGCCGGCCGTCTGGTGCTCGGTGCGATGGAGGCGGCCCGTGAGCGCGGGCACCAGGTGCTGCTCCTGGAATCCCGGCTCGATCCGGCCGCCGAGGCGGAGGCGGTCGCCGAGCTGCGGGCCCGCCGGGTGGACGGGATCGTGTACGCGGCGATGTCGATGCGCCGCACCGCCGTGCCCGATGGCATCGACCCGTCGCGCACGGTGCTCGCCAACTGCCTGCCGCTCGAGCCCGGTTCGTACGCGTCGGTGGTGCCGAACGAGCGCGCGGGCGGCCGTTCCGCGGTGAACGTGCTGATCGAGGCGGGGCACCGCGACATCGCCCTGCTCGGCGGCTCGACCGGTGACATCGCCGCGTCGGACCGGGCCCGCGGCTTCCGCGACGGACTGCGGGCCGCCGGGATCACCGCCCGCGACGAGTGGGTGCTCCGCGCGGGCTGGCAGATCGACGAGGGGTACGCGGCGGCGCTGCGGGTGCTCGACGGTCCCGCCCGGCCGACGGGTGTGGTCTGCGCGAACGACCGGGTGGCCATGGGCACGCTGCTCGCCGCTGCCCGTCTGGGCATCGACGTACCCGGTGATCTCTCGGTGGTCGGTTACGACGACCAGGACCAGATGGCCGACCGCCTGGTCCCGGCCCTGACGACGATCGCGCTCCCGCACCACGAGATGGGCGCGACGGCGGTCCGTATGCTGCTCGACGCCTCCGAAGCGGGTGAGCCGGTGGACCGTGCGGCCGCGCGCCGCCTGACGTGCCCCGTGGTCGCCCGGGACTCGGTCCGCCCGCCGGCGGGGGCCCGCTGAGAAGCTGTGTCACATCTCTTCGTGCAGGTTGTAGGCATGATCTGCGAGGGTGATCCCATTTCCCGTTCGGTTCGGCGTCGACGGGACGGAAAGGCGAACGCCAAAGGTCAGGCGGCCGCTGTGAGCTGTTCCTGGGCCAGCGCCGCCGCGGAGCGGCGGTGTTGGCGGGCGAGGCGGCGGGTCATGAGGGTGATGAAGGCCCACTGGATGTGGGCTTCGGAGTGAGACATGAGGCGTTCGTAGTCCCTCGTGTTGCGGCGGGCCCGCATCGTCCACGAATTCGACCGCTCCACCACCCACCTCTTCGGCAACAAGATGAAGCCCTTCGCGTCGTCCGGCCGGGGCACGACCTTGATCGTGATGCCGAGAGTGTTCTGCGCCCAGGCGGTGAACTCCACTCCGCCGTAGGCGTTGTCGGCCCAGACCAGCACGATCTCGGGGTGAGCCGCGTGCAGGCGGGTGAGCAGGATGTGGGCGGCGGCCCGCTCCTGGACGTCCGCGGGCGTGACGAGGAGATCGACGAAGAGGCCATCTTGATCAACTATGAGGTGGCGCTTCCTCCCGTTGATGTCCTTGCGTTTGTCATAGCCGCGAGTGGCACTGGAGACGGTTTCGGCGCCCTTGACGGACTGCGCGTCGATGATCACGCGGACTGGCCAGGGGCAGCGGTCGCTGTTCAGGCGGATGCGCCGCCGCAGCTGGTCGAGGATCTTCGTGAGGACGCCCGCTTCGCCCAGCGCGCGAAATACCCGAACACGGTGCGCCAGGGGATGCCGAAGTCGGCGGGAAGAGCGCGCCATTTCGTCCCGTTGTCGACGATGTAGCGGATCGCGTCGATGACCCGTCAGCGCGGCCACTTCTCCGGCGCGCCGCCCTTGGCGGTTTGGCAGGCGGGGACGGGCAGGAGGCCTTCGAGCTGGACCCATTCGAGGTCGGACAGGTCCGAGGGGTAGTGGTAACGCGGCAGCATGACAGAGCCGGGCCGCGACCGCGGGGTGAGGGGCCAACTGCCCGGCGGTCGCGGCCGTTGCCTTTCTGCTCAGGTCATTCCAGGCCGGCCAGGAGGGCGAAGGTGGACTCCACCGCCCTCATCTGCGTGATCACGGTGCGGATGTAGAGGTCCTCGGGTTCCTGCTTCTCGTGGGCGAGCAGGATGCCCTCGATGAAGTTCGTCACTCGGTGGCGGACGAGGTCGAAGAACGCCCGCTTGTAGCCGATCCACACCTCCGGCGTGTCCTCCAGCATCCGGTAGCCCCAGACCTTGTCCCAGGTCACCGGCGGCAGGCTGCGGGCAGCGGCGATCTTCCGCAGGTGCGTGATCCCGGTGTAGCACTGCGCGCGGGTGCGTTCGGTGGCGGCCATCATCTGCGTGATGTCCAGCCCTGACGGACGGGCCTCCAGCAGGGCCTTCAGGACGGCTTCGGCATGGACGTGAGCGGGGACACCCCGCCCCATCGCCTACTCACCCGAGCCTTTCAGCAGCTTCTCCAGCTGCTCGTCCAGGTCGACCTCGCCGCGGGTGACGGCGTTCGCGATCCAGTCCGCCGCCGCGCGAACCCGGGCCAGGCCGCGCTCGATCGTGTCGCGTTCGGCGTCGTCGTAGTGCTCGCCCTTCAGGTTCGGCACGATCCTTCCGGCCGTCGCGACGAACTGCGCGCAGGCCGCGACCAGGTCCATGAACTGCGTGCCGTGCTCCATCTGCCGCAATTGCGGGGCCGCTTCCTCGTGGACGTACTGGGCCTGCTGGCGGAACCGGTCGAACTGGGCCTCGTTCACGGCATGCCGGGCCGTGTCGTCGGCCATCGCCTTGGTCGCGACCGCGGGGCGGCGCAGGAAGTCCGTGGTCACCACCGCGGCAACCGCATCATCACTGGCCAGGTCGTGGATCGCCTCGACCTTCTCCTGGACGTCCTGCGGGGAGTCGACCTTCCAGCCCACCACCCGTTTCGCGCTGTCGTTGGTCCACCGAGGCGATGCGTAGCGGGGGTGGGGCGGAGGGTTGTTCACCGCCTTGAACCGCTCCACCTCGTCGGGGATCGAGGCCAGGATCTTGTGGATGGTGTGGGACACGTCCGAGCGCCGGCGCTGCTTGGGCCAGCGCGAGGCGACCCACCGGTAATCCCGCACCGTCGTGTAGGCCAGGCCGATGTCCTCCGCGAACAGGCGGATCGCCTCGCTGACGTTGAACATCTCCTTCGGGCCGCCATGCGTGCGCATCGGCTCGATCTCCAGGGCCGCGTCTCCGACCTGCCACTGAGCCGAACTCATCGTGGCGACCCAGTCCCGCCCCAGCTTGACCAGCTCGTCGTAGCGTTCCCGGGTCACACTCCCGACTGTCCCAGACACCTTGGCCACCCCCACGGGCCCGGGGTGCGACACCCTGCCGATGCCGCCAACTCACCCTGGAACACCGCTACTTCGCACCATCCGACGGCTCCGCCCGCCGGACAGAGCGCACGCGCACGGCGCGTGAAGCGACACCGCGTCCGCCGTGCGCGCGGCCTCACACCGTCCCGGGCGACGCGCGCCGCCTGTGCCAGGCCCGTTTGCGGCACCGGGGAGAGCAGTACACCGCCGAGACAGGACGTTCGACCCCCACCGTCCAACACGCCCCGCACTCCGAGCAGTTGACAACCACGCCGTTCTTCACCGCCTCGGTCCTGGCCCGCGTACGCCGCATCCGCCGCCAGTACCGCGAACGGCACGCCGACGAACAGAACACCGCCGAGGACCTCAATGACGGCATCAACCGCTCACCGCACCCGCGGCACAGCCGCGGCCCCACATCAATGTCCACGGCCGCCGCCGGCCGCAGCCGCGGCGCCCTCCTCCTGGCCATACGGGTACCGTACAAACCGAGGAGGGCCTTTGGGAGTTCCCCCTCGTGCGCAGGCGATCAGCACCGACGCGTCCGGCTGGAGCCGTGCAACGTCCGTCAGGGGCGATGAAGCACTGGATCGCCGAGTGCGATTCGGGGGTACTCAGCGTCACCCTTCTCGTTGCCCTCGATCGTGAGGATGGCGACCCCCGTGAGATCCACAGTCACCTTCACCGGCCGGTTGATCTGTGCGGTCACCGTCTTGAGCGTTTTCCCGCCGTCCTCACTGCCCCCACCACTCAAGAACGTCACTGTGGCGGGATACGCCGCGCTGTCATCGTCAAGGCCGACAGTGACGGTGAGGCTCTTGTAGCGCTCGTTGGTGCGGTAGCCGTGGTTCTCGCCGTTGCCGTTCTGGATGGTGATGGCGTCGTCGAAGCGCTTGCCTCCCATCGTTGCGGGCTCGATCGCCCAGTTGACGTACGACCCGCCGAGAGAGTCGACATCGGTCAGTGGCACGTCCTTGCTCTCACTGGCACGCGGGCTCGGCGTTGAGCCTGTGCTTCCGCTGGGCCCGGGAGCGGGAGCAGCCGTCACCGTCGCAGTTGCCGTCACCGTCGCCGTAGTTGTGACGGTGCGCGCCGTGGGCGGTGTGACGAATGACGGCACCCCGAAGAATCCGAGCAGTAGCCCAACCACTCCAGTGGCCGCAGTCACGAGCGCTGCTGTCTCAGCCCTTCGGCCGCTGCCCGGAGGCCTCGCTGGATCCGGTGATGGTGTTGGCGGCGACGGAGGTAACCCCGAACCAGGCTGCCCAGCACTCATCTGCGACTCCCCCGCCTATCGTCACGCCTGTGGCCGTTGTTGCTGCGTGCGGAACACACAGATTTTGACTGGGCGGGGCGGCTGCCGACAAGGAGCAGCCCGGGATTCGCGGGTCAGAACCTCGGAGAATCCGTGGGTTCAGATACGGGCACTGAGTGGGTGCTTTTGATCCTCAGTCGCCAAAGTGGAGTGGTGCCGCCGAAACCGGGCGCTATCGCGTCTAGCCCCGTTTGGATACCCCTGGCCCGATCGCCGGTGCGGCGGCGTGAGTGAAGCGCATCCGGATGATTACATAAAGCGCAGATCAATTACGCTTGGTAAGCATTGCTGGAGGGCTAGTCGTGTCCAAGTTGACTGTGCGCGGCCTTGCTGCGGTCGGAGTGACGGTCTGCGGTGTCGTCTCGCTGGTGACGGCGAATCCGGCATCTGCGTCCCCACGGGAAGCGGCAGCACCAGAACCTCCCATCGTCGTCTCCGGAGAACTGGCCAAGGGCGGCAAGCTGTCTCGCGCGACCTGTCCGAAGGGCACACAGCTCGGCGGCGGCGGGTACTCTTCCTCACCCGTGATCAACGGCCTCGGTTGGCCGACGTTCGATTTCGTGATCGCCAACGCTCCCAGCAAGTCCACTCCCAACAGCTGGAGCGCGAGAATGCTCAAGGGGACGGCCTCGGCCTACGCGCTGTGCTACAAGTCTTCCTCGGAGCCGCCCGTCGTCGTCACCGGGCCCGTGGGCAAGAGCGGAAAGCCCTCATACGCTACCTGTCCGGAGGGCACACAACTCGCGGGCGGCGGCTACTACTACAACCCCGTCGCCAACGGCCTCGACGAGATCCAGGACACCGAGGTCGCCAACGCTCCCAGCAAGTCCACTCCCAACACCTGGGCCGTCCAGCTCCTCAAGGGCAGTAGTACGGCATTCGCCCTGTGCAACAAGGTGTAGCCCAGCCGGGGCTTCCCCATCCGCCACGTGGTGCGGTGCAGGCCGGAGGTCCTATGCGTGCCGTACCGGCCAACGGAACCAGCGCCTCAGGCACCAAGGCTGGCGTGGCTGTGACGTCGTTCAGTGGCCCCTCGACATTGGCCACTTGGCCCCGGGAGTGGCAAATCACCCCACCTGCGGGGACGGCCACGAGATGGGGCCACTGCAGACCGTCATCCAACGTCTGTCGGCGCCAGCGATGGCCAATTCAGTGGGGCCGGTTGTCGGCGTCGAAGCCAGCTGGCGGCGACGATAACGGTTTCCTCCGCTGGTACGAGGCCCTCACCGCGGCACTTCGCCGAGCAGTACACCGCGTTGCTGCGGTGATCCACTCCAGCCACCCACACCGTCCCACAGACCGGGCAGACCCGGCGGCCCACACCATCGAGTTCAGCCGCTGCACGGCGTCGAATCCGGGGTGCGCGCCTCCACTGCCTGGCCCGACAGCCGCCGAGCAGTACACCGCCCGCGGCGCGGCCCCCGTCTCCAGCGGGGCGTCGCACACCGGACAGCACCGTTGGAGTGGCGGCCCGACGAACTCGGACACATCGCCAGGCTAGACCGCCCAGAGATCCACATCAGCAGTTCAGACACAGGCTCTGAGGGTGCCGACGGGTACGTCAACGGCGAGGCTGGGTACCGGGATACAGATCGATCCGGATGCTGTCGTCGTCCTCGATGACGTACGTGGCGTCCGTGTCGTGATTCCAGTTCAGCGGCAGCAGATAGTGCCTGCGGTCTCGCTCCACAAGGAGGCGCAGGCCGCTGTACCGGTACCGGTAGTGCCTGTCCTTGCCCAGGTCCTCCGCCCTCAGGCCGGGGCCCTGGATGCTCAACTGCTCGGTGCTGAGCACCACCACCGAGACGCGGCGTACCAGCTGCTCGGCATCGTGGCGCGCGTCCTGTCGGCCCAACTCCCCGGCGGCGAGGGCGACTACCCACATCAGGAACAGGCTCGCGGTGATCACGGGAACGGCGCGGTGCCACGGCCGGCCGCCGCTGCCGCCCGCTCGCCCCGCGGCCCTGCTCTGTCCCAGGAGAAGCCCGACGGCCACAAGGAGCGGCGCCGCCCACCGGAACGACCAGGGCTGGCCGAAGCGCCACGCCAGCAACAGGATCACGCCCGCCGCGACGAACGCCAGATGGGCTCGGGCCACGGCACGGGCGGCCCCGTCGACGCGCCTCGTGATCCGGCCGGGCACGCCGAGCGAGGGCAACAGGCCGGGGAGGCGGGGGAGGATGCCGACCAGGCTCAAGGTGATGAGCACCGGGAAAGTGGCGAGCCGAAGGCTGCGCAGCGCCATCTCGATCGGGTCGAAGCCCACGGAGAAGACATCGAGGTGGAAGTAGGCGTAGTAGGCGCGGCTGTGGACGAACCCGGTGTAGAGCATCAGCGCGAGGACGATCGAGCCCGCGCCGAAGACGGAGTTGGCGATCTCGGTGGCCTTGCCGCTCGGCTCCGCGGGCTGCGCACTCGGGGGAAGTGCGGGGCGAGCGGTGTTCCGGAGTTGTCGGCGTCGGCGGATACGGCGTTGGTGAAGGCGGCGTTGGCCGGGGACCGACGAACGGGAGGAGCCGCCTCTCGGCGATTCCGGTGACTCCGGTGTGTCCCTGGTGTCCATCGGCGCTTCCGTCGACCGCGTCAGGACACACCAGGCACGGGGCTCGGCGTCACTTCCGGAGAGGGCGGGCAGGTCGGGGCGGGCGTGGGAACGCCCTCGCAGGGAGTCTCGGAGGGCGGATCGGTGAGCTCGGGGGAAGGCTCCGGGGTGCCTCCCGTGTCCGTCGGCGGGGAGCCCACCGGCGCCAGGTCGTCGCCGCCTTCGCCACCGGACACATTCGAGTCGTCCCCGCCCGAGTCGTCCCCGTCTTCGCCACCGGACGAACTCGTTTGAGACTCGCTCGAACCGACCGACGAGGACGGCACCACCGGGTCGGGCGGCGGGTCACCGGCTCCTCCCGAACCAGCGCATCCCGCCGCACCGAAGACCAGCACGGCCACGGCGACGAGACTCCCGCTCAGGGCCGAGGCCCGTGGCTGGATCCGCATGAGAACCCCCCGCTCACCCTCGATCTCGGCGTTACGCAGCAGGATCCCACCGGGGCTCGCCCCTGCCCAGAATTCCGGTGAACTGCGTACGAGCCGTCAGCCGCGAGGAGGAGCGGCAGCAACGCCTTATGACGGAGCGCTCCCGGCCGCGATGTGTCCGGCGCGGGATGGTCAGTGCCGGGTGCCGCACTCCCAGGCCCGCGTCTCCACCTCCGCCGAGCCCCGGACCACCGTCACCTCGTAGCGCCCGTCGGGAGCGGGATACACCTTCTCCGTGAGCATCGCCCGCTCGTCGACGAACGCCTCGATCAGCGGGCCGTCCACCAGGACCCGCAGATGGGACCTGGTCCCGCCCGGCACCGTCGCGATCGCCTCCGCGGTCCTCGGCAGCGGATGCGTCGACGTCGCAGGAGTGCCCGTGCGGTCAAGGACGAGGGTCCCCCTGGTCGGGTTCACCCTGAGGGACACCGCAGCGCCGAGGCTCAGGACGATCTCGCTGTCGGGCTGCGCGACCCGTACGTCGACTTCGATGTCGTACGCCGCCGGAAGCTCCGCGCCGACGGGCAGCGGCCTCCCCCGCAGCGCGGTCAACTCGCGGGCGGGGGCAAGGCGCAGGGTGCCGTCCGGGTGCACGCCGATCTCGCGCGGGTGGGTGAGGCAGCCCGCCAAGCCCGCGGCCAGGGACTCCTGCTCGGTGCGTGACTCCCAGCTCCAGCCCCACAGCAGCGTGCGGTCGTCCTCGACGAGGGCGGTGGGTGCGTAGAAGTCCCTGCCGTGGTCGAGCATTCCGCCGGTCGCGGGCACGAAGCGCAGGCCGTCGCCCGCAGCCCGCAGGTCGCCGAGGAGATACGAGGTCGAGTACGTGATGTCGTCGATCCACAGCGAGAGCAGCAGCACCCAGCGGCCGTCCCCCGTCGGTAGCAGTGCCGGGCACTCCCACGCCGTGGCGGGCCCGGCGATCCGGCCCGCCACCGGGTCGGCGGCGTCGACGAGCGAACCGGCGTAGGTCCACTCGGTGAGCGAGTCCACGCGGTAGAGCAGCACGTCCCCGGTCCCGCTCCCCCGGTGTCCTGCGCCGATCAGGGCCCAGCGCCGTCCCTCGTACGAGAAGAGGTACGGGTCGCGGAAGGCGACGAGGTCGAGGCCGGGCGGCGGACCTGCGACGACCGGCTCGGGCTCGGCCTTCAGCTCGGTGATCAGGTCGTCCGTGGCGCGGGCCAGCATCACCGAGCCGATGCCGTCGTCGCGGTCCATGCCCGTGTAGACGGCGGTGGGCACCCCGTCATCGACGACCGCGCAGCCGGACCAGGCGCCGCGTCCGTCCCGGCCGCCGATGGTCGGGGCGAGCGCGATGCCGTGGTCGGTCCAGGTGACCAGGTCGGGGCTCGACGCATGGCCCCAGTGGATGTCGCCCCAGACCGGGGCGCCGGGGTTGTGCTGGAAGAAGAGGTGGTAGCGCCCGTCGTGGAAGAGCGGCCCGTTGGGGTCGTTGCACCACTGCCCGGCGGCAGGACGTACGTGGTGGCTCGGGATGTTCCGGTCGTCTGCCTCAGTCATGGCGATGTCACTTTCTGGAAATCGACCTCTTGCAAACCGGAACCTAACACGTGATAGTTGACCCGCCCTAGCACGTTTCAGGAACGGATCCGCGAGGGAGCGCCCATGACGACCCAGAGCCCGGCGAGCAGGCGGAGCCTGAACTTCACCCTGATCAGCGCGGCACTCTTCATGTTCTTCGTGACCTGGTCGCTGTCCTGGTCGCTGTTCTCCATCTGGCTCACCCAGGACATCGGCCTGAGCGCGGGCCGCAGTTCCCTGGTGATCGGCGCCAACGCCATCGGCTGCCTGGTGACCATGCCGGTCTACGGCTTCATCCAGGACCGCCTCGGCCTGCGCAAGAACCTCCTGTACTGGATCGGCGGCCTGATGCTGCTCGTCGGCCCGGTGTACATCTACATCTACGGCCCGCTCCTGAAGTCCCATTTCGCGATCGGCCTGATCGTCGGCTCCGTCTATCTCGCCATGGCGTTCGCGGTGGCCGTCGCCACCCTGGAGAGCTACGCCGAGCGGCTCGGCCGCTTCCACGGCTTCGAGTTCGGCCGGGCCAGGATGTTCGGCTCGCTCGGCTGGGCCGCGGCGACCTTCTTCGCGGGGCGCCTGTTCAACATCGACCCGGACCTGAACTTCTGGGCCGCCTCCGGCGCGGCCGCCGTCTTCGTCGCGCTCCTGGTGGCGATCCGCGTGACGGACGGCCGCCGGGCCACGGCCGTCGACCACGCGGCTTCGTCGGTCTCCGTCGCCGACGTGAAGTCGCTCCTGACGTACCCGGCGTTCTGGGGGCTGCTGCTCTTCGTGGTCGCGGTGACGGCGACGTACAACACGTACGACGCGATGTTCCCCTCGTACTTCGCCTCGCTCTTCTCGACCACCGCCGACGGCAACCGCATGTACAGCGACCTCAACTCCGTTCAGGTCTTCCTGGAGGCGGGCGGCATGGCGCTCGCGCCGTTCCTGGTCAACCGGCTCGGGCCGAAGCGGTCGTTGCTTGTCTCCGGCTGCATCATGGCGACCCGGATCTGTCTGTCCGGCCTGGTCACGGACCCGGTCGCGATCTCCGCGGTGAAGCTGCTCCACGCGGTCGAGCTGCCGATCATGCTGATCGCGATCTTCAAGTACATCAACCGGCACTTCGAGCCCCGGCTCTCGTCCTCGATCTACCTCGTCGGCTTCCAGCTGGCGACGCAGATCGGCGCGGCCGTCATCTCCCCGCTCGCGGGCATCGGCTACGACAGCATCGGCTACGCCCACACGTACCTGATCATGTCGGGCTTCGTGGCCGCGTTCACCCTGATCTCGGTGCGCACGCTGCGGACCGACGAGAAGGGACTGCCGGAGGCCGAGGCACCCGTGGCCGCGGAGCCCGATCCGGAACCCGCCAAGGTCTGACCTGCCCCGCCCCGCCCCCTCGAAAGGAACACCCCTGTGATCGTCGTCGCCGGTGAGGCACTGATCGACTTGGTGCCGCAGGCCCAGGGTGCCGTGACCGCGCCCCTGCTGCCCGCGCGCGGTGGTGGCCCGTACAACACGGCCATCGCGCTCGGGCGGCTCGGGGCGGGGGTCGCCTTCTGCTCACGGATCTCGACGGACGCGTTCGGCACCTCGCTCGTCGACAGGCTGCGCGCCGAGCGGGTCGGCACCGGGCTCATCCAGCGCGGCCCCGAGCCGACCACGCTCGCCATCGCCTCGATCGACGCAGGTGGTTCGGCCGCGTACAGCTTCTACGTCGAGGGCAGCGCGGACCGGCTCTTCGAACTGCCGGGTGAACTGGCCGCCGACACCAGGGCGTTGTCGCTCGGGACGTGTTCACTCGTCCTCGAACCGGGGGCGAGCGCGTACGAGGAGCTGATGCGGCGCGAGGCGGGGCGCGGGGTCTTCATCGCGCTCGACCCGAACATCAGGGCAGGACTCATCCCGGACGCGGACGCCTACCGGGCCCGTTTCATGAGCTGGCTGCCGTATGTCTCCCTGCTGAAGCTGAGCGAGGAGGACGCGGACTGGCTGGGGCCCGATGTCGATGGGTGGCTCGCGGCCGGGCCCGCCGCCGTCGTGATCACCCGGGGCGGCGACGGCCTCACGGTCTTCACGGGGGACGGCCGGAAGATCTCCGTCCCCGGCGAACGCGTCGACATCGTGGACACGATCGGCGCCGGTGACACCGTGAACGCCGCGCTGCTGTACGCACTGTCCGAGCGGGACCTCCTTTCGGCGCGGGCCCTTGCCTCACTCCCCGGCCGCACCTGGAGGGAGGTGCTCGCCTTCGCCGCCCGCGCGGCGGCGATCACCTGCTCACGGGCGGGGGCGGAGCCGCCGTACGCGAGTGAAGTACGGACTGGCGCCGGCGCCCCTCGACAGATCCCATAAGCAAGCGCTTAGTATCGGGGGTGCGGGGCTTCCTGCCCCGGCATCGGTACCGCCGTCACCGCATGGAGAAACCGCATGGCATCCCTGCTCCTGTCCCGTCGCGATCTCGACTTCCTGCTGTACGAGTGGCTTGACGTGCCCGCGCTCACCGGCCGGGAGCGGTACGCGGACCACTCCCGCGAGACCTTCGACGCCGCCCTGGAACTGAGCGAGCAGATCGCGACGCGGCACTTCGCCCCGCACAACAAGAAGAACGACGCCCAGGAGCCCACCTTCGACGGCGAGCGGGTGCACATCATCCCCGAGGTGAAGGAGGCCCTGCGGGTCTTCGGGGATTCGGGGCTCCTCGCGAGCGCCATGGACCACGAGATCGGCGGCGGCCAGCTGCCCGCCGTGGTCTCCCAGGCCTGCTTCGCCTGGTTCCAGGCGGCGAACGTGGGCACGGCGGCGTATCCCTTCCTGACCATGGGCAACGCCAATCTGCTGCTTGCGCACGCCTCCAAGGAGCAGATCGACACCTTCGTACGCCCCATGGTCGATGGCCGTTTCCTGGGGACGATGTGTCTGTCGGAGCCGCAGGCCGGTTCGTCCCTCGCCGATGTGCGCACGCGGGCCGAGGCCCAGGAGGACGGGACGTACCGCCTCTTCGGGAACAAGATGTGGATCTCCGGCGGCGAGCACGAGCTGTCCGAGAACATCGTGCATCTGGTGCTCGCCCGGATCCCCGGCGGGCCGCCCGGCGTGAAGGGGCTCTCGCTGTTCATCGTGCCCAAGTTCGTTGTCGGCGCCGACGGTTCGCTCGGTGAGCGCAACGACGTCGTGCTCGCGGGCCTCAACCACAAGATGGGCTACCGCGGGACCACCAACACGCTGCTCAACTTCGGTGAGGGCGCCCATCGGCCTGCCGGCGAGCCCGGCGCCGTCGGCCACCTCATCGGCGAGGCGAACCACGGCCTCGCCTATATGTTCCACATGATGAACGAGGCCAGGATCGGCGTCGGACTCGGCGCGACCGCCCTCGGCTACACCGGCTATCTGCACGCGCTCGACTACGCCCGCAGCCGCCCGCAGGGCCGGCCGATCACCGCCAAGGACCCGGCGTCGCCGCAGGTCCCGATCATCGCGCACGCCGACGTACGCAGGATGCTGCTCGCGCAGAAGACGTACGTGGAGGGCGCGATGGCGCTCAATCTGTACTGCGGGCGGCTGCTCGACGAGCAGCAGACCGGCACCTCGCCGCAGGCGCGGGCCGACGCCGAGCTGCTGCTCGACGTGCTCACCCCCATCGCCAAGAGCTGGCCGTCGCAGTGGTGCCTGGAGGCCAACAGCCTGGCGATCCAGGTGCACGGCGGCTACGGCTACACCCGCGAGTACAACGTCGAGCAGTTCTACCGCGACAACCGCCTCAACCCCATCCACGAGGGCACGCACGGCATCCACGGCCTCGATCTGCTCGGCCGCAAGGTCGTCATGGACGGCGGCGCAGGGCTGCGGCTGCTCGTCGAGCGGATCTCGCGGACGACCGCCCGCGCCGCCGCCGCGGGTGGTTCCGCGGCCGGGTACGGGCGTGCGCTCGACGCGTCCGTGGCGCGTGCGGTGGACGTGACCCAGCGCCTGTGGTCGACCGGCGATCCCCGGACGGCCCTCGCCAACGCGAGCGTCTACCTCGAAGCCGTCGGGCATGTCGTCGTCGCCTGGATGTGGCTGGAGCAGTTCCTCGCGGCCGCGCCCGGCACGGAGGCCTTCCACGAGGGCAAGCGCGGCGCGTGCCGCTACTTCTTCCGCCATGAACTGCCCAGGACCGAGGCCCAGTTCACGCTCCTTGAAAGCCTTGACCGGACGGCCGTCGAGCTGGCGGACGACGCCTTCTGACCCGGAGCAGCAGGACGACGGGACCCGGGCTACGATCGCTTCCGCCCGCGACCGCGGGAACGCCGCGAACCCGCGCGGACGCGGAGCCGGCACCTCAGGAGAGACGACGATGACCAGTTCACTGCTGAGGCCGCGAGGCCGCGGCCGCGCGAGCGCGACCCGAAAGAGCACGGCCGCGGGGAGCACGGCGCCCACCCGGATTCTCGACTGGGAGAATCCGCGCGTCGCCGAGCTGATCCGGAGCCTGGGGCCGGGGCCGGACGGCGCGGCGGACCCCGCACGGCAGCTGGACACGCTGCGCCGGGCGCACGGGCGGATCGCCGCGACCGTCCGGCCCGTGTACTCGGTGCAGGACGAGCGGCCGGTCTCGGAGACCCTGCGTCGCGGCCGCGGCTCGTGCAGCCAGCGTCTCGCCGTGCTCGAAGCCGTGGCCCGGTCGTCCGGCGTGGCCACGCGGGTGCGCGGCCTCCTGGTGGACGGGGCGTTCTGGTACCCGCGCTTCCCCCGGCTGCGCCGCATCGTCCCCGATCAAGTACTGCTCGCATGGCCGGAGTTCCGCTTCGGGGGTGCCCCTTCGGACGGGCACACCGCCGACGCGTCCTGGCTGCCCGTGTCCGAACTCTTCGGGGGTCTGGACGAGCTGAGCGAGCGGCGCGGCGACGGTTTCACCAACGCGGGCACGGAGACCCTCTTCGAGGCACTGTCCAGGACCGCGGTCGACTGGGACGGGGCAACGGTCTGCGCGGCCGACGCGGTGTCCTGCGACCTGTCGGCGCACGTCCTCGCCGACCTGGGGCACTTCGCGTCGCGCGACGAGCTCTTCGCCCTGCACGGCCAGACGCTGTGCGGTCCTGCCCGGCTGATGGCCGAGCCGGTCCTCGGCCGCCGTGCGGCGGGCGCGCGGCAGATTCTCGGCTGAGGCGCCGACACCGCCGACCCCGCCGACTCAGCTTCCGTACTCCACCAGGCTGGTCGGCGTCACGACGCGCCGCGCCGGGCCGGGGGGCGCGGCGCCCGGCTTCTTCTCCCGCATGCGGTCGGTGAGGAGGCGGCCCGCCGCGCGGCCGAGTTCGTCGCTGTCGTACGCGACGAGGGTGAGGGGAAGGCCCAGCGCGTCGGCCAGTTCGAAGTCGTCGAAGCCGGCAAGCGCGGTGTCGGTGCCGCTCGCGCGGATCGCGCGGAACGCCCCTATCGTGTTGCGGTTGTTGGAGCAGAACAGCGCGGTGGGCGGTTCGGGCAGCGCGAGCAGCTCGGCCGCGGCGCGCTCGGCCTCGCGCGGTTCGGTCTGGCCCGCTCGTACGCGGCTCTCGTCGAGCGGGAGTCCCGCGTCCGCGAGGGCGTCGGCGTATCCGCGCAGGCGTTCGGTGCCCGTGTAGACGGCGGGCGGGGAGCCGAGGAACCCGATCCGGCGGTGGCCCTTGGCGACAAGACGGGCGGTGGCATCGCGGGCGCCACCGAAGTCGTCGACCAGGACGCAGTCGGCGGCGAAACCCTCGGGCGGGCGGCTCGCGAGCACCACCGGTACGCCCTCGGCCGCCGCAGCGGCGAGATGCCGCTGATCGGCGGCCGCGGGCACGGCGATGATGCCGTCGACGCGGCGGGCGACGAGGTCGGCGACGAGGTCGCGTTCGCTGTCCAGGTTCTGTCCGGTGTTGCCGATGACGGTCTTCAGGCCGTCGCCCGCGACCACGGAGTCGACACCGAGGGCGAAGCGTGAGTAGAAGGGGTTGGCGAGGTTCGTGACGACGAGGCCGACCAGTCCGGTGCCTCTGCCGAGGCGGAGACTGCGGGCCACTTCGTTGGGGCGGTAGCCGAGCTCGGTGGCGGCGGCGCGGACCCTTGCGCGGGTGGCGGGCAGGACGCGGGGGTCGTCCCGCAGGACGCGGGAGGCGGTCATCGCGCTGACCTCCGCGCGTTCCGCGACGTCCCGCAGCGTGGGCTTGCCTCCCCTTTGCGCCTGCGGCTCGGGCATCGGTCGTGGTTCCTCTCTCCGTCTGCTCCGCTACGGGGAGCGTCAGCTGCGAGACGCGACCGCATACCCCGCAGCCCCCACAAGCGCCGCGTCCCCGGCAAGGAGGCCCCTGCGTACCCTCACCGGAGTATCCCCCAGTCCGGACCGGAGCGACGGGCGGACCAGGTCCCAGGACCGGGCCATGGAACCACCGACGACGAGCACCGAGGCGCGGAAGTCGCGCAGGCACGGGGCCAGGACCACGCCCAGGGCGGTGAGCGCCTCGTCCAGGACCCGCCGGGCCCGCCGATCGCCCTCCCGTGCCCGCGCGGCGACATCGTGCACGTCCGCGTCACCGTCCCGGTACCGGGCGAGGATGGCCCGCCGCGACACCGTGTCCTCCAGCGGTGCGCCCGCCCACTTCAGCAGGTCGACGCGTCCCTCGGGCGGCACCCCCGGTCCGTCGCGACGGACTTCGCCGTCGGCGAGGAAGGCCGACCCGACGCCCGTCCCCAGCGTGATCCCGGCACAGCGCCGCTCGCCGCGCGCCGCGCCCGCGCGCCACTCCCCGAGGAGGAATGCGTGCGCGTCGTTCAGGAAGACCACGTCCGTCGGCCGCGGCCGGACGCCGTCGAGCAGCACCGCGCGCACATCGATGCCGTACAGGTCGTCGAACTTCCCGACGCCCTCGAAGCGCGCGATCCCCTTCCCGTAGTCGAAGGGGCCGGGCACGGCGACGCCCCACACCCCGCCCGCAGGCGCCCCGAGTTCCTCGGCGCAGCGGATGACCGCGCCGAGCACGTTCTCCGCAGAGGCGCGCGCGTCGACCGGGCGGCTGATCCGGCGGCTCACCCGCAGCCCGTCCTGTTCCACCAGCGCGGCGGTGACATGGGTGCCGCCGATCTCCAGAACAGCCGTCATGAACCGTTGCGCTCCCGCACGAGCGCCTTCACCACCTTCGCCGGGCCGCCCGGCGCCACAAGCCGGTAGGCGCCGACCGCCGCGGGAACCGTCAGCGTCTCGGCGTACGACAGCGCGTGCCGGTCCCCCGCCTCCGTCTCGACGACGATCCCATCCCCCGCCACCACGTTCAGCACATGGAAGCGGCCCCGCGTGTGCTCGTCCACGGCGGCGCCCGCGTCCAGGGTGTGGCGGCGCACCTCGTAGAACATCTCGTCCAGCGCGCCGAGCAGCTCCTCGTGCCAGCCGTCGCCACGCCGCAGGACGCGCGGCTCCTGCACCAGGTCGCGTGCCACGGCGTCGCCGCGCCGTTCGGTCTCCAGGTTGGCGAGGCCGTGTTCGTAAGGGAGTTGGCGCGGGTTGCCGTCCGCGTCCGGGCGGAGCCAGTCGTAGAAGCGCAGGCTGTAGAGGTAGGGGGTGGCGCTGATCTCCAGTACGAGATTGCCCGCGCCGCTTGCGTGCGGGGTGCCCGCGGGGATCATGAAGAGACGGCCCCGCTCGGCGGGGAACGTCAGGACGTGGTCCTCGGGATCCATCGGCACGCCGTCGTTCGCCGCCTCCTCGATCTCCTTGCGGAAGAGGTCGAGGTCGGCGTCCTCGCGCAGGCCGAGAAAGACGCGGGTCTCCGGACTGCCGAGCGTCATGTAGTACGTCTCGTGCTGTGTGTACGCCCAGCCGAACCGCTCCCGCATATACGGCTCCTTGGGGTGGCAGTGCACCGAGAGGTTGCCGCCGCCCACCGTGTCCAGGTAGTCGAAGCGGATCGGGAAGGAGGTGCCGAAGCGGGCGTGCACGTCCTGGCCGAGCACCTGCTCGGGGTGGAGCACGCACATCAGCTGGAAGGGCACCTCCGCCTGGGTGTCGGGGCCGTGCCCGATGAGGATGCCCGCTTCGGGGGCGATCAGTTCGTAGCCGAGGGCGGTGTTGCGCGCGCCAGGGTTGAAGCCGAGTTCCCGTCGGCCCCAATGACCGCCCCAGGGCGTCGAGTTGAAGAAGGGACGGGTGCGTACGGGGCGGTGTGCGAGGTCGGCGTAGCAAGCCCGGAGGCCGTCGCCGTCGAGGAAAACGGGATGCCCGGGGTCCTGCACGTCGAGCCAGCCGTCAAGGCGGTCCGCGATGCCGTCACGGTGGCGGTCGAGCATCGGCCAGTCCACGTAGAAGAGCCGCTTCAACTCGGCGTGTTCACCCGGCAGTCCGAGATGGGCGCCCGTCCCTGCGGTCACCGCCGACTCCGCGTACCGCTTGGGCAGATCGGCGTACCAGAGCACGTCGTGCGCGACGAGCGAGGCACCGGGGCCGTAGACGAGCAGGAGCGCCTCCTCCAAGGGCCTTGATATGTGCGGCAGTTGGTCGAAGAGGTCACCCAGGGGGTTCTCGGCAAGGCGGCAGTAGTACGGGTCGGCGGTGTCGGCCGGGTTCATGGTGCGGCACCGCACATCGGCGGGCGGCGCGTAGTGCGTACGGATGTCGAGGGTGCGGACGGGGGCGGGGCAGTCGGCGGTGAGCCGTGCCGCGATGGCCGCCCAGTCGGCGGTCGGTGGACCTTCGACGGCGACGATCGCGGGTCCTGGCGGCAGCTGGTCCGCCACGGCCTGCCAGCCGGCGGCCAGCACGGCCCCCGGTGCCGGGGCGTAACGCGGGTCGAGCCGGTACACGCATGCTCCTTCGTTCACGGACGTACGAAAAGCACGGCGGTGGTGCCGAGTGCGGGAATGGTTATGGTCAACTCACCGTCCGTCTGCGGCAGTTCCTCGCCTGCCGCCCCCAAGTAGTCCGCCCGGTGCGCCGCGGCGACCGGGAAGTGGACGCGGACCGGGCAGTCCACCGGCTCCTCGGCGAAGGACTGCAGCCGCAGCAGTACTTCGCCGGGGCCCGGTGCGGTGGCGCCGACCAGGCGGACCCTCGGGTCGCCGAGGTCGGCGAAGGCGAGGGACGCCTGCCCGCCGCCTTCCGCTCCCCTGGCCCGCACGGCACGCAGCGGGCGGCTCCAGGCCGCCGCCGTGGCGGGGCCAAGACCACCGGCGGAGGCGCCGGACGTGGCGCAGGCCAGGCTGTAGCGGTAGGTGAACTCGAAGCCCTGCTCGCTGGGGAAGTTGGTGTCCCAGAGGTTGTTGTGGATCCAGGAGAAGACGGTGGCGGGTTCGTCGTGGCCCATCGTCTTGGGGAAGGGCGCGTACGGCAGGGCGATGTTGCCGAACTGCACCAGCGGCGCGTCCTGCGTGGACCAGGCCACCGCGAGCCCGTCCTCCGCGAGGGTCACCCAGCGGCGCACGGCCCGCATGTGCAGCGCCGAACCCGGCACCACGGGAAGGGAGTTGCCCGTGAGACCGCCGGAGGCCTCCATGCGTACGGCAGGGTCGTCGAAGGAGAAGGGGAAGGCGAAGTAGGCGCTCTCCTTGCCCAGGGTCGCGTCCTTGTCCAGGCGGTTCTCGATGTCGATGCGGGGCACGCCGACGGGCAGGGTGAGGGTGGTGCGCAGCCGGTTGGCCCCGGCCGGGCGGGTCTCGTACGTGATCGATTCGGCGGTCGCGGTGGAGCGGCGGGCGATGAGGGCGGCGGGCGGGGCGACGGCGCGGCTTCCGAGGTGTTCGAGGCGGTCGGATGCCGTGGTGCGGCTGGAGTTGTGGTTGAAGGCGCCCGCGGTGGTGTAGCTGTCGTGGATGTAGCCGTTGAAGCCGACCACGGCATCCTGCCGGACGAGTTCACGGCCGGTCGACTTGTCGATGACGGAGGCGATGCAGGCGTGCGCGAGGTCGACGCGGACGGCGAGGTGTTCGTTCTCCAGGAGCGTCGGGTCGACGCGGGCGAGAGCGGCGGCGGCACTCTCGGCGGGGTCATCCCGCTCCGAACCGCCGGTGGGATTCCAGCCGGTGGCGGCCTTCACGACGGCGGGTTGCGCCCCATCGGCGGCCCAACCCTCCCGCGCCGAACCACCCGCACGACCCCGCCAAGACGCCACCTTCGCACCGGCGGCCTGCGCCACGCCGGTCTGCCCCGCCCCGACGTCCCGTGCCGCTTCGGCTGTGATGTCCAGGCGCACGGACCCGGCAGGCGGCACCTCGTCCACCCGCAGCACCAGGAACCGTCCGGCGTCCCGGTGGTCGTCGTTGGTCTGCGGCTGCTCCTCGTGCACGATCCTGCGGCCGGTCCGCGCGTCGTGCACGGCCACCGGGCGGTCCAGGGGCACGCTGCTCTCCGGCAGGAACACGCTGACGACGTCGGTGCGCGGCCAGGAGCAGGTGTTGATCACGTGGTACGTCGCCATGGCACCCGGCGACACCGCGAGCCGCTGCCCGAGGCGTGCGCTCGCACGGGCGAGGAGTGCGTGGCCGTCGTCGTGGGCGCGCATCGCCTGCCCGTACTTCCAGTGCCACTGGTGCTCGCCGGAGTGGCCGCCCTCGTCGCCGTGGGTCCACGGGTCGCCGGCGCCCCAGGTGTGCTCGTCGAAGAGCGACACCGCCTCGTAGACCCCGGCGGCGTCGCGGGTGTCTTCCTCGGCCCCCGTGGCGCCGAGGATTCCCGCGAACGTGCCGATGGTCTGGGCGTCGGCGACCACGGATTGGGCGGTGCGGGCCAGCGAGAGCGGCCGCGCTCCCGAGCCGACGCCGTCGACCCACCAGTCGGTCCAGTCGCCGTCGAAGGTCTGGATGGCATCGCCGAGCCTGGCCTCGGCGTCGGTGAAGAAGTCCTCGTTGCGGGAGAGCCGCAGCTGCGGGTACGCCCAGGTTTCGTTCCAGCGGCGGACGGTGTCGGCGATGATGCGGCGGGGCGGCGCGTTGTCGCCGAACTTGCCCTGGACGCGCAGATGGAGGACGTCCCAGGGGTAGGGCTCGCGCTTGATCTCCGCCTGGTCCATCGCCCAGCCGAAGATGCCGCCCCGATAGGGGTACGGGTGGGTGGCCAGGGAGGTCAGATAGGCGGGCAGCAGATCGTCCACGTCGGCGTAGTCGGTGTCGAAGCCGAGCAGCGGGCCCTCCATGTAGGCGAGGCCGTGCGGGGTGTCGGTGACCCAGACCAGGACGCTGTTGCCACTGGGGGCGCGCCACCGGAAGAGCCGGGGCAGCTTCTCCCCGCCGACCAGGTGGGGCACGGAGCGTCCGGCCCAATTGTGCGCCACGGAGAGGTACTTGACCCCGGCGGAGGAGAGGGCGTCGACGAGGCCGACGACCGCTCCGGGCACGTCGGTCTGCATCGCGGAGGTGAAGTCGACGCCGTGCTCGTCGCGTATGTCGTGGGCCAGGCGCAGGAGTTCGTGCAGCTCGTCCGTGGAGCAGGTCTCGGTGTGCAGGTTGAAGGGCAGGGCGGTCAGCTCGATGCGTCCCTCGCGCACCCTGCGTACGAACTCCTCGACCTGTTCGGCGGGCCGGGCGTCCGCCCACTGCCGGAAGGACCACAACGACTCGACGCACCACCGGAATTGGGACTCGGCGGGCCAGTCGTCGGTGGCCCGGGTGAGCTCCAGACAGGAGTCGAGGAAGGAGAGATGCTCGGCGAGGACGTGGCCCTGCGGGTCGGTGTAGCCGATGTCGAGGTGGGAGTGGTGGACGAGGTGGATGGTCCACTGGCGTTGCGGGGTGAGTCGTACGTCGATGCTGCCCTGCCCCTGCGGGAGGCCGACGGTGACGCGGGTCGCCGTCTCTACGGCGGGGACGAGAAGCCGCACCGAACGGCCGGGCCCGGGGACGCGCTCCACTCGCAGCGCGGCTCCCGACTCCGTGCGCACGCTCAACTCGGCAGGAATCGCGGCCCCGTTGACCGGCTCCACACGCAGGGACTGAAGGAGGGATCCGTCGCCCGCGCGCCGCATCAGCGGTTCCTCCGTCAGCCTGAACACGCCCCCGGCCAGGGGGCCTTCGGCGCTGACCACACTGGAGCGCAGGCTGTCGCGTATCCGGTCGTTGTCCCAGTCGGTGGTGCGGACGAGGGCCCGTGTCGTCATGCGGATCTCTCCCGGAGGGTGGTCGGGGTCAGCGGGCTGATGCGGTGACGCCGCGCAGGAACAGGCCGCGGAACACCAGGAAGACGAGGAGCGTGGGCAGCGACACGATCAGTGCGCCGGCCAGGATGACGGGCGGCCCCGCCGAGCTGTAGGCGTTGTAGAGCGCGTTCAGGGACGCCATCACCGGCTGGACCTCGGGGCTGCGGCTGAGGGTGATGCCGAGCAGCAGGTCGTTCCAGACGGCGGTGAACTGGAAGATGAAGGCGGCGCCGAGCCCTGCCTTCATCAGCGGTACGTGGATGCGCCAGAAGATGCGGCCCATCGAGGCGCCGTCGATCAGCGCCGCCTCGGTGATCTCGGGCGGCATCGTGGTCATCTGATTGCGGATCAGGAAGAACGCGAACGGTATGGCCCAGGCGACGTACACCATCATCAGGCCGAGCCGGGTGTCGTACAGATGGGCGTCGGCGTACAGGCCGAAGAGCGGGGCGAGGAACATCTGCAGCGGGAAGAGCGTGCCGGAGTAGACCAGCCAGAACCAGAAGGCGGGCCTGGGGATCGGCAGCACGACCACGGCGAACGCGGCCATGGCCGCGACGAGCACCGCCGCCGCCCCGCACACCACGGCGTACAGGAGCGAGGACTGGAAGCTGTCGCCGATGCCCGCGTCGCTCCAGGCGGTCCTGAAGTTCTCGGCGATGTCGAAGCCCTGCGGGGTCCACGCGGGCTTGCCCGCGTATTCGGCGGCCGGGGTCAGCGCGTTGACGATGAGCAGATAGAGCGGGATCAGCCAGAACACCACACAGCCGATGACGAAGAGATTGCGCACCGTGCGTCCCATGAGGGTCTCCTCTTCGGGGCCGGGTCAGGCCCGGGCGGCGGACTCGGGCATCTGGCGGCGCAGATACATCCAGGACGAGGCGACGACGATCACCGAGAGGACGAGCGCGATCGCGGAGCCGTAGCCCACGTGGAAGAGCCGGAACGCCTCGCGGTACATGCTCAGGGCGAGGGTCTCGGAGGAGCGGGACGGGCCGCCCTTGGTGAGCAGCCAGATCATGTCGAAGGCCTTGAGGCTGTTCACGATGGCCATCCCGACCACCACGACCGTCACGGCCCGCAACTGCGGCAGCGTCACGAACCAGAACATCCGCCAGCCGGTCGCGCCGTCCAACTCGGCTGCTTCCACGGTGTCCTTGGGGATGGCGCGAAGACCGATGGCGAAGAGCACGACGTTGAGCCCGGTGGCCTGCCAGGTGCTCGCCACGATCATCGCGAGGGTGTTCTGCGGCCATTCGAGCAGCCAGGCCTGCGCCCACGAGTCGAGGCCCACCGCGCGAAGGATCTGGTTGACCCCGCCCTGGCTGTTCAGCATGAAGTACCAGAGGACGCCGGTGGCGGCGCCCGAGATCGCGTACGGCAGGACGATGACGAGCTGGGCGAGGCCGCCGAAGCGCATCCGGTGGGTGGCGACGGCGATGAGGAGTCCGGCAAGGACGGGCAGCAGCAGCGTTCCGGCCACCCACAGCACGGTGTTGAGCAGGGAACGCCCGAAGATCGGGTCGTCGGCGAGCCGCGCGTAGTTGTCGAAGCCGGTGAAGCTGCTCGTGAAGCCGTTGTCCTCGAAGAAGCTGCCGTAGACGCTGCGGAAGAAGGGGTAGACCAGCAGGACGCCGACGAGCGCGAAGGCGGGAAGCGCCCAGGGCAGTGCGGCGAGCGGCCTGCCGTACCTGCCGCTGTCGGCGGCAGCCTGGTGGGGCGTACGCGTGGGCACTCGGCGACGGGTCCGCCCCGCTTTCCCGGAGGGCTTTCCCGCGGCCTTCGCGGTGGTCACGATCTCGGTCATGTCTCTTCCGCCTCCCACCACACCTTCCATGCCTCGTCGGCGCGGTCCTGCATGGTCCGAAGCACCTTGCGGTACGAGGGCGGGTTCAGCAGGAACCCCGCCAGATCGTCGACGGTCGCCTCGACCAGCTCCGGAGGCCCCTGTTCCCAGAAGCGGTTGAGCAGCCAGAGCTTGTCGCCGCGTACCTTGCGGGCCAGGCCGTCGATGATCGGGTTCGCGGGCGCGACCTCCGGGTTGGGGCAGCCGTCCTGGAGGGTGTGCGAGAAGGCCTTCATGACCGTGGGATGCAGCCAGGCACCGGCGGCCTTCCGCGCCTCCTCGTGGTCGGGACCCTTGACCGTGGAGACGAACGCGCTCGACTCGAAGATCACGCTGGGGCGGGCGCGCGGCGTCGCCATCGGCAGCACGAAGGCGTCGACGTTCTTGCCGGGCTTGCCGCCCGCTCCGACGAGGGTCGAGCCCAGCCAGGTGCCGCAGGGAACCATGCCGATCTTGCCCTGGACGACCTGTGCGGCCGCGTCGTTGTGGTTCAGGTCCATGGGCGTGAACCAGTCCTTGTCGAAGAAGGACGCGATGGTGCGCAGGGCCCGCTCGGCGCGCGGGTCGGTGTAGCGCTCGCGGCCGTTCATCAAGTCCTGGTAGAAGGACGGGTCCTGACGGCTCAACACCTCCTGGAACCAGATGAAGGAGGGCCACCGTCCGTCGGCCGTGCCGTGCAGGGGTGTGATGCCGTTCTTCTTCAGGCGGGCGCAGGCGGCGAGGAAGTCGTCCCAGGTCTCGGGGACTTCCAGGTCATGCTTCTTGAACACCTCGGGGTTGTAGAAGAACACCCAGTACGCGAGGTTCATCGGCAGGGCGTAGACGCGGTCCCGGTAGGTGAACGCGGGGCGCAGGGACGGCTCGACCCAGCCCTTGCCGACCGCGCGGTCCCACTGCTCGGTCAGGTCGACGACACCGCCGGTGCGGGCGAGGTCCTGGAGCCGGTACCCGGACCAGTACTTGAGCATGTCGGGCGTCTTGTTCGTCCGCAGCGAGGACCGTACGACCTGCTCGAACGACTCCAGGGACGCGATCACCTCGGGCACGAGCTCAATGCCCGCGACCGACTTCATGGCCTTGCCCGCGGCGGCCATCGGCTCGGCCCAGGTGGCGTTGTCCCCGTGCACGGCGACCTTGCCCGGGGGCTTGCCCTCGGCGGTTCCACAGGCCGTGGCGAGCGCACCGGCGGCGGCCGCGGCGAGGAGGGTGCGCCGGTCGACGGCGGCTCTCGGCGCGGGACGACGGCTCTGACGGTCTTGACCGCCCTGACGACTACCTGACATGGGTGGCTCCCTCAGGTGTGTGTCAGCCCGGTGTTAGCGTTACCACGGGCGTCTTGGAGCTTCGAGGCGCGGGGCCGGGATGTCAATGGGCAACGCAAGAGACACCGCCGGGCCGGGCCCCGTAAGGGGCGCGGGGAACTGCGCGACCGCTCGTTCTCCAGGCGCAGTTGTTCCGAGCGCTGCTCCATCTGGGCCAGTCGCTTCTCGGCCTCGCTCAGGCCGATGAGGGGCGGTGGTGGCGTCGGCGTCGCCGCGCGGTTGCGGGCGATCGCGATGAAGCCGCCGAGGTTGCGGTTGCGCTGCTGCGGCAGCGGGCGGGACTTGCCGGCCAGCGTGCGGTGCACATGCCGGTAGAGGGTGTCCATGTCGAGCGGGTCGGGCCGGTCGGGGACGCCCTCGGTCAGGGTGGCGATGAGCTCGCCGGTGAACGCGGTGTAGCGCTCGCCGGGCGGGGACAGGGCGGGGCGGGTCTCCGCGGATGCCGTGAGCAGGCAGGTGCCCTCGACCACGGCCTGGTCGGCGATGTGGGTGCTGGCGCTCATCTTGCCGAGGAGGGCACGTCCGCTGTAGCAGCAGTCGAGGATCACCACCGTGCGCCGGGCGTTGGCCTGTTGGTCGAGGACGGCCCGGCGCAGGTACTCGTAGCGAAGTGAGGTGTACTCGCGTTCGCGGTCGGATCCGGGCAGGGCGAGATACAGCTCGTCGGTGTGCGGGTCCGTCAGACCGTGCCCCGCGTAGTAGACGAGCAGGGTGTCCTCGGCCCGGCGCGCCTTCTCCCGGACGGTGTCGAGGATGTCGCCGACGCCGTCCGGCTGCGCGATCACCGTGCAGGCGTCGCCGGCAAGGCCCCACACGCCGGGGTCGGAGCGGGCCGGGTCGACAGCAGGGCCACGGCTACTCGCTGTCCCCGTCCGACGCGACGGGTGCGGGCGCGGCGGTCGCGTTCCACATCCGCAGGATCTGCTCGACCTGCTCCGGGGAGCTGTCCCGCAACGTGACTACGACGCCGTCCCGTTCGAGGCGCACCTGCGGAGGGCGCGGACGCGAGCCGCGCCAGGCGGCGACCGCGGTGATCAGGCTGCCGAGGGCGATGCTGTTGGCGAGTACGACGTTGACGAGTTCCAGTCCGTCGCCCATGTGGCCCGGCGCCGAACCGGCCGCCCCGGTGGAAACCCTTGCGTGGCCCCGGAGTTCGGGCTCCGCCATGAGCCAGCGGGACAGCGACATGGCGGATTCGGCGCCGTCCGCTTCCGCTTCCGCGTCGGCCGTGCCGTCGCCGAACGTGACGTTGACTTGAGCACCGGGTTTTGCGGGGCCCGGCTGCTTCCGGGGTCGGCTGCTTCCTGGGCCCAGGATTGCCCGACAAGGCTCAAGCTGAGTGGCGGGCCCCGGCTCCGCCGTCGCACGATCGGGGTACACCACCGGAAGGGACCGCTCAGTGGCCAAGATCAAGAAGGGCACGAAGAACACGAAGAACACGGAGAAGAAGCAGGGCAAGGGAGCGAGCAAGCCGCCCGCCCAGCTGCGCGAGCTGTTGCGGATCCCCGACGGCGAGCGCGTGGACCTCTCCGCGTACGACGCGTCCGCGACCCCGGCAGGTCCGGCGGACAAGGCCGCGGGGGTCCTGGCGACCGCCCAGATGGGTGAGCGCCTCGCGGGCCTCCAGGAGCGGCTCTACGCGGCGAGCACCGCGGGCGACCGCCGCCGCGTCCTGCTCGTCCTCCAGGGCATGGACACCAGCGGCAAGGGCGGCACCGTCAAGCACGTCATCGGCCTGTTCAACCCGTCCGGCTGCCGCATCAAGGCGTTCAAGACGCCCACGCCCGAGGAGCTGAACCACCCCTTCCTGTGGCGCATCATGCAGGCGCTCCCCCACCCTGGCGAGATGGGCATCTTCGACCGCTCGCACTACGAGGACGTCCTCATCGCCCGGGTACGCGACCTGGTCCCGCGCAGCCAACTGGGCCGCCGCTACGGCCAGATCAACCGCTTCGAGCGCTCCCTGGCCGACGACGGCGTCACGGTCATCAAGTGCTTCCTGCACATCTCGTACGAACAGCAGCGCCGCCGCCTGCTTGAACGCGTCGACAACCCCGACAAGCACTGGAAGTTCAACCCGGGCGACATCGAGGATCGGGCCCTGTGGCCCGCCTACCAGGAGGCGTACGAGATCGCCCTGGAGCGCTGCTCCACGACGCACGCCCCGTGGTACCTCATCCCGGCGGACCGCAAGTGGTACCGCAACTGGGCCATCAGCAAGCTGCTCCTGGAGCATCTGAACGCGCTGGATCCGCAGTACCCGAAGGGGGACTTCGATGTGGCTCTGGCGAGGAAGCAACTACTCATGACCTGAGGCCGCCTCAGTAGTGCGCGGTCATGCGTGTCCAGAAATCGTCGTCGAGGCCGTGGTGGTCCAGGGCATAGCGCTCGGCGTACTCGGCTGCGAGGCGGGTGCGGGTGTCGAAGGCGGTCGTGGTGCGCCAGTGGGTGACCGCTTCGGGGAAATCCTTCTCGACCTTTCGGCCGTCGCGTTCGGTGCGCCAGTCGAGGCAGAAGAAGCAGCCGTTGATCTGCTTCAGCGCCGGGTGGGCGTCGACGGCACGGATGGCCGCGCGGCCGACGTTGCCGGTACCCCAGACCACCGTGGAAATCATGCGGCAGAGGGTAACGACCGGGGGTGTCGGTTTATAGGGCCATGACAGGAAAAGGTGTCCGGCGGGCGGGGCGTCGCCGGACACCCCTTCCTGTCATGACCCCTTCTCCTAGCGGATGTTGACGTCGATGCAGGCGTAGAAGGCGTTCGACGTGTCGCCGATGTTCCACACGGCGAGCACCTTGTGCCTGCCCGTCGCGCTGCCCAGATTGACCTGGTGGGAGACGGTGGCGGGGGGCTGCTGGTTGCCGCCGTCGATCGTGGCGACCTTCGTGCCGTCGACGAAGTACTCGTAGTTCGCGGTGCGGTGGCGCGCGGTGAACGTCCAGGTGAAGGTCTGCGTCCTGCTGACGTCGCTGACCTTCCAGCCCTTGCTGTCGTCGTCGAGCTCCGCGAACCTGGCGTTGCCGCCGCTGCAGCTGCGCAGGCCCTTGGGCCCCTCGACGCTCTGCGGTTCGTACTTGATCTCGCCGCACTCCACCGTGCCCGCGGCGCACTGCGCCTGACGGCTCGCCGGCGCGTTGACGTACCCGTGCGCGCTGGCCGAACCGGTCGGCAGTGTGAGGGCGAGGACCGGTGCCAGGCCCGCGCCGATCGCGGCAGCGGTCTTCCGCTTTCTGTCCATGCGTACTCCTTCACGGCGTGGCTTCGTGGGGGTGTGCGGCGTGAAGTGCTCTCGTGGGGCGGCCGGGGCCGGATGTTCACGGCTGCCGATTAGTCCAGACCATAGACTTCGGCGAGTCTCGGTCAAGGTTGACTTTCGGACTACCGCCGCAGGGCGCTTCTCACTTGCGGCGTGCCGCCACCGCCGCCTGTATCAGCCGCAGTCCCGGCCCCGTCATGGCCGTGGTGACGAGGGTGACGAGCACGAGCACAGCGAACAGCTGGTCGTCGATCACTCCCGCCTGGTGACCGATGCCGAGCACGACCAGTTCGGTCAGGCCGCGCGTGTTCATCAGCACGCCGAGCACCAGCGAGTCCGTACGCGTGAGGCCGGACAGCCATCCCGCAAGGCCCGCGCCGAGGATCTTGGAGACCATGGCGGCGACGAGCATCCCGCCCAGGAGCAGCGCGTTCCCCATGTCGAGGGAGAGTTCGCCGAGGTCGAGGGAGAGGCCGAACCCCAGGAAGAAGAACGGGAGAAGGAGCTGCGCCAGCGTGTGGACGGCGGCCGACTGCGCCTCGCCGGACTGTCCGCGGAAGGTGGTCGGCCAGGCGAGCCCGAAGACGAACGCCCCGATGAGCTGGTGGATGCCGAGCTGAGCCGTGAGACCGGCCGAGGCGGCCACGCCCGCGGTGCACAGCGTGAGGACCGCGGCGGGCGATCGGCCCAAGGGGCCTTCGAGCACCCTCTTGAGCCCGGCCCGAACCGGACCGAGCAGGACCGCCGTGGCCAGGAGCGAGAGCAGCAGCGTCTGCCATGTCGTACCCGGCCCGTCGCCCTGGGCCAACGCGAGGGCGACGGTGAGCACCAGCCAGCAGACGCCGTCCCCGACCGCCGCGGCGTAGAGGCTGAGCCGGCCCGTCTTGCTCCCCAGCAGTCCGAGGTCGGCGAGGATGCGGGCAAGGACGGGGAAGGCCGTAACGCTGAGCGCGCAACCCAGGAACAGGGCGAAGGCGGTCGGCTCGGAGGAGACCCCCTCGTAGCGCGGGAACAGCCACAGGGCCAGCGCGGCTCCGGTCGCGAACGGGACCAGGAAGGACGCGAGGGTCACGAGCAGCGCGCCCTGCGCCTCGCGGGCCGTCCTGCGTGCCTGGGACAGTTCCTGTCCCACGCCGAACATGAAGAGGACGAGGCCGAGTTGGGCCAGCGCGTCGAGCCCCGTGACGACCGGCTTCGGGAAGATCCACGAGAACACGTCCGGGGCAAGGCGCCCCAGCAGCGTGGGCCCCAGGGCGAGTCCCGCGCAGATCTCACCGATGACGCGGGGCTGGCCGAGCCGCTCCGCAAGCGCTCCGGCGCCGCGTGCCACGACGAGCACGGCCGCGGCGGCGAGCAGCAACACAGCGGTGCTGGAGCCCCCGGGCCCGTGCGCGCTCCCGCCACCCGCGTCCCCGCCCCGCCCCGCCTCGGCCAGCGCGAGGACACCGGCGATGACCGGCACCACGACAAGCAGTCCGTACCCGATACGCCGACGACGACGGACCGTCGGACCGACGGGCGCGTCGTCATCGGCGGGTGCGGGGAGCGTCTGGGGAGACACATCACGTGCCTCCTCGGTCTCTTCTGTGAGTCTCACGTCGATAGCCGATCCTGTGTGTGGCGGGTGTGGGGTGGCGGGTGTGGGGTGCGGGTGCGGGGTGGCCAGTGCGGGGCGGTCGGTGCGGGATGGCAGGTGCGGGGCGGTCGGTGCGGGATGGCAGGTGCAGGGCGGTCGGTGCGGGGCGGCCGGTGCAGGACGGCCGGTGCAGGACGGTCAGTGCAAGACGCCCGATGCAGGGCGCCCGATGCAGGACACCCAGTGCGGAACGGCGGTGCAGGACGCCCGGTACGCGGCGCCCGATACACGCCGGCCAGTGCAGGGCGCCCGATGCGCGGCGGTCGGTGCAGGGCGGGTGCGAGGTGTGATGCCTCGGGGGGCGTCAGGCGGGGCGGACGTGGAGGCCGGCCGCGTGTGCGGCCGTCTCCAGGTCGTCGAGGCCGTCGAGTTCCAGGTCCGGCGGTGCGGCGCCGTGGTGTGTGCCGTAGCCGAACCGGACCCAGGCAACGGGCATGCCTGCCGCCTGTGCGGCGCGCAGGTCGTAGACGCTGTCGCCGACCATCAGCGCGGACGAGCCGCCGACCAGCCGCAGCGCGCTGAGCAGCGGGTCGGGGGCGGGTTTGCGGCGCTCGGGGCCGTCGCCGGTCACCACCGCGTCGAAGCAGGTGTCGAGACCGAGGGCAACAAGGAGTGGTGCCGTCACGTGGCGGGACTTGTTGGTGCACAGGGCGACCCGGACGCCGGCCGCTCGCAGCCGGCGCAGGACCGCCTCGGCGCCCGGGTACAGGCGCGCCCTGGCGGCCGGTTGACGCGCGTAGCCGGCGAGGTAGGCCTGGTACACGCGCGCCACGAGCTCGGGGTCGTGGTCGCGTCGGGTCTTGCGGATCGACGCCTCGACGAGTGCCGTCCCTCCTTCCCCGACCCGGTCGCTCACCTCGGAGCGGGTCAGGGCGGGCAGCCGGTATTCGCCCAGTGCGCGATTGACGACCTCCTCGATGTCGCTGAGGGTGTCCACCAGCGTGCCGTCGAGGTCGAAGAGGACGGTGTCGATCTGCCGCGGCTCTCGTGCCGTCGTGGAGTACGTCATGGGGCGGTCACCACCTTGTCGCGGGACCGCATGGTGGTCAGGACGTCGTCGCGGTCGTAGAGGACGCGCCGCCCGTCCTTGCGGCGCCGCCACTGATGCGTGTTGGCCAGCCAGTACACGGTGCCGGACGCGATCTGCCAGCCCGCTGCGATGTCCTGCGCGGTGAGCCCCGCGCTCCGGGCGGTACGCGGAGGGGGCGAGGTCAGGGTGTGCCAGGCGTCCGGCCGCCAGGAATGGGCGGGGTCCGCGGAGCAGACGACGGCGGCCCGCCCGGTGGGCGTGCGCGGGGAGAGGTGTGCCACCAGCTCCCCCTCGCAGCCGGGTCGTACGCAGGAGCCGACGGGCACGCTGCCGTCGCGGCGGTCGGACAGCGCCGACCAGGCGAGCCGCACCAGGTCGTCCGTCTCGGCGGCGATGTCCTGCGCCGCCTCGTGCCCGGTCAGCCAGTCGGCGTGGCCGACGAGGAAGGCGGTGAGCGCCGAGGTGTCGCGGGCCGGGGCCGGGACGCTGCGCTGCTCGCAGACGAGCGCGGCCCAACTCGCCAGGACCGTACGGATGTCGCTCCTGATGTCGAGGACCTGGGTGTTGAGCGGGATGCCGGGCGTGCCCCGCTCCCGCACCTTCCCCGCGGTCCTGCGGGACGGCGCGTGTGTGAGGGTGTTGGCCAGCTCGTCGTAGAGCAGTCCGAGCGCCACCAGGTTCTGGGCGATCCGCTGGGAGGACTTGGACGTGCCGCGTGCGGCGGTGGATGTGCGGGCGGGCGCAACGGGTGTGGAGAGCATGAGCGAACATCCCCCTGGCAGTGGTTCCGGTGCTGTACGGACACCCTGCCGGGCCCCGCTACCAGGCCGTTCCCCATCCGTTCCCGCCCCGGTACCGCGCGCTCTCCCGCCCCGGTACCGCACCCGCCGCGGCGGACACGACGAAGCTCCGGCCGGGGAGGGTGTCGTTCGGGATCACCCACTCCGACCGGAGCTTCTTCCTGCGGTCCGCGGTGTCAGTTCTTGCCGCGCGGCCCGACGCTGAAGCCCGGGCTGACGCCGACCTGTGCCGGGACGAACGGTTCAAGTGCCCATGCGGGGCTCGCCTGTTCGTGGGCGGCGGACGGGTCGGAGACCGACACCTCCGGGTCCACCGGGGACACCGCCGCGACGAGGTAGCGGGCGTTGCGGCCGCGCACGGTGTCCGGGACCTTGGGCGTACGGGAGAGCGCGCCGCCGAGGTGCCGGATGTTCGTGATCACCATGGTGTGGCCGTTCGGCCGCGCCAGGGTCTCGAGCGCCGTCGGGTCGAGCGTGTCGATCAGGACGTTCTCGCCGATGTACGGGCCGGGCGTGTCCGGTTCGGCGTGCACACGGGCCGACTGGGTGAACGGCATCGGGGCCAGGGTGTCCTCGATCGTCTGAGCCGCCTTGCGCAGCGGAGCCACCAGACGGTCGGCGTCATCGGCCGTGCCGCGCATCGCGATCGCGACGCGTGCGATGCGCCGGCCGCGCAGCGGCGGGGGCAGGAAGTCGCCGTCGGGGAAGGCCATCACCCGTAGCGTGGAGGTGAGTTCGTCGGGCGCGCCCGCCGTCCATTCGCGGAACGCGTGGAGCACCGCGGAGTCGCCGTCGGCGTCCGACGCCCCGATGTCGAAGGTGAGGCCGCCGCCCTGCAGGGTGCCCTCGGGCAGCAGACCGATGGTCATCGCGGTGACGACCTCGCCCGGAAGGGGTCCTGTGCCGCGCAGCCGGGTGAAGCGCTCGGTGTCGCTCTCGTCGACCCGCCGCTCCTCGCCGTCCTCGGTCACGACCATGAACGAACGGACGAAGTCGCTGGCCCAGCCGTCCGATCGGCCGAGCAGGCTGATCCCGCCGCCGAAGGTGTAGCCGACGGCGCCGACGCTGCCCATGCTGCCGCTGGGCGGCACCAGGCCGTGCGGCGCGGCGGCCGCCGCGACCTCGCCCCAGGTCGTGCCGCCTTCGACGCGGGCGGTGCGGTCGACGGGGTCGACGACGACGCCGTTCAGCCGACGCACCGTCAGCACGATCCCTCTGTCCGCGGCGGAGCACATTCCGTGTCCGGTGCTGTGCACGGTGAGCGGGACCCCGTTCTCGGCGGCGAAGCGCACGACGGCCCGCACGTCGGCGGCATCCCGCGCCCCGACCACGAGGTCGGGACGGTGTCGCAGACCGAGCTGGAAACTCGCCAACTCATCGGCGAATCCCGCGTCGTGGGGCTGCAGCACCGGTCCCGCCACGGAGCGGGTCAGCGCTCCGGCCAGGCGGGATGCTTCGTTCGAGATAGTCATGCTTGTCCTTGTCCTCGACTGCGCTCGGTGGGTCGGGGTCTACCGGTTCCTGTCACGGCCTCAGCATTGGCTGGCAATGTGTTGGCTGCCAACCTATTGGTAGCACATCCGGCAAGACCTGGGCAGACCGCCTGCTCTTTCCGGCCAGTGCGGTCCGCGGGCACCCGCTGAACGAACAGTCCTGAGCGATCGCCCGCTGGGTTAACGTTCCGCACGTAGTGACGATCGGCCGAGGAAAAGTGGGGGCAAAACCGTGGTGAATATTCTCGTGGCGACGGCGCCGGCCGAAGGACACGTCAATGTGATGATGCATGTGGTGAAGGAACTCGTGCGCCGCGGGAACGAGGTGACCTGGTACACCGGAAAGGCATTTGAGGCGCGTGTCAAAAAGACCGGCGCCCGGTTCTCTCCGATCGTCTCCGGATTCGACTACGGAGGAATGACGCACGACGAGGCATTCCCCCACCACGCGGGTCTCACCGGAACCAAGGGAATGGTCGCGGTCTTCCGTGACGTCTTTTTCGGCACCGCACCCGACCAACTCCGGGATCTGACGGCGCTGGCCGAGGAATTGCGCCCCGACGTGGTGGTCACCGACGAGACCACGTACGCGGGCGGATTCCTCAGCGAGAAGACGGGCATTCCGCTGGTCTGGATGGCCACGTCGATCTACACCCTCAGCAGCCGGGACACCGCGCCGTTCGGCATGGGTCTGCCGCCGAGCGCCACCTTCCTCGGGCGGCTGCGCAACCGGATGCTGAAGTGGACCGGGGACCACATCATCATGCGCGAGCTGCGCCGGGAGGCCGACAAGACGCGTGCCCAGGTGGGCCTTGAGCGCATCGACGCCGGCGCCTTCGAGAACATCATTCGCATGCCGTCCCTGTACCTCCTCGGGACGGTGCCGTCCTTCGAGTACCCCCGCAGCGACCTGCTCCCGCAGACCCGCTTCGTCGGCCCCATCACCGGCGAGCCCACCGATGAGTTCCAGGCTCCGCACTGGTGGGACGACTTGAAGGCGTACGACACCGTGGTGCACCTGACGCAGGGCACCGTCGCCAATGAGCCGGAGCGGCTGCTGCTGCCCGCGATCCGCGCGCTCTCCGATCTCGACGCCCTGATCGTCACCACCACCGGTGTGCCGCCCGAGCAGCTCGACCTGGGCCCGCTGCCGAAGAACGTACGTGTGGAGCGGTTCGTGCCGTACCACCATCTCCTGCCGCACGCCGACCTCCTGGTCACCAACGGTGGGTACGGCGGTGTCACCGCGGCCCTGAGCAACGGCGTACCGCTCGTCGTGGCCTCCGCCACCGAGGACAAGAACGAGGTCGGCGCCCACGTCGGATGGTCGGGCGCCGGGGTGCACCTCAAGGAGGGCGACGACCTGGAGACCCAACTGCGGGCGGCGGTGCGGCGCGTGCTCACCGAGCCCACGTTCCGCGAGCGGGCCCGGCAGCTCGGCGAGGAGTACCGCGCGCAGAACGGGCCCCGCCGTGCTGCCGAGCTCATCGAGGGTGCGGGGGCCGACGTCGGCTCCGCCGGGCAGCGGCAGTCGCGGTGACCCGGCGGCCGCGGTCCGCTAGGGCCTGTCCGATGGGTCAGGCCCTAAGCGTGGCGGACCGCGGCCGCGATCACGTCGCAGATCCGGTCCACGTCGTCCGGCGACACCGAGAGCCCGATGGGCAGGGCGAGCACCCGCTCCGCGAGCTCCTCGGTCGCCGGCAGGTCGAGCGGTGTGTGCACGGCGTCGTCGCGGTAGGGCCGCATGCGGTGGCAGCCCGGTGCGAAGTACTTCTTGGTGCGGATGTTCTCCGCGCCGAGGACGTCGAAGAGACGGTCGCGGTCGAGGCCGGCCGCGCCCGGTTCCACCCGTACGACGATGTACTGGTGGTTGTGGGTCTGGCCCGCCGGGGCCTCGATCAGGGTGACGCCCGGCACCTCGTCCAGGCCCTCCCGGTAGCGCAGGTAGAGCGACCTGTAGGTGCTCAGGGTGTCGTCGAGACGCTCGACGGACGCGATGCCCATCGCCGCCGACGACTCGCTCATTTTCGCGTTCGTCCCCGGGCCGATCACGTTCATCGCGTCGTCGAAGCCGAAGTTGTGCATCGACCGCACGCGCGCGTGGATCTCGTCGTCGTCGGTGGCGACGAGCCCGCCCTCGAAGGTGTTCAGGATCTTCGTCGCATGGAAGCTGAACACCTCGGCCATTCCCTGGGGCGCCGGCGCCAGTGGCTGGCAGCCGAACGCCTGGGCCGAGTCGTACAGGAGCGGCACGCCCGCGTCCCGGGCCACGTCGTCGAGTCCGGTCAAGTCGCAGAGGTTGCCCCAGAGATGGACGCCGAGGATGCCGCCCGTGCGGGGGGTCACCGCCTTGGCGACCGAGAGGGGGTCCAGGGTGCCCGTCTCCGGGTCGATGTCGCAGAACACCGGCGTGAGGCCGATCCAGCTCATCGCGAGGGCCGTCGCCGCGAAGGTGAACGACGGCATGATGACTTCCCCGGTGACGCCGCACGCCTTCGCCGCGACCTGCAGCGCGGCGGTGGCGTTGCCCGTCGCCGTGTTGTGCCGCCGCAGGGTCCGCTCCGCCGTCAGACCCTCGAACTCCTGGACAAGCGGGCCGAGATTGCTCAGCCAGCGGCGGTCGATGGCCTCGCCGACCAGCTCGAGGTAGCGGTCCTTGGCGGGCACGTTCGGCGTTCCCACCCTGACGTCATCGGCGAAGGCGGGCTCACCCCCGAAGATGGCCAGGTCGGTCCGGACCTTCTTGAACTGCACGGCCACCTCCCGGTCGGCTCGGCCGGTCATGGAGCCGGCCAGACTGCATAGCTGCGCATGCCGTAGATCAACGGCTGCGGGGCGGGCGAGAATGTCACCGACTGCTCCACGTGCCCGTAGACCACGGTGTGATCGCCGATCGTCTCGGTCTTCAGGACGCGGCAGTCGGCCACCGCGTGCGCGTCGTGCGGCAGATGAGGACCGCCGCCACCGGGTGCGTCCTCCCACTTCACGCGGTCGAAACGGTCCGCGGCGCCCGATGCGAACAGCTCGGCGGCCGGACGTCCCGCGTCACCGAGGAGGTTGACCGAGAACCGGCCTCCCTCCAGTACGGCGGCGAGGGTCGGGCTCCCGTTCCTGACGCAGACCAGGAGCGTCGGCGGCCGCAGCGTGACGCTGCACAGGGACGAGCACGTCATCCCCCAGGGCCGCCCCGCCGCGTCGAAGGCCGTGATCACCGTGACGCCGGTCGGGAATCCGGCCATCAGCGCGCGCAGTTCCTCGGGGGCGAGTGAGGCTGCCGGTTGGGCGTTGTGTGCGATCATCCCGGCATCACCGGGTTCCCTTCCGTCGATAAGTCGATGACCGGCCCCGCGGCACCGGTCGGGTGCCGCGGGGCCGAAGGCCGGGTCCGCGCGTCAGTGGGCCTGGGCGAGGTACTCGTACTGGCTGGGCAGGTTCTGCACCAGCTCGCGCGACGTGGCGCGCACCCGCTCGAACTCCTCGGCCGCGGCCGAGCCGTCCATCAGGTCGAGCGCGCCGGGCGCGCGCAGCGGGATGCCCTTCAGACCGAGGAGCATCGAGACGTAGGAGTACGACTCGAAGCCGTGGTAGTGCGGGTAGATGGTCTCCGCGTCGGGCATCTTGGTCTTCCACTGCTCGATGCGCGCGGCCAGCGCGTCGGGCACCGTGCGGGTCTTGGCGTCCTGCCAGTACTTGGTGTCGTTCCGCTTCGCGGCGCAGTAGTGCATCACCAGGAACTCCCGGACGCCGTCGATGCAGTGGTTGACCGCGCTGTTGTAGGACTCGCGGAGCTGGGACGCCCAGTCCTCCTGCGGGAAGTGCTTCACCAGCTGCTCGATGCCGTGCTGGATGAAGAAGATCCCGGTCGACTCCAGCGGCTCGACGAAGCCGCTGGACAGGCCGATGGCCACGCAGTTCTTCGTCCAGGAGTTACGGCTGCGGCCGATCCGCATGCGGATGTGGTTCGCCTCGAGGTCCGCCGCGTCCGGGCCGACGAACTCGCGCAGCGTGCGCTCGGCTTCCTCGGGCTCGCAGTAGTCGCTCGAGTAGACGTAGCCCGTGCCGATGCGGTCGAAGAGCGGGATCGTCCAGATCCAGCCGGCCTCCTGGGCGGTGGCGGTGGTGTAGGGACGGATGCCCGTCTTGGCCGTGTCCTGCGGGACGCGCAGCGCGACGGCACGGTCGTTGGGCAGGGTGTCCTGGAACGAGACGAAGGGCTCGCCCAGCTTCTCGTTCAGGAGCAGGCCCTTGAACCCGGTGCAGTCGATGAAGAGGTCGGCCTCCAGGTCGCCGTGGTCCTTCGTGGCGACGGCGCTGATCCAGCCGCGGTCGTCGAGCTTGGTCTCGACGACGTCGTCGACGACGTGGCGGACACCGCGGCTCACGCCGTACTCGGTCAGGTACTTCGCGAGCAGCGCGGCGTCGAACTGGTAGGCGTACGGGAACTGCGTGTCCTGCTCGGAGAGCGTGGACTTGAAGACGGAACCGTCGGGGCCCAGGTCACCGTTGCTCTGCTCGAAGAGCGTGCCGTCGAGCAGGCGCGGCGAGCGCAGGTTGTCGCCCATCTGCGCCATCACGAAGTTGTCGACGTCGAACCGCTCCGAAGGACGCTGCTTGAGCCACCAGTCCGTCAGCGGGAACCCGTCCACGACGCGGAGCCGCTCGAAGGGGTGGTAGAAGTGCTTGCCCTGCTCGGCCCAGTTCTCGAAACGAATGCCGAGTTTGTACGTGGCGTTGCACGCCGGCATCCAGTCGGTTTCCTTGAGTCCCAGGTACTCGAAGAAATGGCGCACCGTGCTGAACGTGGCCTCGCCCACGCCGATCGTGGGCACCCGGTCGGATTCCACGACGGTCACCGATATTCGGTCGCCGAACGCGGCCTTGAGATAACTGGCGCTCATCCAGCCGGAGGTGCCGCCGCCCACTACTACAACCCTGTTGACCATGCTCGTCGCCTTCCTGTTGTTTTCCGGTCGGGTTTCAGTCACGCGGCAGGCCGCGCAGTGAATCGGGCAGACGGTCGAGGTTCACCATGTTGCACCAGGTGCTCGCCGGCTCACTGATGTCGTGGAGTGCGCCGTATTCCTCGCCCGCCTTGGTCAGCATGAAATGCAGATCGCTTGCGTGGCCGAGGAAGGTGAATCCGCCGTCGATCCGGTTCCGTACGCTGGCGGCGTCACGGCAGAGGGTGCCCAGCGGCACACCGGCCTCGCGGCAGGCGTCGGCCACCGTGCGCACGGCGTCCTGGAACGCCGGCTCCTCGCTCCAGAACTTCGCCGGAAGGCCGAGCGACAGATGGAGGTCGTTGGGGCCGATGAAGACCAGGTCGATGCCGTCGACGGCGAGGATCTCCTTGATGTTCGCCAGGCCCTCGGTGGTCTCGATCTGGACGCCTACGAGAATCTCGTCGTTGGCCTCTGCGATGTAGCCCGGGCCGCTCGTGGCGAAGCCGACGTGCGGAACCATGCCGCCGCCACCGCGCTCGCCCTTGGGCGGGAACCGGGCGAAGCGCACCGCGTCCGCCGCCTCCTTCGCGGAGTTGACCATCGGCACGATCACACCCTGGGCGCCCGCGTCGAGCGCGTGCTTGATGTGCTCGACGGTGCCCGCGGCGACCCGCGCGATCGGGGTGATCTCGCCGCCGCTCAGGTCGGAGATCACGCCGAAGATGTGGCTTGCCGTGGTGTGGTCGATGGGCGTGTGCTCGAAGTCCACGAGCATCCAGCGGAACGAGCCCTGTGCGACCAGGAGTCTGGTCGAGTTCACGTTCTGCAGCTGGAGCCAGGTGCCGACCGCAGGGCTGCCCTGGCGGATCAGCTCAAGCGTCTTGTTCTTGCGCATCAGCCTGTGTCCTCTTCCGGTTGTTCACGTGCAGGCCATGAGAGATAAGAAATTCTTCGATCCGCTCGGTGATCGACGCGAATATCGACTGCATCGTCTCCTGATCGGTTCGTTCTGTCTTCATCAGTTCACCGAACAGAATCGCGGCGCCCGCATTGGACACCCATTCCGGAATGATGGTGATGCCCTGTCGGGTCCAGTACGAACGGACTTCGTCGGTGGCGAAGGCATTGTTGGCCCCGCAGACCACCACCTGCCCGGAACTCTTCACGAACTCCTGCATGACCGAATCGGTGAGTGCGTACCGGGTCGCGCAGGGTGTGAGGACTTCGGGTGCGGCGGCGGCGACGAAATCGACGAGCAATTCCTCGTCCGGCTGACCGGCACCTCGCGGAACCCATTTCCAGCCGCGGAGCGGGCTGTCCTGTACGAGATCACCGAAGGCCTTCTCGTCTCCCTGGTCGGCCCTGCGGCGGAGCAGCTCCTCGACGTCGATCCCGTCGGGATCGATCAGGAAGCCGTCCTTCTCGCAGATGCCCGTGACAAGACCGATGCCGCGCGAGGTCAGTGAGTGCGCCGCGTTCGATCCGACGCTGCCGAACCCTTGGATGGCGACGCGCGGTGTTCCGCCGGCCGACAGGCGGATCGCCTCGGCGACGGAGTGTCCTGTGGCGGCCTCGTCGACCGTGGCGTGGTCGTTCCAGGGCAGCGCGAGGCGCTGCGGAACGACCTGTGCCTGCGAGGGGATTCCGGCGTGCCGGGCCAGGGTGTGGGCCATCGCGACGAACGCCGTCGGCAGGGCGAGATCCTCCCGCGCGATGCGCTCGATCGCCTCCCTGCTGGTGTAGAGGTCGGCCCCGGTGCTCCACTCCTCCGCGATGACGTCACGGTGCGCGATCATGAACCGGCGCAGGACGCCTTCGGCCTCCGGCGAGGTGGGGTCGAACCGGATTCCCCCCTTGCCGCCGCCGAACCGCGGGCGCTGCAAGGTGTTCTTCAGGGTCATGGTGGCCGCGAGGTCGGCCACTTCCGACAGCGTGACGTTCGGGTGCATGAAGAGGCCCCCGCCGGAGACCCCTCCCTCCAGGCTGTGGATGACGAGCCAGCCCTGTGCCTCGGTCTCGTCGTCCCGCCAGTGGAACACCTTCGCGAAGCGTTGAGTCGTGCTCACGTCGTGATTCACCCTCCGGTCGGCTGCTGCTGTGCGATGGTCGGCTGCTGCTGTGCGATCGCCCCGGGTGCGCGGCGGTCGCCTGAGTAGATGTCGAGTGCTTCCTGGTAGCTGGGGCTGACGAAGTTGACCAGGGCGGGCAGCGGGGGGACGTCGGAACGGCCGGGGGCCGGTCCTGTCCCGCTCAGCTCCACGTAGTTGGCCAGCGAGAGGGCTGACGCCGCCTCGTGCTCCGGTACGCGTTCGCGCTGGAACTCGGCAAGGACCGCGCCTTGGTCGTCCGGCCATTTCTCCAGGAGCCGCTCCAGGACCGCGCAGTCCTCCAGGCCGAGATTGACGCCCTGCCCGAGGAACGGCGCCACCGTGTGCGCCGCGTCGCCGAGCAGCAGGACCGAGCCGTCGTGGACCACCGGGGAGCAGCTCACGACGGAGATCGAACTCACCGGCGCCCGCGAGGGATCGGGCTCGGCGAGCCGGATCCGGTCGGCCTCCTCGGGGAAGTCGCGCCGCAGGAGGGCAAGGACGGCCTCGTCCGTAGCGAGGTCGGCGAAGGTCAGGGCGCCGTCCCTCGGCAGTACGAGCGTGCAGCGCAGGGAGCCGTCGCGGTTCGGCAGGCCCACCATGAAGTAGCCCTCGCGGGGCCAGATGTGGATGGCCGACGAGGGCCGCCGGTCGGCAGCCGCGTTGTCCTCGGCGCCCTCGGCACCCTCGGCGCCCTCGGCGAGGATCGTGACCTCCCGGTACTCGGCCCCCACCTGCTGCTGCCTGCTCTGGGTGAGGCCCTGCTCCGCGAGCCGCCCGCGGACCGCGGAGTGGGTCCCGTCGGCGCCGACGAGCAGGTCGTAGTCGGCGTGGTGCGCCTGGCCACTCCGGTCGGCGAAGGAGACCCGCCGTGCGTCGAAGTCGACGCCCGTGCACTCCGTTTCGAAGGTGAACCGGACCGTGGGCGCGGCGTCCGCGTTCTTCATCAGCAGCAGATTCAGGTCGTTGCGGTCGATCGACAGGGTCTGCCAGTCGTCACGTCCGTAGCCCGCGACGCTGACGTCGCCGTCGAGGCCGTGCCGCGCGCGGCTGTCCATCGGCACCACGAGCCCGGCCAGTTCGGCCCGGGAGCACTTGCCGTCAAGGGCGTCGACGCCCCTCGGCGACAGCGAGAGGTTGATCGTGCGGCCGTCGTAGCGCAGTCCGCTCGCCACATAGTGCGGACGCTTCTCGTACACCTCGACGGTGTAGCCGCGCGCCGCCAGGACCTGGGCGGCCAGACAGCCCACCGGTCCCGCGCCGACCACCACCGCCCTGCGGGCGGGCATGCGTGTATTCGTCAATGAAGACAATGTGGGTCACCAAGCTCTTCTGTCCGATGTCCGCCGGATTCTCAGGCGGAGCTTTTGGATCCGGGGTGTGATCGGACTGAGAATGACTGTCCGGAAGAAAGCAACGAAGCGGATGTGTACGGAACTCCGACCGGCCCGGCCGGGAAATGCTGATAGAACCCGGCTAAGGTCGTCATCCGCCTCTCGGGACTCATTCTCACCAACGTCTCGACCCTAACCCGACACCTTCTTCCCCCGGTGCGTTCGAGCGTGAAGAGAACGCCTGCGGGGACGCCCCGATATGGCCGCCGAGTCGCGCGTTCGACTGCGGCTGATACCCGGTTGAACGACGAGAGCCGATTCAGCCCGCGCGGCTGGGGCAATTGCCCGTGCCGGGCACGCTGCTCGGCGTGCCGGCGGCCCCGCCGTCGGCCGGATCCGGGCCGCCTTCGCCCTCCCTGGCGTGCGCGATGCCGTCCAGGGCGATGAGCAACTCCCGCCGCAGGCCGATCCGTTGGGCGAGCTGCCGGGCCTGCTGATGGTGGGCCTGCCCCAGGGCGTACTCGCCCCGGTCGCGGTGTACCGCGCCGATGGCGTTGTGGACGAAGGCCGTGACGGCAGGGCGGCTGAGATTGCGCAGGAGTTCGAGTGCGGCATGTCCGGCCACCAGCGCCTCCGCGTGCCGGCGCTGACGGCGGTAGACGTCCGCGTACCGGGCGAGGACCGATGCCTGGCCGTACGGCGTCGCATAGCGCCGGGCCAGGACCGACGCCTCGGCGAGGCGGTCGAGCGCGACCTCGTACTCGCCGCCCTCCGCATGCGATGCGGCCTCGCCGGTCAGACCGACGATCTCGCCGTACGGGTCGCCGATCCGTCGGCTGTTGAGGATCATCAGCCGGCTGGTCTGCAGCGCCTCGCCGTGCCGGCCGAGGGCGAACTGGGCCTCGCCCAGGGAGGCGAGGGCCGCGCCCTCCTCCCTGCGCGCGCCCGCCCGGCTGAAGATCACCAGGGACCGGTGCAGGAACAGGATGGCGTTCTCGTACTGGCCCATCGTGTTGTAGAACATGCTGATCCTGCTGAGGCAGAACGCGATACGCAGCCTGTCGCCAAGGCGCTCGGCGATCGCCAAAGCCTCCTGCGCGCACGCAAGGCCTTCCTTGACGCGCCCCAAGTACCAGTACGGCGTGGCCAGGTTGGTCAGCGCCTCGCCCTCCAGCTCCGCGTCGCCCATGCGGCGGGCGGCGGCCACCGCCCGGTGCAGTACGTCGAGTTCGTCCTCGGCGTGCCCGCGTACGCGCAGGTAGGGGGTGAGCGCCTGGGGCAGCCGTGCCACGTGCGCGTCGAACCCTGCCTCCTCCGCGTGGACCAACGCCGCGAGGAGGTTGGCGCGTTCCGTCTGGAACCAGGCGAGGGCGGCCTCCCGGTCCGGCAGCGGCGGCAGCACATCGGGACGGCGGGCGAGCTCGACGCCAAGACGCTCACGGTCCGGCTGAATCACCGATGCGGCCTCGTCGGCGGCGCACAGGTAGTAGTCGAGCAGCCTGTTCCGTGCACGATGGGCCGTCGCGGAGTCCACCTGCGCCACGTCGCGGGCCAGTGAGCGCACCAGGTCGTGGAAGACGTAGCGGCCCGGGGTGCGCTGGATGAGCAGCCGGGCGTCGAGCAGATCTTCGAGGAGCAACTCGGCCGACCCCAGCGGCAGTTCGGCGAGCGCGGCGACCGTGTGTCCGTCGAAGTCCGTGCCCGGGTGCACCCCGAGGAGCCCGAAGAGCTGCTGGTGGCGCGCGGGCATCGAGGCGCGCGACAGCTCGAGGACCGCGCGGACGCTGCGGTGCTCGGCCACCAGCTCGCCGAGCCGGGGCACTTCGCCCGCAAGCCGTCCGACCATGGAGGCGATCGTCCACTGGGGGCGGTTGCGCAGCCGGGACGCGGCGATCCGCAGGGCCAGCGGAAGCTGCCCGCACAGGGCGACGAGCTCCGCCGCGGGCTCCGGTTCGGCGAGCACCCGCTCACGGCCGAGCACCCCGCTCAGGAGCGCGAGCCCGTCGGCCGGTGTCGGCAGCGGCAACGGCAGCGGCACCGCCCCGTCGAGCCCGGCGAGGCGGGAGCGGCTGGTGACGAGCACCAGGCAGCCGGGGCCGCCGGGCATCAACGGGCGTACCTGATGCGAGGTCGCGGCGTTGTCGAACAGGAGCAGCAGCCGCCGCCCCGCGGTCATGCCCCGCCACAGGCTCTCCCGGTCGGCGAGGTCGTCCGGGATCCGCTCCCCCGGCACTCCGATCGCCCGGAGCAGGGTGGCGAGGGCGGTGCGCGGCGTCACCGGTTCGAAGCCCGGGGTGAAGCCGTGCAGGTCGAGGAAGAGCTGGCCGTCCGGGAAGCGTCCTGCCAGGCGGTGCCCGGCGTGCACGGCCAGGGTGCTCTTTCCGCTGCCGCCCATCCCGTCGATGGTGATGACCTTCGTGGGCTCGTCGACGCCGTCGGGGACGTTGGAGAGCAGCCACCTCATCTCCGCCTGCCTGCCGGTGAAGTCGGACAGGTCGTGCGGCAGGGACCGCGGCTCCTTGAGCGGCGCCTCGGAGATCGGCGGCCGCGGGGCCTGGGGCGCCGGGTCGTAGAGGTCGGGTTCGTTGCGCAGGATCTGCTGATGGCGCAGGTCGGCCTCGGGCCCGGGGTCGATGCCGAGCTGTTCGGCAAGGAGCGTACGCAGGTCGTGGTAGACGCGCAGGGCGTCGGCCTGCCGGCCCACCCGGTACAGCGCCACCATGAGCAGGGCGCTCAGGGACTCCCGCAGCGGATGCTCGGCGACCAGGTTCCGCAGCTCGCCCACGGCGTCGTGCGCGCGGCCCTGTTCGAGGCGCAGCTCGAGGAGCCGCTCGCGCGCGCCCAGGAGCCGCTCCTCCACCGCGGTCGCGGCGGACTCGAGCAACGGGGTGCGGCTGTCCGGGAGCACCCGGCCCCGGTGCAGGCTCAGGGCCGCTTCCAGGACGGCGACCTCGTCGTCGATGTCCTCGCAACGGCGCGCGAGGGCCAGGTACTTGTCGAAGCGGGTGAGGTCGAGCTGATCGTCATCGACGACGATCCGGTAGCCGGGTCCGTCGGTGATCAGGAAGTGCTGTCCGCCCGGAATGCGGGCGCGCAGGTCGGCGACGACCTTGCGGATCTGGTGCTCGGCCGTCGCGGGCGGTGCCCACTCCCACACGGCGTCCACGAGCCTGGACATCGGAACGATCCGGTTGGCCTCGAGCAGCAGAGCGGCCAGCACACCGTGCGACCGCTGGCCGCCAAGGCGCAGCTTGTCTTCCCCGTCCCACACCTCGAGCGTCCCCAGGACACCGAACCGGACGGCACCCCCCCGTGCGGCCATCATGGTCGATCACCCTACGGGAAGGGCGCGGCCCGGGAAGATGAAGGTCGAACAACCAACTGGCCTGCCGTTCAAGGCTGTTGGGGCCGCTCCGGGCTGAACTTGAACGTTCTTGACGGAGAAGCGGGCCGCCAAGAATACTCGGCCATCGTCGGTGATCTGCGCCCAGCCGTGGACGAGAATCCTCGCCTCCACGCCGCATGAGCATCCCGGGCGGGCACGCGCTTCCTTCGCTGCCCCACCCCCCGGCCGACACCCTCCGCAGCGCTCCCGCCCACCTCCGCGCCGAGGTCGATGCGGCATGCGCCACCGCCCTACGCAAGATCGCCGAAAGCCGGGAGAATCTCTCATGAAGGCACTGGTGCTTTCGGGCGGGTCCGGTACTCGCCTCAGGCCGTTCAGCCACTCCATGCCCAAGCAGCTCATTCCCATCGCCAACAAGCCCGTACTCGCCTATGTCCTGGAGAACATCCGCGACCTGGGCGTGACCGAGATCGGGATCGTGACCGGCGATCGCGGCGAGCAGATCGCCGCGGCCATCGGTGACGGCTCCCGGTTCGGCGTCCGCATCACCTATCTGCGCCAGGACGCGCCCCGGGGTCTCGCGCACGCCGTCACGACGGCACGCGACTTCCTCGGCGACGACGACTTCGTGATGTACCTCGGGGACAACATGCTGCTGAACGGGATCGCGGACGCCGCCGCCCGATTCCGCGCCCGGCGCCCCGCCGCCCAGATCCTGGTCCACAAGGTGCCCGACCCGCGCGCCTTCGGAGTGGCCCAACTCGACGAGGACGGACGGGTGTTGGCGCTTGTCGAGAAACCGCAGGAGCCGTGCAGCGACCTCGCGATGATCGGCGTCTACTTCTTCACCTCCGTCATCCACGACGCGATCGCCGCCATCGGGCCGAGCCCGCGCGGCGAGCTGGAGATCACCGACGCCGTCCAGGAGCTCGTCGGGCGCGGCACCTCGGTCCAGGCGATCGAGTACGACGGCTACTGGAAGGACACCGGGGACGTCGAGGAGGTCCTCGAATGCCACCGCAAGGTGCTCGAAGGCCTGCGGCCCGACACCGGCGACGCGGACGTGGTCGACAGCGAACTGATCGGCGCCGTCGTCCTGGAGAGCGGCGCCCGCGTGGTGCGCTCCCGTATCGAGGGACCCGTCGTCATCGGCGCGGGCACCCTGGTCGAGGACAGCAGCATCGGGCCCTGCACCTCGGTCGGCAGCGGCTGCGTACTGCGGGACACCGGCCTGCGCGACTCCATCGTCCTCGACGGTTCGAGCGTCACCGGCGTGCACGGCATCGGGGGTTCGCTGATCGGGCGTGCGGCGTCGGTGACCGCCGCGGACAAGAACCCGCGCCACCGGATCGTCATCGGCGACCACGCCGGGGTCGAGGTGGCCGTCTGATGCCTTGCCGCACCTCGCGACGACCGCGACGAGCGCCACGACCGCGACGACCGCGACGACCGCGACGACCGCGACGACCCACTCAAGAAGGCAGGACGGCATGAGGATCCTGGTGACCGGCGCGGCCGGATTCATCGGCTCGCACTTCGTACGCACTCTCCTGAACGATGGCTACGCCGGCTGGGAGGGCGCCCGCGTGACCGCCCTCGACGCCCTCTCCTATGCGGGAAACCGCGACAACCTCCCCCCGCACGACCCGCGTCTGGACTTCGTCCACGGCGACATCTGCGACCGGGACACCCTGATGGACGTGCTGCCCGGGCATGACGCGGTGGTGCACTTCGCCGCCGAGTCGCACGTCGACCGTTCCGTGGAGTCCGGCGCCCCGTTCGTCCGCACCAACGTGGGCGGCACCCAGACCCTGCTGGAGGCCTGCATCGCCAGCAAGGTCGAGCGGGTCGTGCATGTGTCGACCGACGAGGTGTACGGCTCCATCACCGAGGGCTCCTGGACCGAGGAGTGGCCCCTTCAGCCCAACTCCCCGTACGCGGCGTCAAAGGCCGCGTCCGACCTGATCGCCCGCGCGTACTGGCACACCCACGGCCTGGACCTGTCGATCACGCGGTGCTCCAACAACTTCGGGCCCCACCAGCATCCGGAGAAGCTCGTCCCCCTCTTCGTCACCAATCTCCTGGAGGGCCTGCAGGTGCCGGTGTACGGGGACGGCCTGAACGTGCGGGAGTGGCTGCACGTCGACGACCACTGCCGGGCCGTGCACCTCGTCCTTCAGGGCGGCAGGGCGGGCGAGATCTACAACGTCGGGGGCGGCGACGAACGCACCAACCTCGCGGTGACCGACCTGCTGCTCGAACTGTGCGGCGCCGACCGCTCCGCCATCCGGCACGTCACGGACCGCAAGGGCCACGACGCCCGCTACGCCCTCGACGACACCAAGATCCGCGAGGAGCTCGGGTACGCCCCGCGCATCGGCTTCGAGGAGGGCATGGCCGCCACCGTCGCCTGGTACCGCGAGAACCCGGCCTGGTGGAAGGCGTCCAAGTACGGCGATACGGAAGGCCGCTGACATGCCCCGCACGCCACGAGAGGACGATCCCATGGGTCAGCACAAGAAACTCATCCTGGAGTCGGTGCGCAAGTACCACCAGGAGGCCCAGGACCTGAAGCCGTTCGTCCCGGGCGTCACCGAGATCTGGCCGTCCGGCGCCGTCCTCGCCGCGGAGGACCGGGAAGCCCTTGTGGAGGCCGCGCTCGACATGCGGATCGCGGCGGGGCGCAGCTCCCGCAAGTTCGAGTCGTCCTTCGCCCGTTGGATGGGCCGGCGCAAGGCGCACCTGGTCAACTCCGGCTCGTCCGCGAACCTGTTGTCGGTGGCCGCCCTGATGTCGCCGCAGCTGGAGGAGAGCCGGCTGCGTCCTGGCGACGAGGTCATCACGGTCGCCGCGGGCTTCCCCACCACCGTGAACCCGATCCTGCAGAACGGTCTGGTCCCGGTCTTCGTCGACGTGGACCTCGGCACGTACAACACCACCGCGGACCGGGTGCGGCAGGCCATCAGCCCCAAGACCCGGGCCATCCTCATCGCCCACGCGCTCGGCAACCCCTTCGAGGCCGCCGAGCTCGCCCAACTGGCCGAAGAGCGGGACCTGTTCCTGATCGAGGACAACTGCGACGCGGTCGGCTCCCTCCACCACGGGCGGCTCACCGGCACCTTCGGTGATCTGTCCACCGTCAGTTTCTACCCGGCCCACCATCTGACGACCGGCGAGGGCGGCTGCGTACTGACGTCGAACCTCGTCCTCGCGCGGCTCGTCGAGTCACTGCGCGACTGGGGGCGGGACTGCTGGTGCGAGCCCGGGGAGACCAACCGCTGCCTCAAGCGGTTCGACTACCAGATGGGGACGCTGCCGGCCGGCTACGACCACAAGTACATTTTCTCGCACGTCGGTTACAACCTGAAGGGCACCGATCTCCAGGCGGCCCTGGGTCTTAGCCAGCTCGGCCGGCTCGACGAGTTCTGCGCCGCGCGGCGCCGTAACTGGCGCCAGCTGCGCGACGGCCTGGACGGCGTGCCCCATCTGGTGCTGCCCCGCGCCACCGAGGGATCCGACCCGAGCTGGTTCGGCTTCGCCCTCACCGTCGAACCCGACGCGCCCTACAGCCGTGCCGATCTTGTCGACTTCCTGGAAGGCCGGAAGATCGGCACCCGGCGGCTCTTCGCTGGCAACCTCACCCGCCACCCCGCCTACATCGGCGCCGAGCACCGCATCTCGGGGGACCTCACCAACAGCGACATCATCACCGAGCAGACGTTCTGGATCGGGGTCTATCCCGGTCTGACCGAGGAGATGCTCGCGTACGTCGTCCAGTCGATCCGGGAGTTCACCGCGACGCACGGCTGACCCGCGACCACACGACCACGCGACCCGCGCAGGCCCCGTGCCGCGCTCCATCTGCCAGGGACGTCAGGAGTCCTCCCCATGCAATCCCTACAGATTTCCGGCCCTCCCCTGGTCCGGCGGATCGACCACACCCTCGCCGACCGCCTCGCGCTCTCGACGGCATCGCCGGGCACGATGCTGCCCACGGGCGATTTCGCGCACTGGCTCGGCGGGCGGCGCGCGGCGCACGCCTTCCGGACCGAGCGCATCCCGTTCTCCGCGCTCGACGCCTGGACGTTCCAGGAGGGTACGGGCAATCTCGTGCACCGCAGCGGCCGCTTCTTCAGCGTGGAAGGGCTGCACGTCACGGTGTCCGGCGACGAGGGCACCGAAGAGTGGCACCAGCCGATCATCCGGCAGCCCGAGGTCGGCATCCTCGGCATCCTCGCCAAGGAGTTCGACGGAGTCCTGCACTTCCTCATGCAGGCCAAGATGGAGCCGGGCAACCCGAACCTGCTCCAGCTCTCCCCCACCGTCCAGGCCACCCGCAGCAACTACACCAAGGTGCACCAGGGTTCGGACGTGCGGTACCTGGAGTACTTCACCCAGCCCGACCGGGGCCGGGTCCTCACCGACGTGCTGCAGTCGGAGCACGGTTCCTGGTTCTACCGCAAGAGCAACCGCAATGTGATCGTCGAGGCCATCGGCGACGTCCCCGACCACGAGGACTTCTGCTGGCTCAGCCTGGGCCAGCTCAACGAGCTGCTGCGGTGGGACAACGTCGTCAACATGGACTCGCGCACCGTGCTCGCCTGCATGCCGGGCAGCGCGGGCGCGGAGAGCAGCGCACTGCGCCCGGACGCCGACCTGATGTCCTGGTTCTGCTCGGAGCGCAGCCGGCACGTCGTCACCGCGGAGCGGGGCGCGCTGCGCGACGTTCCCGGGTGGCAGCGCTCGGAGTGGGCGATATCCCATGCCGAGCAGCGGTTCTTCCGGGTGGTGGCGCTCTCGGTGGAGGCCGGCAACCGTGAGGTGGCGCGCTGGACGCAGCCGCTGTTCGAGCCCGTGGACACCGGGGAGATCGCGTTCGTGGCCCGCCGGTTCGGCGGTGTGCTGCACGTGCTTGTGGCGGCCCGGGTCGAGGGCGGGTTCCTCGACACCGTAGAGCTCGGGCCGACGGTGCAGTGCATCCCCGGCAATGTGGCGCACCTGCCCGAGGAGCAGCGCCCCGCGTTCCTCGGCACCGTCGTCACCGCCACCGCGTCCGATGTGCTGTACGAGGCGGTGCACTCCGAGGAGGGCGGGCGGTTCCTCAACGCCGAGAGCCGCTACCGGGTCGTGCTTGCCGACGAGACCCAGGCGCCGACGGATCCCCCCGCCGGGTTCCACTGGGTGACGCCCGATCAGCTGGCGTCGCTCGTGCAGCACGGCCACTACCTCAACGTACAGGCACGCACGTTGCTCGCCTGTCTCCGTACGATCGCGCCCACCGCATGACGGCCGCCCCCACCGGGGCGGCTCCGCTACGGGTCGGTGTGCTCGGCTGCGCCTCCGTCGCACGCCGACGCCTCATGCCCGCTCTGGCGGCCCTGCCCGAGACCGAGTTGACCGCGGTCGCCAGCAGGGACGCGGGCCGCGCACGGGAGTTCGCGGCCCTGCACGGATGCGTACCCGTGCACGGGTACGCGGCGCTGCTCGCCCGCGACGACATCGACGCGGTGTACGTCCCGCTGCCCGCCGCCCTGCACGGGGAGTGGATCGCCGCGGCGCTGCGTGCGGGCAAGCATGTCCTCGCGGAGAAGCCGCTGACCACGAGTGCGCAGCGGACCGCGCAGCTGCTCGCAGAGGCCCGCGACCGCCGCCTGGTGCTCATGGAGAACGTGATGTTCCTCCACCACGGCCAGCACGCGGCGGTGCGCAGACTCGTGCACACCGAGCGGTCCATCGGTGAACTCCGGTTTCTGCGCGCGGTGTTCGCGGTGCCGCCGCGGCCCGCCGACGACATCCGCTACCGGGCGGACCTGGGCGGCGGGGCGCTGTGGGACGTGGGCGTCTACCCCGTGCGTGCCGCGCTGCATCTGCTCGGTGACGCTCTGACCGTGTGCGGCGCGGCACTGACGCGGGCCGCCGGGTACGAGGTCGACACCTCCGGTGCCGCGCTCCTTCGTACGTCGAACGGGGTCTTCGCCCATCTGTCGTTCGGCCTGGAGCAGGCGTACGCGTCGACGTACGAACTCTGGGGCAGCGAGGGCCGCATCGTCCTTGACCAGGCGTTCACCCCGCCCGCGGACCATCGCCCGCTGGTGCGCCTGCAGCACGCCTCCGGCAACGAGGGGGTACGGCTCGACGCGGAGGACCAGGTCGTCGGCACGTTGCGCGCGTGGGTGGCGGCGGTGCGTTCAGGAACCACGCCGGACGACGGCACCCTCCGGCAGGCCGAACTCCTCGACGAGATCAGGCGGCACGCCGGCGGTTGAGGGTCCGTCAGCTGCCCTCCCCTGCTTCCCCGTTCAACCCTCCTTCCCCCCACACACAGTCTCGGCCGCCGCACGTCCGCGGCAGGTCGCCCCACCCGGAAGGAACCAGCACACCCATGTCTCTTCCCGAGCCATTGCCCGAGCCGTTGCCCCTCTACGGCCCGGAGTACAAGACCGACCCCTATCCCCTTTACAGGAAATTGCGCGACGAGGGCCCCGTGCACCGGGTGCACTTCCCCAGCGGCGTCGACGCATGGCTGGTCACCGGCTACGCGGCGGCCCACCAAGCGCTCAACGACGACCGTCTCGGCAAGAACCACGACCTCGGCAACGACGCCTGGCGGTCACGCGCGGCGATCATGCCCGAGCCGCAGCACTCGCAGCTCCAGGCGCATCTGCTGCACCAGGACCCGCCGAAGCACACCGTGATGCGGCGCCTGGTCACCGAGGCCTTCGCGCCGCGTGCCATGGAGCGGATGCGCGGCCGGATCGAGGAGATCGCGGCGGAACTGCTCGACGCGGCGGTCAAAAGCCCCGATGCCGACGCGCCGGTGAGCGGTGTCGTCGACGTGGTCGACGCGTTCGCCGCCCACTTCCCCTTCCGGGTGCTCGCCGAGGTCATCGGCCTTCCGGCCGACCTGGCGCGGCGCTTCGACCGCGACTGGGGCAAGGTCGTGCAGCCCGTCGGTCCTTCCGACCCCGGGCGCCCCGCCTACGAGGGGCGGCTGCGCGGTCTGCAGGCCTATATCGCGGAGGTGACCGAGGAGAAGCTCCGCAACCCCGGCGACGACCTGCTCACCGCGCTGGTCACGGCGCGCGACGAGGGCACGATCAGCAAGGAGGAGACGGACTCGATCGTCTTCCAGCTCCTGGTCGCGGGACAGGAGCCGGTCACCAACCAGATCACCACCTCGCTCATCGCCCTGCTGCGCCACCCCGAGCAACTCCGGCGGCTGCGCGCCGCGTTCGACGGCTCTGCGCAGGACGACCCGGGCCTGCCGACGCGTGCCGTGGAGGAACTCCTCCGCTACGACAGCGCGTTCGAGCTGACCACCTGGCGGTTCTTCGCCGAGGACTCGGACCTGCACGGCACCGGCATCCCGGCAGGCGACTCGGTGATCGTCTCGCTGAGCGCCGCCAACCGCGACCCGGAGCGCTTCCCCGACGCCGACACCCTCGACCTCGACCGCAGCCCCAACCCCCATCTGGCCTTCGGCCACGGCATCCACTTCTGCCCGGGCGCCTCACTGGCCCGGATCGAACTCCAGATCGCCATCAAGGCGTTGCTGACCCGCCTTCCGCAGCTGCGGTTCGCCGTCGACGACGACTCGCTGGTCTGGATCTCCGCCGTACTGGCCCGCGGCGTCAACGAACTTCCCGTCGCCTACGGGCCGCAGGATCCGCCGCCCGCCGCTGGCTGCCCGGTGCGGCATTGACCGGATCCGCACCGCTCCTCTCAGCCAGCACACAAGCCCCAGAAAGCGAGCACACAGTGTCCTCTGCGTCCTCTACGTCCTCTACGTCCTCTTCCCTCTTCGAGTCCGAATCCGCCGAGACCCGGCGGATCACCCACGAGATCCTGTCCCTGCTGCTTCCGCACCGGCGTACCGTCGAGGCCGACGCCGACCTCGACACCACCGACGCGTTCCCCGAACAGCTCCTTCAGATATCGGGCCTCGTCGGCCGAGGTGAACCGGTGCTGTTCACCCTGCCGGGCTTCCCGTGCAAATCACCCAACACCGCGAAGGTCTTCAACCACCTCCCGGACCAAGGGGAGTTGCTCGCCCTGCGCTTCCTGGACTCGCTGTGCGCCCGGATCGAGAAGGTGTACGCACCGGGCGCCCGCGTCCTGATCTGCTCCGACGGGCACATCTTCGGCGATGTCATCGGCGTCCCCGACGAGCACATCGACGCGTACGGCGACGCGCTGCGCGACATGATCAGCAGTGAGGGAATGGCCGAGCACCTGGCCACCTTCGACCTGCGCGACGTCTACGGCACGACCCTTTCGTACGACGAGAAGCGCATGGCCACCACCGACCGCTACGCGCCGACGATCGAGGACCTGCGGGCCGAGGTCAAGGTCGACGACTCGACGCTGCGGATGTATCGCGGCATCACCCGCTTCATGGTCGAGGACACCGCGGGCTGGGAGGGGACGCGTTCCGCCCTGCAGCGCGACGCCCGCAAGCGCGCCTACGAGGTCATCCGGCGCAGCCGGGCCTGGGGCGAGCTGATCGCCGAGCACCACCCGCGTACGGTGCGTCTCTCCATCCACCCGCAGAACCGAGGCGAGGCCAAGTTCGGTATCCGGCTGCTCGGGGCGGCCGACGCGTGGACCACGCCGTGGCATTCGGTGCCGCTGCGCCGGGCGGACGGCGGCTGGGAGTTGATGCACCGCACGGAGGCGGAGCAGATCGGCCGTGAGGTCCAGCGGGACGGGCGCCCGAGCCACTTCGAGGCCCTCGACGGGGCCGACGACGTGCCCGTCGCCGTGTGACGCGAGCGCCCTCGGGACGACAAAGAGCGGGTGCCCTGTTCACCGTGGTGAACAGGGCACCCGCTCTTCGGGCTTCGGGCGGCCTGCCGGGTCAGATGGAGTCCACCTCGTCGAGGACCTTGCGCAGGGCGTCGATGACCTGGTCCTGCCGCTCGACGCCGAGCGAGGGGTACATCGGGAGCGAGAAGATCTCCTTGGCGTACCGCTCGGTGACCGGCAGCGAGACGTCCGCCGACTCGGTGCCCGCGAACCCGGCCATGGTGTGCACCGGCCACGGGTAGCTCACGTTGAGCTCGATGTCGTGCTCGCGCAGCCGCTCGATGACGAGGTCGCGCCGGGGGTGGCGGACCACGTACACGTAGTACACGTGGTCGTTGCCCTCGGCCGTGGCCGGCAGGACGAGCGAGGTGTCGGCAAGCGCATCGGCATAGCGGTCGGCCACCGCGCGCCGGGCGGCGATGTAGCCGTCGAGCCGCCGCAGCTTGCGGCGCAGGATCTCCGCCTGGACCTCGTCGAGCCTGCTGTTGTGGCCGGGCAGCGCCTCGACGTAGTAGCGCTCCTCCATCCCGTAGTAGCGAAGCCGCCGCAGGTTGCGGTCGACGTCCGCCCGTGAGGTCAGCACCGCTCCCCCGTCGCCGTACGCGCCGAGGACCTTCGTCGGGTAGAAGGAGTACGCGGCGGCGTCGCCGAAGGTGCCCGCCATCCTGCCGCCCTGGCGTGCGCCGTGGGCCTGCGCGCAGTCCTCCACGACCGCAAGGCCGTGGGCCGCGGCCAGTTCCGCGACCGGCGCCATCGGCACGCACTGCCCGTACAGGTGGACCGGCACGATGCACCGCGTTCGCTCGGTGATCGCCGACGCGATCTGCGTGGTGTCCATCAAGTACGTCGCCGGGTCGATGTCCACGAACTTCGCGGTGGCCCCGGTGCTCGCGATCGCGACGACGGTGGGCGCGGCCGTGTTGGACACGGTGATCACCTCGTCGCCCGCGCCGATGCCCAGCGCCTCGAGCGCCAGCTTCACCGCGTTGGTTCCGTTGTCGACGCCGACGCAGTGCGCGGCGCCGTGATGGCCTGCGAACTCCGCCTCGAAGTTCTCCACGCTCGGGCCGAGCACCAGACGCCCGGACGAGAACACCGAGTCGACCGCTTCGAGGATGTCGTCGCGTTCGGCCGCGTACTCGTCCTGGTAAGCCCAGACGGACATGGTCATGAGTTTTCGCCTCCGCACTCGCCCTGTGGGCCGGTGATGTGTGTTCGCCGGGACGCCCTCGGTGGCCGGCGGTGCGGAGCACGGCGGCCGGGCCGCCGTGCTCCGGTCGGTCGCACGATCAACGCACCGGGGCGAGAAGCTCGCCGGTCGCTGCGTCGCGCAGGGTGATCGCCTCCATCGGGCAGGTCGCGGCGGCGTCCGCCACGCTCTGGTCCGGGGCGACGAGCGCCTCGACGGGACGGGCCCGCCCCCCGACGAGGCGCATGTGCCCGGACGCCGTGCCCAGGCAGAGCCCGGTGCCCGCGCAGGCCCGCCGGTTCACCTCGATCCGCCAGGTCCGGTCAGTCATCTCCGCTTCCCCCCGCGCTGTTCGCGGCCGCGGGCGCGCTCGGCGCCGACCGGTGCAGATCGTCGACCGTGCGTTCCAGGCCCTCCTCCAGGGTCAGTCGCGGGAGCCAGCCGGTCACGCCGCGAAAGGCCGAGGAGTCGATCTCCATGCTGTGGAAGTCGCCGAGCTCGGCGTACTCCGGCGGCGGCACCGTCAGGACGTCCACCGGGGGCCGGCCGGTGCGGACCGACACGAGCTTGGCGACCCGGTCGAAGACCGCGCCGAGCGGCTCGCCACGGCCGCTGCCGATCATCCAGTGGCGGCCGACCAGTTCGTGTCCGTGGTCGACGGCCGCGGCGAAGGCCCGGGCCACGTCCTCGACGTGCAGCAGGTCACGGCGTACGGATCCGTCGTGCCACATCGTGATCGACTCGCCCGCGAGCGCCCGCCCGATCATCGCGGCCACCACACCCTTGGACCCCTCACGGCCGGGCACGCAGCCGATCACGGTCGGCAGGCGCAGGGTGAATCCGTGCACGTGCCCCGCCCTGGTCGCCGCCTCCAACTCCCGCTGGGCGGCCAGCTTCTGACGGTCGTACGAGCTCTGCGGCTCGTCCGGCTCGGAGCCGTCGACGCGGGTCGTGGCGGACAGGCCGACCTGGCTCGCCGTCCCCGCGTAGATCACGGTGACCGGACGGCCGTCAGGACCCGGGCGCAGGATCTCCGTAAGGCGGCGCATCGTGCCGACGTTGACCTTCTCGGCGGCGGAGCCCGCGCCACGCCAGTTGGCGTCGGTCGACATGTGCGCGAGCAGATGGATCACCACGTCGGATCCCTCGACCGCGTCGGCGAGCGCCGCCTGTTCGGTCAGATCCCCCGTGCGCACCTCGATGTCGGCGACGGCGTCCCGCGGGACCACCGCGCGGCTCCTGGACACAAGGCGCAGCCGCACCGGCCTGCGCGCGAACTCACGGGTCACCGCCGCGCCGACGAATCCGGAAGCGCCGAGGACGGTCACCAGCGGCCGCTGCTGCGCCTGTTCGTCGTGTCCTGCGGTCATGCGTCCGCTCCTTTCTCGTACAGCGACCTCTCCACCCTCAGCGAGGTCTCGTAGTCGGGAAGCAGCCCCTGCTCGGCCGCCTCGGCCAACGTGGGTGCCACCCGGTCCCGTTCGGAGAGGATGAGGTTCTCGTCGTCCGAGACGGGCAGGCCGAGGGCCGGGTCGAGCACGGAGACCGCCTTTTCGTTCTCCGCCTTGTATCCCTCGGACAGCAGGTACGTGATGACCGTGTCCTCCAGGGCGACGAAGGCATGCCCGACGCCGACGGGGAGGTAAATCCCGCTGGGGTGCTCGGCGTTGAGCACGATGGACTCCCACTGCCCGAACGTCGGGGAGCCGACCCGCACGTCCACCACCATGTCGAGGGTGCTGCCCTGCGAGCAGTGGACGTACTTGGCCATGCCCGGCGGTGTCGTCGTGAAGTGGACGCCGCGGGCCACGCCCCGGCGTGACTGGCTGTGGTTGGTCTGGCGGATCGGGAACAGCGCGTGGCCCGTCGCCTCCTTGAAGGCGGCCTCCTGGTACGGCGAGGCCAGATGGCCCCGGGCGTCGGCGAAGTTCTGCGGCACGAAGTGGAAGGCGCCGGCGATCTTCAGCTCACGAACGTCCATCACGGGAGCTCCCTTCGAGCGTGCCGGATTCGAGGGTGCCGGATTCGAGCGTGCCGACGAAGACTCCTGGACCCGAGTTGCCCAGGTCGAGGAACTCGGCCTTCAGCCCCGCGTCGGCGAACGCCGTCTCGTACTCGGTGCGCGGGAACAGGGCCATGGTGTGCTCGTCGGCGAAGTGCCAGATGCCCTCGCCCGGCCGGGCGAAGACGTAGTGGACCTCCATGTGGCTGCTGTCCCCGCGCCGCACGGAGTGCGAAACGCGCGAGATCGTCGTCCCCTCGTGCTCGAAGGTGTCGCTGCCGATGTGTCCCGCGGTGAAGGTCTCCGGGAACCACCACGGCTCGATCACCAGGACGCCGCCGGGCCGCAGATGCCGCGCCATGCTGCGCACGGCGGCCCGCAGTTCGTCCGTGCCGCTGATGTTGCCGATGGCGCTGAACAGGCAGGTCACTGCCGAGAATTGACGGCCCAGGTCGAAGGTCCGCATGTCAGCCCGGTGCACCGGCACGTCCGGCAGGCGGCTGCGCGCGGATGCGAGCTGCGCATCGGCGAGGTCGGCCCCCTCCACGTGGTCGAACGCCGCGGCGAAGTACTGCAGGTGGTTGCCGGGCCCGCAGCCCACGTCGAGCAGGTCCCGCGCCTCGGGGTTGCGGGCCCTGACGAGCTCGGCGACGGTGCCGGCCTCGGCCTCGTAGTCCTTGCCCCGGCCCAGATAGATCGCCTCGTACAGCGGCGATATGTCGTAGATGGTGCGTGCGGACTCCACCGCACGCTGCCACTCGGTCCCGGTCGTGTACATCGTCATCCGGTGCGCCCTACTTCCCCGCCTCGACGAGCGCGGCCAGTCGGTCGACGATCTCGTGCGGCTTCGGCATGTTCTTGATCTCTTCGCGTACTTCGTCGGTGGCGGCGGGCAGCGCCTTGTCCGCGAGCAGCGACTCCACGAGGTCCTTGCCGATCTCCTCCGGGGGCACGACGCGGGCGATGCCGCGCTGGACCATCGTGTCCGCGATGAGCGGCCGGGCCAGGCCCTTGAAGTCGGGGATGACCTGCGGGACGCCGTTGGCGATCGCGCCGAGCGCCGAGCCGGGGCCGCCGTGGTGGATGACCGCCGAGCAGTGGGCCATCAGCGAGCTGTACGGCGCCCAGCCGAAGGAGCGGACGTTGTCGGGCAGCGGCCCGAACGGCTCCAGGTCGACCGTGGGCACGACCATGACGAACTCGGCGTCCGTCTTCGGCGCCATCTCCAGGACCTGACGGAAGATCAGCGCGGCTTCCTCGGGGGCGGGTCCGCTGCCGAGCGTGATGGCGATGCGCGGCTTGGCGGGCGCGTTGGTGAGGAAGTCGAAGATGGGCTCGGGCAGGGCACCGCTGCCGTTGTACGGGACGAATCCCATCATCCAGGAGTCGGGCTCGGGCGCCTGGATGCTCGGCGGTGTGATGTCGATGGTGGCCTGCACCTCGGGCAGCTCCACACCGTGCTTCTCGAAGAGGTCCGGGTAGGCGTTGCGCATGATCTTTCCGGAGGGCCGTACGAAGCCGAACTCGTGCTGCACCGCGGGGATGCCGAGCTTGGCCGCGGCGACCAGGCCGGGGGCGAGCAGCGGGGAATGCACGATGACGTCCGGCCGCCACTGTTCGGCGGTGCGGATCATCCCTTCGACCATCTGCGGCTGCAGCCTGAGCGCTGCGGCGACCGCGGCGCCGATGATGTCCAGATAGTTGGCGTCCAGGGCCTCCTGGGCCAGCTTGGCGCCCAACTCGGGGTGGTTCGCGGCGAGTTTGCCCTGCATCTGCCCCAGGGACAGCCCCGGGGAGACGTCCACGGTGCGCACACCGGCCTTGCCCATCTCGAGACCGGGGCCGCACGAGACGACGAGCACTTCGTGGCCCGCCATCTGCAGGGCCCAGGCCAGCGGGACCATGGGGTAGGTGTGCCCGGTACCAGGGGTAATCGTCATCATTACACGCACGATGTGTCACTCTCCGTTCGTGGCGGTGGGGCGGTGAAGGGCCGGCTGCTTGCGAAGCGCCGGAATGGGGTGTTCGGGGCGCATGCCGATCGCCATGGTCCGCGCGGGTCCCGCCTGGAGGGCGGGCAGGCGCTTGAGGATGCGCAGCAGGCGGGGGGTGGTGGACTTGCCTTCGCCGCGGACCCACGGCTCGAGGAAGCGGCCCTGCAGAAAGCGCTGCATGCGCTGGGTGCCCACGGTCGGCATGGTGCGGCGCTTTTGCACGCTCTCCAGGTGCTCGTCCGTCAGCTTGCCGTCGCGCAGCGGCTCGGCGATCCGGTTGGCGGCGGCAACGGCGTCCTGCAGGGCGAGGTTGATCCCGACGCCCATGATCGGCGACATCGTGTGGGCGGCGTCTCCGATGCAGAGCAGTCCGGGACGCCACCAGCGGTCGAGGCGGTCGATCTGTACGTCGAGGACCTTGATGTCGTCCCAGGACTCCACTTCGTGGACCCGGTCGGCCAGGAACGGGGTGAGTTCGGCCAGATTCTTGCGGAACCAGTCGAGACCGCGCCCCCGCACCTCGTCGTATCCGTCCTTGCGGACCGTGTACGCGACCGTCCAGTGGGTCTGCCGTTCGATGCGCACGACCAGCTGACCGTCGGAGAGCCTGCCCACCATGCCGCCCGGGTCGCCGGGCTTCTTGGACAGCTGGAACCACAGGATGTCCATGCCCGAGCCGAAGACGCGTGACTTCAGGCCCGCGGTCTCGCGCAGCGCCGACCGTCGGCCGTCGGCGGCCACGGTGAGGTCCGCACGCAGCTTGTGCTCACCCTCGGCGTCGCGGTAGCGAAGCCCGGTGACCCGGTCACCGTCCTCGATAACGCTCGTCACTTCGCTGTTGCGCAGGATCCGGAAGTTCGGATACTTCTCCGCCTCTTCCACAAGGAAGTTGAGGAAGTCCCACTGCGGCAGGAAGGTGATGTACTTGAATTTGCCCGGCAGCCTGCGGAAGTCCATGAGCTTGTACGTGCCGTCGTCGGTCTCGACTTGAATGTGATGGATCCGCTGGTGCGCCAACTTCACGAACGCGTCGTGGAGTCCGAGCTCCTCCATGAGCCGCCATGTCGACGCGTGCACGGTGTCCCCGCGGAAGTCCCGCAGGAAGTCCGCGTGCTTCTCCAGGACCACGGTCTCCACGCCCGCCCGGGCGAGCAGCATCCCCAGCATCATCCCGGCAGGCCCGGCACCCGCGATCGCGCAGGTCGTCCGACGTGCCTCCATATCGCCTCCGCTCGAATCGTTCGTCACCGGTCAACTCCCCTTGCGCGATGCGCCTTCAGTGCTTCGGCTGCTGCTTCTGGAACAGCGCCTGCCAGTACCAGGTGTAGGGAACGGCCCATTCGTCGGCGGCGCACGTCCAGCCGTCATGGGGGCGGTAGGCGGCCGTGAACTCGGGGGCCTTCGCCGCCACGGCACGGTTGTCGTTGACGTCGATGACGTCCGTCAGGAGTCCCGGGCTCATCGCCCTGGCGATGGCCTGCTCGCCGCGCGCGTGGCCGTCCAGGCTCTTGTCCATGTACTTGCCGACCGGGTTGTTCACATAGAAGTTCCGGCAGTGCCGGTCGATGAGTCCCAGGTAGTACCGGACGGTATCGGCGTCCATCTCGGCGAGCGAGTCGATATTGATGGCCAGATCGAAGGTGGCGTCATCGAGGGCGCCTTCGATTTCACCTACCGGAATAAACGTGATCTTCGCGAAGTCCGCGTCGTCAAGGACGGTCCGCAGATAGCGCTGGGATACCTCCATCGTGGTCTCTAGGTCAATGATCGTGTATGACGAAATTTTGTGGTTCGAGAGGAACGAATGACACGTACGGCCGTACCCCGCCCCGATCTCGAGAACGTCCGCGCCCGCCAAGTCCACGTTCTTCTCGATGAATTCGAGATCGAGTACCGCACGCAGGTAGTCGAGGCAGACCATCTCGCCGTCGTAGGTGACCGAGAACGGGTTTCCCACCTCGCGGTTCTCGATTCGGCGCAGCCGGTCCCAGTTCTCCGGACTCAGCTGGGACGCGAGGTTGTAGATGAGGGTCTTGAGGTACCGGACGCCGTTGGTCTGCACGTCGAAGGAGGTAAGCCGGTAGTTGACCTGGCTGGTCTTGAAGTCGGTGAGGTCGTCGACCAGTTGGCCGTTGACCTGGTTCTCGCCGATGTACTTCCAGAGCTCGTTGACGCGTGGGTGCGTAGTCATGTCATTCCTCTTCGGGGGGTGTGGGCTTCCGGGACGGTTCACCAGTCGACGCGCAGGGCCTCCGGCGCACGCGCGATCAGGCCGGGCTTCCACGGGACGTCCTCGGCGGGTACGGCAAGGCGCAGCGTGGGGAGCCGGTCGGTGAGCCCTTCGAGCACCACCCGCAGCTCGGAGCGGGCGAGGGCCGAGCCGAGGCAGTAGTGCATGCCGTGGCCGAAGCCCAGGTGCGGATTGCGGCCCCGGTCGAACCTGATGGTCTCCGGGTCGTCGAAGACGCGCTCGTCACGGTCGCCGGCCGCGCGCTGGAAGATGACGGTGTCGCCCGTCCTGATGAGTACGCCGCCGATCTCGACGTCCTCGGTCGCCCGCCGGGGGAAGCTGCCCACCGACCGGAGCGGGACGATGCGCAGCATCTCCTCGATCGCCGCGTCGATGCGCTCCGGGTGGGCGCACAACTCCTCGTACAGCTCCCGCTGTTGGAGGAGGAGGAAGCAGACGTTGGAGATCATGCTCAGCGAGGTCTCGTGCCCCGCCATGAGGATGCCGATGCCGGTGCGCACCGCCTCCATGTCGGAGAGCCGTTCCCCGTCCACCGCTTCGATGAGCACCGAGACGAGGTCCTCCTGGGGCTCGCGCCGGCGCAGTTCGATCAGCGACTTGAGGTAGTCCTCGAGCCCGTCGCGCGCCTCGTCGATCTCCTCCTGGGTGTGGGCGGAGGTCGCGACGAAGACGTCGGAGTACTTGCGGAAGGCGTAGCGCTCCTCGTACGGGATGCCGAAGAGCTCGGCGATCATGCGGACGGGCAGCGGGATCGCCAGGCGCTCCACGAGGTCGGCAGAGGGTCCTGCTTCCACCATGGCGTCGATCTCGGCCGCCACGACCTCGCGCATCCGGTCGGTAAGACGGGCCACCCGGCTCGGCACGAACGCGTGCGCCACGATCTTGCGGATCCGGCTGTGGTCGGGCGGGTCCATGGTGAGCAGGTTTCCGGGCCTGAGCGGCAGCGGGGTCACCCTGCCGGTGTCCGGTGTCGTCGCGGCGTACGAGCTGAAGCGCGGGTCGGCGAGGAACTGCTTGATCTCCTCGTAGCCGGTCAGCAGCCATGCCTCGCCGCCGTAGGGCATATGAACCCGGGTCACCGGTTCCGTGCGGGCCAGCTCCAGATAGCGAGGGTGCAGATCAAGGCGCGATACCGGGCCGAAGGGGTAGGCGGGCGCGTGGGGGCATGTCTCGGTCACTGCGGGTCACCTCCTGTGCATTGCCCGGCAGAAAGCCGGGCATCGATGGAATGTGAATGCCTGCACGCCGGCATTCGGAATTTCTGCCATTTACATGGACAGGGAATCAGAGCAGAGAAAGAAGGACGCAAGGCCGAATCACGACGGACCTCGGGCGGGATCGATCGGCATGAGCGCCCCGATTGCCGAACACAGCGATCTTCTCACGCAGGGGCTGAGACAAGGCGATGTTCGATGGCTCAAAGCGCGCACAATTCGCATGCATCAGACACTCGAATAGCGCCCCGGCAGGAGCGGAATATCGGGCTCCGGAAAAGAACCGGAAATGGTGGAATAAAGAACGCGGGGAGGGCCCGTAGGCCCTCCCCGCGTTCAGGAATTCGAACCGCTGTGATTATGTTTGTCAAGCGGGCGTTCGACGACCCACGGAGGATTCCCGTTCCACTCGTTCGGCGAACCGCGCCCACTTCTCCGCGCATTCACGAGCCAATTGCGCGACCCGGTCGGTGGTGTGCGGCGGCAGATTCGCGGCGACGTCGGCCAGAACCTGGGAGTCGACGTCATGGATGGCGAGATGCCGCAGCAGGAGACGGCCGGATTCGGACAGACGAAGCGCGGGATCTCTCCGCAGTTTCTGCAACGGTTGCGCCCCACCCGCGATGGGCGTCGGGGATTCGGGCTCGGTGAGCACATGCGTGCTTTTCGCCACCGGCGCGGGGGAATCCTCCGAACGCCGCGGGACCGGATCCTCACCGAGGAGCACGCGTTTCTTGACGTCATGAGCGGTGCCGAGGGATATCCCCGCCTCGCGCGCTATCTCCCGCAGCGGTGCACCGGGACGCTCGGCGAGCAGCTCGCTGGCCCGCTGCCGGCCGGGCGCGACGCCGACGCGACGGACCTTGCCGTCCAGGCCGATCCGGGCGTTCAAGTGCGCAACTTCGCCACTCGAACGTCGCAGGCGGGCGATCGTGCGGGGTGACAGACCCGTGAGGGATGCGACGTACCGGTCCGACAGTTTCTGGTTCTCCATGAGAATTCGGGTCCCGGCAGCGACCTTCTCCCGATAGGAGAGGGGTTTCCCATGGGCGGAATTCAATCTGACCGATACTTCGAACAGTTTGTGCTCTGGCGCTGCGACAAGGTGGGCGTGAATCACTTCTTCGCCGCGCAGCCGGGCGGCGGCCAGGCGATGCATCCCGTCTATGACTCGCCCGCTGGACTCGTGCACAACGATCGGCGGAAGCTCTTCACCTAACTCACTGAGGGCCGCAACGTATTCCTGATCAACACCTTTGGTCCGAGGTGAATCAGCAGGCAGTAGCCACCCGACCGGAACTTTCCTGCAGTCCACCTTCACTATGTCTGACGATTCGGCATAAGGGCCGCCCTGCGGCATCCTTCCAGCCAATCGAGGCCAAGCACAGCCGACATCCTGGTCGCACATCGTACCCCCCGTGTCTCCGCCGATATTCAGTGCGCCAACCGCTGGGACGCTAGCAAATCCCGCTACCGTGCAGCAAGAGAGTTATTGACGAGTACTTTACTCGGAGTGACGGACGGTGAGGTCCCGATTCAGTTGAACGTTGCAGGTGAATGCCCGTATTCCGGCCAGGAGTCGGGGCGCGTCCCGGGATGACCTCGGCATGACCTCCGGGTGTTCGAGGAGTCGGACGAACAGCGGCTACTGCACAGATGGGAGATCGGGCTGTTGTTCACGAACGCCTGCAGCCAGCCCGGCATCGTGCGCGGCTCGACGAAGACGTTGCTCAGAAATGTCAGCGGGAAGATGACCATCATCGAGACACCCATCACCGTCTTCTCCGTGCGCAGCAGCAGGCCGAACATCGTCCACACCCAGGAGAAGGCGAAACTGAAGACGATGAGCAGCAGCACGCCCGCCAGTACGCCGACGATCCCTCCGTCGGGCCGGTAGCCCAGGATCAGGCCGACCACGAGGATGACGGCCGAGGCGCAGAAGTAGCGGAGCATGTCGCCGAGCAGATAGCCGACCATCGGGGACGGCCGCCAGATCGGCAGGGTCCGGGAGGGGGTCCCCCCTGCTCTTTAAGAGCTTGGGGGAGGTCGAAGACACCCTTGCCGATGTCGGTGTTGACCGAGACGCCCGTGTACATCGTGATCATGACGACGGACATCACCAGGATCCCGGGCAGCAGGAACTGGATGTACTCCTGGGTGGAACCCGCGAGCGCCCCTCCGAAGAGGTACGTGTACATCAGCACCATCATGATCGGGAACGCCGTCACGTCGAAGAGCTGCTCCGGCACATGCTTGATCTTCAGCATGGCCCGCCAGCCGAACGTCACGGACGTCGAAAGCGCGCTGGGCCGCGGCGGCCGCTGCCGGGAGCCGAGCAGCCCGGCCAGCGACTCGGCGGCGACCGGGGCGAGTTCGTCGGCGCCGACATCCGTCTGCGTCACGGCGCTCATGCCATGGCTCCCTTCTCGGTCTTCGCGGTCGTCCCGGTCTGCCCGGCCTGCTCGGCCCGGTCCCGCTTCACGGCGCTGTCGGTCAGCGCGAGGAACACCTCGTCGAGGCTGGGCTGCCCCAGCGAGAAGTTGTCGACGGTGATGCCGGCCCGGGCCAGCTCGGCCAGCGCACGGGACGCCTGCTCGGCCGCCCCCACGGCGGATGCATCGCCGCCCACCCGGGCGCTGAGCGCGACCGGGTCGGGCTCCAGGTGCACCGGGACGTCCAGGCACAGGGCCAACAGCCGCTTGGCCTCGTCCCGTTGCGCCGCGTCGCGCAGCCGCAGATGCACGGAGCCCGCGCCCACCGACGACTTGAGCTCGCCCTTGGTGCCTTCCGCGATCACCTTGCCGTCGTCGATCACCGCGATGCGGGACGCCAGTTGATCGGCCTCGTCGAGGTACTGCGTGGTCAGCAGGACGGTCGTGCCCTGCGTGACGACCGCCCGCACGATGTCCCACACCTGGTTACGGCTGCGCGGGTCGAGGCCCGTCGTCGGCTCGTCCAGGAAGAGCAGATCCGGTGTGTTGAGGATGGACGCGGCGATGTCGATGCGGCGCCGCATGCCGCCGGAGTAGTTCTTCACCTGCCGCGCCGCCGCCTCCGTGAGACCGAAGGCCTCCAGGAGCTGCCCGGCCCGGGTGCGGGCGGCGGACTTGCCGTAGCCGAGCAGACGGCCGAGGAGCACCAGGTTCTCGGTACCCGTCAGGTCCTCGTCCACCGAGGCGTACTGCCCGGTGAGCGAGACGCGGGCGCGCACCTCGTCCGCCTCCCGCACCACGTCGCGGCCGAAGATCCGGGCCTGGCCGCCGTCCGGCCGAAGCAGGGTCGCGAGGGTCTTCACAAAGGTGGTCTTGCCGGCGCCGTTGGGGCCGAGGAGGCCGTAGACGGTTCCGGCCGGGACGGTGAGGTCGATGCCGTCGACGGCCCGCTTCTCCCCGAAGGTCTTCACCAGGCCGCGGACCTCGATGGCGGCCTGCGCCCCGGTGCCGCTCATGACCGGGTCCTGTCCTCGTCCGACGTACGTGCCTCTTGGTTCGACTGGTTCGACTGGTTCGACTGGTTCGACGTACGTACGTCTTGCGGCGGCACGGACGCACCCGGCCCGTCGGCCGCGGGTTCCCGGCCGAGCCGGCGCAGCGCGAGCATCGCCCCGATACCGGGGATCAGGGCGAGCCACCGGGCGCTGGTCCCGGCGGCGGCGGGGATCGCCCAGGTCATCGCGATGGCGACGAGATAGGCCGTGCCGTGGGTCGGCCCGCCCAGCGAAGTGATCGGCTTGGCATGGATGGTGAAGACATTGAGCAGCAGGATGACCAGGGATGCGGCCTCGACGGCGGCGGCGATTCGCAACGTACGCATCGAGATCACGCACCCGTCGTGGAGCCGGGGCGGACGATCATCAGAACCACGACGACCGTCCACAGCAGGTTGAAGACACCCGTGAGCATGGAGAGCCGGCTCGCAGGGACGGCGGGCGCACCGGCATCGGCCGTTCCACCGGCCACCGCGAGCACCCGCTGCTGGCTGGGCAGGATCGCCATCGCGAGGACGGCAGCGGCGACCGCGGTCAGGACGATCGAGATGATGAGCCAGACATCGGTGAGCGCGTCGAGCTGGACGGCGGTGGCGAGTCCGAAGACCGGGACGCCGATGCCGAAGAGGGCGTACCCGCGGCAGATCTTGTGCAGGATGCCGGCGACCCCGGCCGCCTTGCCGTCCGGATCCTCCCCGTCGGTCGTCAACTGCTGTGCGTAGCGCGGGAACATCGAGGCGGCCACGGCGATCGGCCCGACCGCCAGGATCGCCACGATGACATGCACCGATAACAAGAACTTGGTCACTGCGGACCCCTCCACCGGCAATGGATATGTTGGCTGCCAATAGATAGCACACCAACGCCCCGATTGTGTAGGCTGCCTACTCATGAGACAGGACGCGGTCAGAGGACATCTGGACGGGCTGCTGCTCGCCGTGCTCGAGCCAGGCCCCCTGCACGGGTACGCGATCATCACGGCCGTGCAGGAACGCAGCGGCGGCGCGCTGGAGCTGCGGACGGGCACGATCTATCCCGCCCTCAACCGCCTGGAGCGGGTGGGTCTTTTGCAGAGCAGCTGGCAGTCCGTGGGCGAGCGCCGCAAGCGGTGCTACGAACTCACGGACGCCGGGCAGCGCACCTTGGCCAGCGAGCGCTCGGCGTGGACCGAGTTCACGACGGCGATCGGCTCGGTCCTGAATCCCGCACCCCCGCCGGGGCTCCTCACGTGAGCGCCGTGGAACAGCGCGACGACCCCGTCGAGGACTACCTCACCTCGCTCGAGGCCGCTCTGCACGGCCCGGTCCGCGCCAAGGCAAGGCTGCTCGAGGAGGTGCGCGACGGCCTCACCGACTGCGTCGCGGAGCTCAGGAGCCAGGGCATGTCCCGCGAGCGCGCCGCCGAGCAGGCGTTACGCGACTTCGGGACCATGGACGACCTGGTGGCCAGCTGCCAGCGGGAACTGACCATCGCTCAGGCCCGGCACACGGCCCGCTCCATCGTCATCACCGCGCCCTTCCTGATCGCCTGCTGGTTCCTCGTCCGCAACGCGGGCGACGCCCAGGACTGGGCAGTGCCGTGGACCGCCCAGCTGATGGCCCTGTATCTGGCGGGGACCGCGGTCGCGGCGGCCCTGCTCGCTGCGGGTGCCCTCGCCGCGACCGGCACCCTCGCCCGCTGGCTGCCCACCCCTGACGAGCTGCCGCGGATGGTCGGGTGGACGGGCACCACCGCCAGCATCTCCATCGCCGTCGCCACGCTCGCCCTGGCCACGGCCTCGGTCCTGGCCACGAACTGGCCGCTGATCGCGCTCGCCTGCTCGCTCGCCGCCACGTCGCACGGCGTGATGGCCAAGTCGGTCCGCGTCTGCCGCCAGGTCGCACGTGTACCGATCATGGAACCCGCCGCGCCCGGACAGCGGTGACACCGGCGGCCGCGACGCACACGGCATCCCGGGCGGTGCCCCGCCGCGGCGGGGCCGGCCGGCTGACCCGCTCCGCGGTCTTCGCCGCCGTGTGCGTCTCGGTGACGGCGCCGGGGCACGCCCTGATGTCCGACCACGCGCTGCCCGCCTGGGCCGTGTGGTCCGCGTTCGCCGCCGTGGCCGCGGCCGCCTGGTGCCTGACCGGCCGGGCCCGCGGCGCCCTCGCGGTGTGCGGCGCGAGCGTGCTGACCCAGCTCGCGCTGCACGCGGTCTTCACCCTCTCCCAGACGGCGGCGGGACCCGCCCCGTCCACCGCCACCCGGCACTCCGGTACGGGCATGGCGCACATGCGCACCGGCGACACGGAACCCGCCTTCGGCGCCTGGGCCGGCATGACGTCCGCCCACGCGGTCGCCGGACTGCTGTGCGGACTGTGGCTGTGGCGGGGCGAAGCCGCCGCGCGCCGCCTCGGACGGGCCCTCGCCGCCTTCGTCTTCGCGCCCCTGGACCGCGCCGTCCAGGGGCCGTCCCCGATGCCCGGACGCCGGCCGTCCGTGGCCCTGCAACTGCCGCTCCCCCGGCCGCAGCTGCCGCTCCTTCGCCACGTCGTCTCCCGCCGCGGCCCGCCGCACTGCCCGAGCACCGTCTGACACCACCGGCCAAGGCCCGCCCGGGGCACGGCCGGTGACGCAGTGCGCCATGCGCCGGTGCGCACCCGCGCGGCCGCCGCGCGCGCTGACCCCAACCGCCCATGCCCCCGCACCCGCACCCGTATCCGTATCCGTATCCGTATCCGGGACGCGAAGGGTGTCCGCCGACGGGGCCATGACCACACGGCAGGTTCCGTCCGCACGCCGAAGGACAGTCCGCGATGCCCCCTGCCCTGAAACAGCCGCCTGCCCCGAAACAGCGGCCGAGCGGCAGAACCGCCGCCGCGAGCGACACACAGATCACGGAGTGGGCGCTTGCCGCCCGCGACGGCGACACCGACGCCCTCGAACGCTTCGTGCGCGCCACGCGCGCCGATGTCTGCCGCTTCGTCGCCTATCTGGGCGCCGATGTGCAAGGAGCCGAAGACCTCACTCAGGAGACGTACTTACGCACCTTGACGGCCCTGCCCCGGTTCGCCGGACGTTCCTGCGCCCGTACGTGGCTCCTTTCCATCGCCCGCCGGGTGGTGGCCGACCGCTACCGCGCGGCCGCCGCACGCCCCCGTTTCGCCGACGGCCCCAACTGGCGGACGGAGGCCGAGCGATCGCAGCCCGGCGGCCTTCCCGGCTTCGACGAGGGGGTGGCGCTGCTCGACCTGCTGAGCTCACTGGACGCGCCGCGGCGGCAGGCGTTCGTGCTCACGCAGGTCCTCGGTCTTCCCTACGCGGACGCCGCCGACGCGGCCGGCTGCCCGATCGGCACCGTCCGCTCCCGTGTGGCCCGGGCCAGGGCGGTCATGACGTCACTGCTGCACGCGGCGGAATGCCCCGCGGGCCCGGGGTGAGTCCACCCCGGGCCCGGTGTGCTCCGGCACAAGCCCTGTCAGGGCGCTCCGGTCAGGGCGCGTTCCAGTCGGTGGGCCGCACGACGAGAGCCTTCGTCCTGAGCGTCCCGCCGTCCTCGAAGCGCAGGCTGAACTCGACGCGCTGCCCGAGGCGCAGCGGCTCGCGGAGCTCGACCATCACGTCGAGTCCGTACGGCGTCATGGTCAGCGTTCCGTCGGCGGGCACCGTGGCCGCATCGACCATGGACATGCGGGCCGCCCGTTCACCGACGGGCGCGTCGCGCGACAGCATGGCCTCGCCCATCGTCGGCGAGGTCACGGAGACAAGACGGTCCGCGGCCCCGCCGGTGTTGCGGATGCGGAACACGGCGGCCGTGCTCTCGTTGCCCTCGGACGGCAGCAGCACCCGGGCCGCGGTGATGCGGAGTTCGGGTGCGGAGCCGGCGGCTCCGGCGGCGGTCCAGACGGAGAGTCCTCCCAGGGCCAGCGCGCTGGCCGCCGCCGCGGCGAGCGCGGGGAGGGCGGCCGAGGCCCGGAGCCGCAGCCGCTGCGCGGTCGTTCCGGTGGCGCTCACGCGGCGGCCTCCAGCGGACGCGCGGGCCCGCGGCCTCCTCGTACGACATGGGGCGCGGTCGGCTGCCAGGCGCGCAGGCGCAGGCTGTTGGTGACCACGAGCAGCGAGCTGACCGACATCGCGGCGGCCGCGACCATCGGGTTGAGCCACCCTGTCATCGCCAGGGGCACCGTCACAAGGTTGTACCCGAACGCCCACAGCAGGTTCGCGCGGATCGTGCCCATGGTTCTGCGGGCGAGCTTGACGGCGTCCGCGACGACCAGGACGTCCTCGCGGACCAGTGTCACGTCGGCCGCTCCGATGGCGGCGTCCGTGCCGCCGCCCATCGCGATGCCCAGGTCGGCGCCGGCCAGCGCCACCGTGTCGTTGACGCCGTCCCCGACGACGGCGACCCGCAGCCCTTCGGCCTTCAACTCCTTGACGAGCAGGGCCTTGTCCTCCGGGGTGCAGCGCGCGTGCACATCGCTCTCGGGGATGCCGAGTTCGGCGGCGACGGCCCGGGCGGTCGCCTCCCGGTCACCAGTCGCGATGACGGTCCGCAGCCCCAGGCGGCGCAGCCGGTCCACCGCCCGGTATGCCTCGGGCCGCAAGGTGTCCCCGACGGCGATCACGGCCTCGGGCCTGCCGTCCACCCGGACGAGGACCGGGGTGTGCGCGGCGTCCTCGGCCGCGGCGAGCGCGGCGGCCAGCGGTTCGGAGAGCGGGGTGTCGCCCGGGGCGCACACCTCGACGTGCCGCTCCTCGACCCGCCCGGCCACGCCCGCACCGACGCTGGCGGTGAAGTCCGTCGTCCGGGGCAGCGGCCCACCGGACTCCGCCTGCGCGGCGTGCTCAGCGTGCTCCGCGATCGCCCTGCCCAGCGGATGCTCGGAGCCCTGCTCCACCGCGCCCGCCAGACGCAGCGCCGCCCGGTCCCCGATGCCGCCGGGTTCGGCCGTCACCCGGGCCACGCGCATACGGCCGGTGGTGAGGGTGCCGGTCTTGTCGAGTACGACGGTGTCGATCCCCCGCAGCGTCTCCAGGGCGCGCGGTCCCTTGACCAGGATGCCGAGTTGGGCGCCACGTCCGGTCGCGGCGAGCAGGGCGGTGGGTGTGGCGAGCCCCAGCGCGCAGGGGCAGGCGACGACGAGCACCGCCACGGCCACGGTCACCGCGGCCTGCGGGTCGGCACCCGCGCCGAGCCAGAAGCCGAGCACGGTGACGGCAAGGGCGAGCACCACGGGCACGAACACCCCGGCCACCTGGTCCGCGACCCGCTGCGCCCTGGCCTTGCCCGCCTGTGCCTCGGTGACCAGGCGGGTGATGCGGGCGAGGCGGGTGTCATCGCCCACCGCGGTGGCCCGCACGACCAGGAGCCCTCCGGCGTTGACCGCGGCGCCGACCACCGTCGAGCCGGGCGCCGCATCGACGGGTTCGCTCTCGCCGGTGACCAGCGACATGTCGAGGGCCGAACTGCCCTCGACCACGGTCCCGTCGGTGGCGACCTTCTCGCCCGGCCGTACGACGAAGAGCTGGCCGGTCTTCAACTGCCCGATGGGGATCCGCCGTTCGCGCCCGCCGTTCTCGTCGCGCACCGACACGTCCTTGGCCGCGAGTTCGGCCAGGGACCGCAGCGCGGCCCCGGTGTTGTGCTTGGCGCGAGCCTCCAGGAAGCGTCCGGTCAGGACGAACAGCGGTACGGCGACAGCTGCTTCGAGGTAGACGTGCGCCACGTCGCCGGACGCCGAAGGAAGCAGACTGAACGGCATGGTCATGTCGGGCTCGCCCGCGCCGCCGAGGAACAGCGCGTACGTCGACCAGGCGAAGGACGCGATCACCCCCAGGGAGACGAGCGTGTCCATGGTCGCGGCGGAGTGCCGAAGGCCGCGCAGGGCCTTCTGGTGGCACGGCGCCGCACTCCACACGGCCACCGGTGCGGCCAGCGCGAAGCACAGCCACTGCCAGTTGCTGAACTGCAGGGACGGGACCATGGAAAGGATCAGCACGGGTACGGCGAGTACGGCCGTCACGACGAGGCGATCGCGCTGGCGGGTCGCGTCATCGGCGGCCTCGTCACGCGGCGCCGCCCCCGCTCCCTCGGCGGTTTCCGCGGCGGGCGGCTCCGGAAGTGTCGCGGTGAATCCCGCCTGCTCCACGGCCACGACGAGGTCTGCGGGCGCGTACGAGTCGGGGTGGGTGACGCGGGCCATGCCGGTGGCCAGGTTGACCGTCGCGACGACGCCTTCCAGTTTGCCGAGCTTCTTCTCGACGCGGTTCACACAGGCCGCGCACGTCATGCCGCCGACGACCAGATCGGTGGTGGTCTCGGTCGTCGCCGCAAGGCCCGTCGCCATCAGTGCCCCTCCCCCATGTTCATGTCGCCTTCCATGTCGTCGTCCGGGCCGTCGTCGCCGCCCCCGCCGGAGTCCTTGTCGCCGGTGCCTGCGGACTGTTCCTGGCCTGGGTGCAGTCCGGGCGCGACCGGTCCGACGGCCGATCCGGTGGCGTACGCGACGGCGAAGATCACCACGAGGAGGGCGGCGAAGCCCGTCATCGCGGCGGCTGGTCTCCATCGCCGCAGGAGCGTCCGTTCAGCGCCCGCGTCCTGCTGGGAATCGTTCATGTTCCGCTCCTGCACGGGGATACCCGTCGGCTCGCGCCGCCCTGCGGGGGATGGTGGGGGCGGCGCGAGCCGACGGGCAGACATGGAAGGGGCCGCGCCCGGATGGGCTGATCTCCCGCATGGCCCGGTGAGCCATGCTGGCACGGAAGACCGCCGCTGCCGCCAGGCTTCGCCCGCATCCCTTACGTGAGCAATCTCCTGCCGGGGCGCGGGAACTCCCGCGTGGCTCGATCCGACCGTCCGCGAAGGAACGGTCACCGACCGACCTGGGCGTTCACCCTCAACTCGGCCACGGCCGCGGGAACTTATCCTCTCCAGCAGCCGACCACTGTTACGGAGCCCGCCGATCCGCGCCCTTCCGCCGGAGGAGGGCGGCTTCGGAGGGACTCGAAGGGAATCGTTGATGACGCACGACGCGCAGGACGCCTCGCGGGGAACGACGTTGCCGGCCGCGGAGGGCCGCGGCCGCTGGCTGCTGGTGGCCGTCGCAGGGTCACTGTCGTTCGTGGCGATGCTCGACATGAACGTCGTCAATGTCTCCCTCTCCGAGATATCCCGTGACCTGCGTGTCTCGCCCTCGATGGCGCAGTGGGCGGCCCTTGGCTATCAACTCGCTGTCGTCTCCCTGCTGTTGCCCGCGGGCCGCTGGCTGGACGGCAGGGGAACCGGCGCGAAGATCGGGCTGCGGCCCGCCATCCTTGTCTCCGTCACCGGATTCGCCGTGTGCGGCCTGCTCAGCGCGGCCGCGCCGTGGATGGCCTGGCTGACCGTGACCCGGATCGCCCAAGGGGCCTTCGGCTCCATGCTGTTCGTCCTGATGCCGGTGCTCGCGATGCGCGCGGTGCCGCCGAAACTGCGCGCCCGGGCGATGAGCGTGCCGGCCACGCTCGGCCCGCTGGGAGCCGTCACCGGACCGCCCGTGGGCGGCATGCTCCTGGACGCGTTCGGCTGGCGCGCGGTGTTCATCGTCAAACTCCCCGTCTGTATCGGGGCGTTGCTGGTGGCCTCGCGTCTGCTCCCCCGGTCGGGCAAGCTGCACGCGCCCGGCGGGCGGATCCTTGCCGACGCCGCTCTGGTCGGCAGCGGCCTGGCCGCGCTCCTCCTCTCCCTGTCCCTTGCATCGGAGTCCCCCGGCTGGCTGCTCCTCGGGGTGGCCGCGCTGCCCCCGCTGGCGTGGTGGCTGCGCGGCCCCGGTGGCCGGCAGGTCTGCGACGTGGTGCGCGCATCCGGGACACACCGGATCAACACGGCGGTGTTCGCCATCGCGGCCGGCTTCGCCTCCATGCACTTCGTCATGGCCCTGCGGCTGCAGCGCGAGGGCGGTCTCTCCGCCACCGCCACCGGACTGACCATGCTGTCCTTTCCGCTGGCCATGGGCCTCATGGGTCCGCTGGGCGGACGGCTCGCCGACCGGTACGGGCCGCAGGCCAGCGCGCTCGCCGGCAGCGCGATCACCGCGCTGGGCCTCGCGCTTCTCCTGCCGCTGGGCAACGACAGCCTGACCTGGGGAGACATCGCCTGGCGCCTCGCCATCGCCGGATCGGGCATGGGTCTGTACGGCGGCCCGGTGCAGACCCTGGTGATGAGCTCGGCCCCGCCGGGCGCGGTGGGCACGGCGGGTTCCGTCGTGCAGCTGTCCCGCAGTCTCGGCTTCGCCGTGGGGCCCGCCCTGGCCACCGCGGTCTGGGGCATCGCGGGCGCCGCCCGCTCCGCCCTGGTCGTATCGGCCGCGGCCGCCTGTGTCGCGGTCCTGCTGCTGAGCCTGCGGCGGCCCGTACCGGAGCACGAGAAGCCGGGCGCCGACGCCGCGCCTGCGCCGTCCGCCTCCCGCTGACCTCTCCCGGCCTGCCTCATGTCAGCCCGGCGGGCGCGACGGATGCCGCGGCTTCCGTGACCGCGGCGGTACCCTTGGGGTCCGCCGGGGCACGGTGGTCGATGGCGATCAACGGGTCGCCGGTCAGCGGGTGTTCAACCACAGCGGCCCGAACACCGAACACCTCCGCGAGCAGTTCCGGCGTCAGCACCTCGCGCGGCGGCCCTGAGGCCACCACCCTTCCCTGGTGCAGGACATGCAGCCGGTCGCACACCGAGGCCGCGGCGTTCAGATCGTGCAGGGAGACCAGGGCCGTGCGGCGCTGGGCACGCAGCAGGGCGAGCAACTCCACCTGGTGCAGCACGTCCAGGTGGTTGGTCGGCTCGTCCAGGACGAGCACCTCCGGATCCTGGGCGAGCGCCCTGGCGAGCAGGACCCGCTGCCGTTCACCACCGGAGAGTGCCGAGAAGGAACGCCCGCCTGCCTGTGCCATGCCGACCTGTTCAAGTACAGCGGCCACTTTGGCGCGGTCGTTGTCGTCGTCGCCCGCGAAGAGTCGTTTGTACGGGGTCCGGCCCATCGCCACGACCTCGCGCACCGTCAACTCGAAGTCGCCGCCGCGCTCCTGGGGCAGGGCCGCCACCTTGCGCGCGGCCTCCGCGGGCGTCAGCTCCCAGATGTCGCGGCCCGCGACGCGTACCCGCCCCGCGACCGGTCGAAGATGCCGGTACACGGTGCGCAGGACGCTCGATTTTCCGCTGCCGTTCGGCCCGACCAGGCCGGCCACCTCGCCCTCCGCGGCGATGAGGTGGACGCCCGAGACGACAGTGCGCCGAGCGTAGGAGACATTCAACCCCTCAATGTCGATGTTCACCACGGGCCTCCAGGCGCCGGTCGAGCAGATACAGCAGGGCGGGGGCGCCGATCAGTGAGGTCACCACACCGACCGGCAGTTCCTGGGTGTCGAGGGCGGTGCGGCACACGGTGTCGACGATGACGAGCAGCAGCGCGCCGAACAGCGCCGAGACGGGCAGGAGCCGGCGGTGGTCGCCGCCGACGAGCAGCCGGCAGGCGTGCGGCACCATCAGGCCGACGAAGGCGATGGCGCCCGAGACCGCGACCAGGATTCCGGTCAACACGCTTGTCACCACGAAGAGTTCGCGCCGAAGCCGGGTGACGTCGACCCCGAGACCGGCCGCCGTCTCGTCGCCCATCATCACGGCGTTGAGACCGCGGGCCCGCGCCTGGAGCAGCAGCAGCGCGACCGGCACGGCGATGGCGGGGACCGCGAGCGTCGACCAGTTCGCCCCGCTCAGACTGCCCATGAGCCAGAACAGCACGCTCTGCGTCTGCTGCTCGTCTCCGGCCTGGAGTACGAGATAGCTGGTGAACCCGGCGAGGAACTGACCGATGCCGACACCGGCGAGCACGAGCCGCAGGGGCGAGAAATTGCCGCCCCGCCGAGCGATCAACCACACCAGGGCGAAAGTCGCAAGGGCCCCGGTGAACGCCGCCCCGGAGAGGCCGAGCCCCAGCGTGCCGCCCGCGCCCGCGCCGAGCACGATGGCGGCGACGGCACCGAGCGAGGCCCCGTTGGAGATGCCGAGCAGATGAGGGTCGGCAAGCGGGTTGCGCACCAGTGCCTGAACGGCCGTGCCCACCAGGCCGAGTCCCGCGCCCACCGCGGCGGCGAGCAGGGCGCGCGGCAGCCGCAGCTGCCACACGATGAGGTCCGATGTGCCCGGCCGCGCCGGCTGCCCGGTCAGCCGGCGCAGCACCGCGGACAACACCTGGTCCGGGGGGATGTCCGTGGATCCCCAGGACACGGCGCCGGTGAGCGCGAGCAGCAGCGCCGCGCCGAGCAGGGCGGCGAGCACCCCGGGACGCAAGGTGCGCGCGACGGGATCCGCCGCCGGGGTCTTGTCCGCCTCGCGGTTGAGGGACGCCTTGCGGTTGAGGGTGAGGAGGGGCATCTACTGCTCCGCCGCCCGCACCTTGCCGGGGTACAGGGCGTTGGCGATCTTCTCGACGGTGTCGGCGTTGCGGACCCCCGCGATGGTGGTCTCCTCGGAGCCGATCCGCAGGAACTTCCCGTTCTTCACGGCCTTGAGGTCCTTCGTCGCCGGGTTGTTCTCCAGCCACTTCCGCGCGTCGTCGAAGGCCTTGCGCGTCTCGGCCTCGCTGCCCCGGTTGCGTACGGCGAGCTGGATCCAGTCGGGGTTCTTCGCGACCACGTCTTCCCAGCCGACGGGCCGGAACGTGCCCGCGCAGTCCGCGAAGATGTTGCGGGCACCGGCGAGGGTGATCACGGCGTTGCCGATCTGCTTGTTGCAGATCGCCATGGGCTGCTTGGTGCCGGCGTCGTAGTCGAAGAAGAAGTAGCTCGGCCTGTCCTTCGCGGGGACCTTTCCGACGGCCTTCTGCACCGATGCGACCTTGCGGTCCATGGACACGACCAGCTCGGCGGCCCGGTCGCTCTTGCCGGTGACCGCCCCGAACGTGGTGATGTCGGCCTTGACCGTGTCGAGATCCGTCGCGGGCTTCTTGCGCGTCGACGCACAGGCCGTGGACTTCAGGGAGATGTGCTTGATCCCGGCGGCCTTGAACTCCTCGTCGGTGGGCAGGCCGCCCGCGCCGCCCATGTTCATCGGCCCGAACGCGTCGATGAACAGATCGGCGCCGGAGCCGAGCAGCTTCTCCTTGGGAATGACGGCCTTGCTGAGCACGGGTACCTCACGTGCCTGCGCGTCAAGGTCGCCCTTGAACGCGCCCTTGCCGGGCGGGAATCCGGTGCCGATCACCTTGTCACCCACGCCGAGCCGCAACAGCAGCTCCAGAGCGGCCGCGTTGCTGGTCACAATCTTCGTCGGGGTGGAGTCGAACGTCGTCACCCGGCCCTTGCAGTCGGTCGCCCGCACCGCATCCCCCGCGCTGCCTCCGGACTTGCCGGGGTCCTCCGAACCACCGCCGCCACAGCCGGTTGCGAGCAGGGCCAGGGCGGCCATCGCTCCACACCACACACGAATACGCATCAAACACTCCCGAGCCTCTTGCCTCTGGGCTCAAACACGGCCCCGGAGAGGTAGTCGGAAGAGTCGGCCTCCGAGTTCCCGCGAAGTGCGCGACTGTCGCGTTGTCACCCGGGCGGGGGAGTAACAGGAGAGACGCCGAACCTCTCCTGGTACTCCCCCGGGGCGACTTGGAGCACTCGGCGGAACGAGACGCGCATGGACTCCAGGGTGCTGAACCCCGCTTCCTTCGCTATCTCCTCGAGTCCGCCCGGCCTTCCGGGCCGCTCCATCATCCGGCGCGCGGCGCCCACCCGCGCCGACTCGACGTAGCGGCGGGGCGACATTCCCGTATGGGACGCGAAGAGCCGGTTGATGTGGCGGGGGGAGACACCCGCACGCTCCGCAAGGCTCCGCCCCGAGAGGTCCGCACGGAGGTTGTCCGAGATCCACTGCAAGGTGCCGCGAAGGACAGCGTGTTCGACCGTGGGCGGCTTCCAGGGGATGAACTGCAGCTGGCCGCCCGGGCGTCGGGGATAGGAGACGAGCTCCCGGGACACCCGGACCGCCCGCTCCTGGTCGACGTCCTCGGCCATCAGGGACATGGCGAGGTCGATGCCCGATGTGCCGCCGCCGGCGGTGGTCACCCGCCCGTCCCTGACGACCGTCGCCGCCCTGTCGACCTGAACGTCCGGGTACCGCTCGGACAGCAGGTCGCACCACTTCCAGTGGGTCGTGACCCTGCGGCCGCGCAGGGCGCCCGTCTCGGCGAGCAGGAACACCCCCGTGGAAATGGCGGCCACACGTCCGGCCGCCATAGCCAATTCCCCGACCACATCGGCCAGTTGGCCGCCGTGGTCGGGGAATTGACCGTCTCCTGGTATCACCAGTGTGTGCGCGGGCGAGGCGTCTTCGAGCGAGCCGTCGGGCAGCACGGTCAGGCCGCCCGACGTACGCACGGGAGCGCCGCCGGACGACGCGGTGCGTATCTCGTAGACCGGGCCCGGGGCGTCCCCGGCCGCGGCGGACCCGGCGGAGAACGCGTCCATCGGGCCGGAGAAGCTCACCCCCTGGACCCCGTCGTAGAGCACAACAAGGACGTCCCGCTTCATCGCACAGCCCTCCCGCCAGGGGGCGGCGACACGGTCGGGCCGCCGCCGCCCCGGGCCCCCTGCCCGACACAGCACCATCGTGCCCCAACTTCACTTGCGGGAGCCGGACTTGACGCTCCGCTCAGGCAGCCGGGGGCACCACCTGCAGGAAGCCGCTCACACACATCCGCTTGAGGAGCCGAGTCTGTGCGGGGGTCAGACGTCCCGCGATCTCGCCGTACTTGAGAGGGCCGCCGCCGAGCAGTTCCCACAGCTCGTCCACGCCGTCCCTGCGGACATCGGCGTCGATGGTGACGCCGTGCGGGTCGTCGGTGGAGTAGATGCGCCGGCACGGCACCGTGTCGCGCAGCGGGGACGGCACGGAGGCGTGGTTGGTGACGGGGTTGCGCCAGTAGTCGGTCATGCCCGCGAGGACGGCGGGCGGCAGCTGCACATTGATGGGCGGGTTGGTCGCCTTGAACCCCGGCACGAGCAGGGTGACGCTGTCCCGGATGGCCGTCGTGCCGGCCAGCGAGATGACGGCGTCCTCCGTCAGGTCGGCCGGTTCCGCCAGTGCCGAAGCGGCCAGATAGGGGCCTGCCGCGTCCAGGTCCTCCACCTTGCGGCTGCCGTGCGTCATGACCTCCAACAGGCCGTCCTGGAAAGCGGTGTTGAGCAGGGCGTCGAAGGTCTGCTCCCGTATGCCGAGATCGGCTCCGGTGCCGCGGGTGCTCCAGTAGGCGCTGTCGGGGTTGTTCTTCGCGATGGCGTGGTACCACTGGTCGATCATCAGGGCGAAGGTCTCGGCCGTGCCGTGCCACTTGGCGTTGTAGTCCTGCCACAGGTGGCGCCGGTCGGTCTCGCCGAGGCTGCCGTCGGTGGTCTTCTGGATGAGCAGGGCGGCGGCCGCGGCCTGGGTCAGCGCGACGGCGACCCCGGAGGAGAAGAGGGGGTCGACGAAGAAGGCGGCGTCACCCACGAGCAGGTGCCGCTCGTCGTAGTGCGCGAACTCCTCACTGACACGCGAGTAGTTGGTGGCGGTGAGCATGCCGTCGGCCACCGGCACGGCGTCGCCGATCAGGTCCTTCAGATACGGGACCTGGCGCACGGCGGCGAGGAACGTCTCCTGGTCGGTGAAGTCGCTGCCCGGCTCCTTGAGCACGGCCGGGTTGGTGACGATCCCGATGGAGTGGGTCAGGACCCGCTTGCCGTCGATGACCTTCGGCACGGGGATGTACCAGCACCAGCCGTCGCGGAAGGCGAAACAGCCGATGGGCGAGAGGTTGTCCGCGGTGAAGACGTTCCAGTCCGCTTCGATGTTCTGCGTCTGGCCGGCGTTGGTGAAGTGCTGCCAGATGGCGACGTTCTTGAACTGGGAGAGCCAACCGCGTTTGTTGCGGGCCGCGGAGACACTGCTCTGTCGTCCGGAGGCGTCCACGAAGTATCCCGCCCGCACCTCGGACCCGTCGGCGAGGCGGACGACTCCACCCCGCGAGTCGGGCTCGTAGGCGTCGACGGCGAGGCCCTGGAAGACGTCCACACCCACGTCGGCCGCGTGGTCGAGGAGGATGTGGTCGAACTCGGCCCGGTCGACGTGCATGGTCCAGCGCAGCACGCCGTCGCTGTCGTACGGCCTCTTGTCGAAAAGGGCGACGCTGGGCCGCTCCGGGTCCCAGGCATAAATGCCGCCGAATTTCTTCACCCAGCAGGCGCTCGCGAGGACTTTGGGTAATGCCCCGCTTTCCTGCAGGGCGGGTACCACGGGATGAGCGAAAGACTCACCTATGTGTTCGCGAGGGAATACCTCCTTGTCGAAAATGGCGACGCGCAATTCGGTGCGCTGGGCCAGCAGGGCACCGAGAGTGGAACCGGCAGGTCCCCCTCCCATGATGACGACGTCGTAATACTCCCGCACGGTCTGTCACCTTTCCTTCGCCGTATGACGGGTAACGACCGTATGTCCGACAACAACCGCCGTCTACGCGCGTCAGCCCATCCAGCGGGAAAAGGGACCTGAAACGCCCGTATAACCGCTAAACAGTGGGTCGGGAGGACTTTCGGTGTTCAAGTGAACCAAAGCGGCAGATGAACGCTTTCGCGAGGACGAAGACGGACAGCAGCGGCAGGAATCCGATGAGGCCCCCGCGGAGGCGTGCCGTCGTCACGACTGCGACGCTTTCGCGCGCCTCAGCCGTCCCGGCGGGCGGGCGTCGGCCACCTGGGCACTCCAGTCACCTTAGGGTAGCCTCACCTAAGTTTATGTCGATCGGCGACCCGGAGGGGCGTGGGTGAGTCCTTCACATGTGTCCGGGCGGGACGTCCTGTGGGACACGGTCGGGCGGCAGCGCAGGGACGTCGCGCTCGGCGCGCTCCTCGGCTCCGGGCACCAGGTCGGAGAGGCCCTGGTACCGGTCCTGATCGGCATCGTGATCGACCGGGCAGTGACCGGATCCGACACGGGCGCCCTGCTCCTGTGGCTCGCCGTCCTCGCCGTGGTCTACGTCGGCCTCGCGCTGAGCTTCCGCTTCGGCGCCTGGTCCGGCGAACGCGCCGCCACGCAGGCCGAACACACCCTGCGCGGCACGCTCGTACGCCGCGTCCTGCACCCCGGCGGCGGAGCCGAGCACGGCAGGCTGCCCGGAGCCCTCGCCAACGTCGCGACGGAGGACGCCAAACGCGTCGGCGCCGTCAACATGGCGCTGATGGTGGGGACTTCGGCACTCGTCGGCCTCATCACCTGCGCCGTCGTCCTGCTGCGTACGTCGGTGACGCTGGGTCTTGTGGTGCTGCTCGGCACACCGGTGCTGCTCTGGCTCGGCCATCTCCTGAGCAAGCCCCTCGAGACCCGCAGCGCGTCCGAGCAGGAGCGCGCGGCGCACGCCTCGGCCGTCGCCGCCGACCTGGTGTCCGGGCTGCGCGTCCTCAAGGGCATCGGCGGTGAGTCGGCGGCCATCGACCGCTACCGCACCACCAGCCGCGACTCCCTGCGGGCCACGCTGCGGGCGGCCCACGCACAGGCCTTCCAGAACGGCATGGTGCTCGCGCTCACGGGCTGCCTGATCGCCGCGGTCGCGCTGGTCGGCGGCAGGCTGGCCGCCCAGGAGAGCATCAGCCTGGGCGAGCTGGTGTCGGCGGTCGGGCTCTCGCTGTTCCTGATCGGGCCCCTCCAGTCGCTCGCCTGGGCCAACGCCGAACTCGCCCAGGCCCGGGCGTCGGCAGGGCGGATCGCGGAAGTGCTCGCCGCGCCGAACACCGTCACCGCCGGGACGGGGAGTCTGCCGCGGCCGGTGCGCGGCGCGGTACGGCTGAACGGCGTCAGCCACGGCGGGCTGCGGGAGATCGATCTCGACATAGCGCCCGGCGAGCTGCTCGGCGTGGTCGCCACCGACCCCGCGCACGCCGCCGATCTGCTGCGCTGCCTGGCCCGTGCGGCCGACCCCGATACCGGCACGGTCGATCTCGACGGCGTGCCGCTGCGGGACCTGGACCCCGGCGAGCTGCGCGCGGCGATGCTGGTGGCCGCGCACGACGCGGACCTCTTCGAGGGAACCGTCCGCGACAACGTCACGGCCGCGGCTCCCGAGTCCGCCGATCCCGAGCCCGCGATGACGGCGGCCGGCGTGGCACAGGTCGTACAGACACTGCCGGACGGCGCGGACACGGCGGTCAGCGAGCGCGGCCGCTCACTGTCGGGCGGGCAGCGCCAACGCGTCGCCCTCGCCCGCGCGTTGGCGGCCGACCGGCCCGTCCTCGTGGTCCACGATCCGACCACCGCGGTCGACACGGTGACCGAGGCCGGTATCGCGGCCGGCATCCGTGAACTCCGCAAGGGCCGCACGACGGTTCTCGTCACCACAGGGCCCGCGCTGCTCGCCGTCACGGACCGCGTCGTGCTGATACACGACGGCCGGGTCATGGACACCGCCCCGCACGCCGAGCTGATACACCGTCACGAGCCCTACCGTCAGGCGGTCCTCGCATGACCGAGCCCACAGAGACTCCCCCGGACACCCGTGAGCTGCTGCCCACCGCGTCCCCGGCCCGGACCCGCTCCGCCGTGCGCGAACTGGTGCGCCCGCACCGCGCCCTGGCCATCGGCGGCTTCGCGGTACTGATCGCCGCGACGGCCGCGGGGCTGCTCGTGCAACCGCTGCTCGGCCGCATCGTCGACCTGGTGGCCGACCGGCAGCCGCCCGCCGACCTCAACTGGCCGGTCGTCCTGCTGATCCTGGTGGCCGTCGCGCAGGGTGCCACCACCGCGCTCGGTCTGTCACTCGTCTCCCGGCTCGGCGAGACTGTACTGGCGCGGCTGCGCGAGCGGTTCGTGGAGAAGGCCTTGCGGCTGCCCCTGGAACAGGTGGAGAAGGCGGGGGCGGGAGATCTCACCGCCCGGGTGACCCGTGACGTGTCGGTGGTGGGCGAGGCGGTCCGCCGCGCCCTGCCCGAACTGGCCCGCTCCCTGCTGGCCATCGTGCTCACGCTGGCCGCGATGGCCGTCCTCGACTGGCGGTTCCTTGCCGCGGCCCTGATCGCCGTGCCCGTCCAGGCGCACACCGCGCGCTGGTACGTACGTCATGCGGTGCCGCTCTACGCCCGTCAGCGCATCGCCACCGGAGCCCAGCAGCAGCAACTGCTCGACACCATCGCCGGCGCTTCGACGGTGCGGGCCTTCCAACTGGCGGAGCAGCACACGACGCGGGTGGACCAGCGGTCGCGGACGGCGGTCGATCTGACGCTGCGCGGCGTGCGGCTCGTCCTCGACTTCTACAACCGCCTCCACATCGCGGAGTACACCGGCCTCACGGCGGTCCTGGTCACCGGGTTCTTCCTGGTGCGGTCCGGGTCCGTGTCCATCGGCACGGCGACGGCCGCGGCCCTGTACTTCCACAGTCTGTTCGCCCCGGTCAACTCCGCGCTTGTGCTGCTCGACGACGCGCAGTCGGCGACCGCCGCGCTCGCCCGTCTTGTGGGGGTGACCGACCAGCCGGACCCCGAACCCGGACATCCGGGGGCCCGTACCGAGAAGCCCGGCGCGGCACCGGACGGAGCCGTCGCCGTGACCGGCGTCCACCACACGTACGAGACCGGGCGCCCCGTCCTGAAGGATGTGGCCCTCACGCTGCGGACCGGGGAACGGGTGGCCCTGGTCGGCCCGAGCGGTGCGGGCAAGACCACCCTGGCCAGGCTCATCGCGGGCGTACACCGTCCGACCTCCGGTTCGGTGCGCGTGACGACCGGCACCGAAGTGCCGGGCAACGGTCCGCCGGTGGCCCTGGTCACGCAGGAGACCCATGTCTTCGCCGGCCCGCTCGCGGACGATCTGCGCCTGGCACGGGCGGACGCCACCGACACTCACCTGCGCGCGGCCCTCGCGGTGGTGGACGCGGCGGACTGGGTCGATGCGCTGCCCGACGGCCTGGCCACGGTCGTCGGCGAAGGCGGCCACCGCCTCACCCCGGCACAGGTCCAGCAACTGGCGCTTGCCCGCCTGGTCCTGGCCGATCCGCCGGTGGCCGTGCTCGACGAGGCCACGGCCGAGGCGGGGAGCACCGGCGCCCAGCTCCTGGAACAGGCGGCCGACCGCGCGGTCGACGGGCGGACCGCGCTCGTCGTCGCGCACCGCCTCACCCAGGCCGCCGCCGCGGACCGGATCGTCGTCATGGAGGACGGCCGGATCGTCGAGAGCGGCACCCACGACGAGCTGAGCCGAGCGGCCGGAACGTATGCCGCCCTGTGGGCCGCGTGGTCCGACACCCGGGCAACGCCCTCCTAGTGGAACGTGGGCATCTCGCCCTCGGTGGTCGCCAGGTCGATGACGGTGAAGACGGCGCCCTGCTGGTCGGCAACCGTCGCGAACCGGCCGAAGGGGCTGTCCATCGGCCCGAACAACAGCTGGCCGCCGAGCTTGGTGACGGTGGCGATCGCGGCGTCGCAGTTGTCCACGCCGAAGTGCACATTGATGTGCGGCGGCACGTCGGGCGGGAAGTCCCCGTTCATCTTGAGACGGCCAAGCACCGGCTCGCCGGACAGCTCGAAGACCCGGAAGTCGACATCGTCGACGTCCATCGTCTTCGCCTCGAAGGGGAAGACTGCGGGGAAGAACGCGTCCGTCTTCTCGGGATCGCGCGTGTTGACTTCCGCCCAGCAGTAGGCACCCGGCTCGCCGGTCTTCTCGAACCCCTCATGGGTGTCGGCCTGCCAGGCGCTGAAGTACGCGCCGCTCGGCTCCTGGGCCGTCACCATCGTGCCGAAGTCACCGACCTGCATCGGCTCCATGGCCAGCGTTCCGCCGTTGTCACGGATCTTCGCGGCCGTCGCGGCGGCATCGGGCGCGGCGAAGTAGAGGTTCCAGGCGGCGGGGCCGTCCACCCCCGGCATCTGCGGAGAGACGGCTGCGACGGCCTTCCCGTCCGAGCGCGCCTGCGCATAGCCCCCGAACTCCTCCGACCCCACGTCGAACGTCCAGCCGAACAGCTCGCCGTAGAAGCTCTTCGCCGCTTCCACGTCCGGGAACATCGCGTCCGCCCAGCAGGGCGTTCCTTCGGGTTGCACGGCCATGGCGTGAGAACCTCCGGCTTCCGGCAGATTTCTGTCGACTTCACGCTATGCGCCGGGGGGCGCCACCGCCCGTCGAAAGCCCACCGGCGTCGCTCAGGGGCTGTCGGCCCTCGCCCGGTCAGTACCCCATGTGCACATAAGGGGCCCACAGCCATGGGCTGCGCGGATAACGCCTGCACAGGTCGCGGGTCACGCGGTGCATCGCCTCGGCGGGCGGCACGCCCTCCGCCAGGAGACCGTAGAGGGTCGAGGTGAACTCGGTGGCGTCGCCGTCGGCGACCTCCCACAGGGTGGCGATCACATGGGTGAAGCCCGCCAGCTGGAACGACGAGGCGACATGGCGGGCCTCATCGGCAAGGTGGTAGGGGCCGGCTGCGGATCCGCACGAGGCGAGGAAGACGAGCTCGGCATCGAGGGAGAGCGTCGTGACGTCCGGCAGCGACAGTGAACCATCCTGCAGCACGAGGCTGTTGGCGGTCCGTTCGAGAAGGCCGGCCTGCGTGTGGCAGGCGAAGTGGGCCCAGGAGTGTTCCGCGAGTTCGCGCAGCACGGCCTGCTTCGTGGCTGCCTCACCGGTCAGAACGGTGGTACGGGGAAACAGCTCGGCGAGTGCCTGCGCGTCCGCCGCCGCGTGCCGCAGGGGCGCCGCCCCGGGCGCTTGTGGGGTGGCGACCACCAGAAGGCGCGGATCGCGTCCGACGTGGGAGCGGCCGGCCCTGTCGTGCGCGGCGGCCTTGGGGCGCAGTGCGTTGAGTGTGGTGGTGTACGACGACATCACGTGGTCGGCGATCCCTTGCGCGCCGCCGCCGGTGTACCGACCGGCCGCGTGCAGGGGCAGGAAGCTCAGGATGCCGGTGGGGCACCACCAGAGCCGGGGAAGCGGGTCACCGCCGGGTTCGAGGCCCAGGGTCCGGACGACGGGTTCGACGATCGCCTCCCACAGCCAGGTGAGCGTGTCGAGAACGACGGTGCCCGCCTCCCACCGCTGCTCGGCGGACCGGATCGGGTCGTGCAGTGCGCCGACCGCCGAGCTGAAGGCCAGAAACTGGTCTGCCGCGGACTTCAGGTCGGCCCGGGGCAGCGACACACAGGTCACCGTGCCGTCGACGAGGACGATCGCGTCGCTGCGTGCGGTCGCGAGGTTGACGACCACCACCGGCCCGTCCTCGGTCAGCGTGCCGAGGTCGGGCACTCCCGGCCGCAGAAAGCTCTCGAAGCCGGGCAGCCCGCGGATCTCGTCGCGTACGCGCTCCCAGGAGCGGACGGTCAGCCGGTGCTCGTCCCGCGCGGGGCCCGGGACCTGGGTCGACGTACGGTCGGTGTTCGCGCCGAGGGCGGTCATGGCCTCGCCGAGCCGATTGAACTCCGCTGCCAATTCCGGTGCTTGCCGACGCAGGTCCGAGAGGTCGCGACGCGTCTCGGTGAGCTGTCCGAGCAGGATGCCCCGCCCGCGTTCGAGAAGGTCCAACGCCCTGTGGGGATCGCCCAGTTGGAGAGCGGAGGCGGCGGCCTGCGAGGCCAGCAGGAACTCGTCGGCGAGGAGCAGCTCGCCGTCGGACCGTGCGAGCCGGTGGCCGACCAAACGCGGCAGCAGGTCAACCGCGGCTTCATAATCTGCGGCCGCGCCTTCCCAGTCACCCAGGGAAGCGGCCAGACCACCCGCTGCCTTGGCTGCATTGATGCGTTCCGGAAGGGGGTAGTGCGGAGTCCCGTAGACCCGGCGCCTCAGTTCGAGCGCCTCCGCGGCCGAGTTCCGCCCCTCGCCGTCGCGTCGCGCCAGAACATGGGACAGCTGCAACAGCGCCTGCACGTACGGCAGATCACCCGCGCTCGTCAGGGCCACGGCTTCGCGCGCAACGGATTCGGCCTCGTCCAGAAGCGACGCGTGCCCGTCGTACTGACGGATTTCCAGCAGCGCACCGACCAGGTTCGCGCCCCAGACCGGCCGATCCGGATGGTCGGCACTCCCTGTGCGGATCGCTTCGCGCAGCAGCTCGGCGGCTTCCCTGGCGTCCTCCACGGACGTGCGGTCCCGCGCGCGGCCCAGCAGCACCACCGCCAGGTAGGACAGCGAAAGCGGACGCTCTTGGCTGCCGGGGGCGCGCAGCGCCAGGGACTCCCGGCAGAGGTCCACGATCGCGTCGAGTTCACGTTCGTACGCGGCGAAGAGGTCCGTGAAGACGCGGGGACTGCTCTCGCGTGCCCTGCGAGCCAGGTCCATGACCGGGGCGAACTGCCGGGTGTGGTGCAGCCTCGCTTCCGCCAGCCTCGCCATGGCCTCCGGCGTCGTGCGCCAGTCCTCGGAGCCCGACGCCGCTTCTTCGAGTACGTCGATGGCCTCGAGCAGCGCCGAGCTGTCCCGCGAGACGTCGTAGACCGAGACCAGGCAGGCGCCAAGCTCCAGCAGACACTGGGACCGGTCGAAGGAGTCGTCCCGGGCGAACCGCACGGCGGAGCGGCAGACAGGAAGGAGCTCGTCGAGGAGCCGCCTGTCACGCGTGCTCTCGTATGCGGCGGTGAGGGCGCCCACACATCTGCCCAGGAGCAGGCCACGCTCGTCGTCGGCCAGCGTGGGGTCTTCCAGGTAGCCCCGCGCCAGCCTGAGGGACTCGTCCAATGCCCCGTCATCCTGGGTGAGTTGGAACTCGACGCGGTAGGAGTCGATGAGGTTGATCTTCGCGCGGCGCGCCTCGACATGGTCCTGGGGAAGTTCGGCGGCCACCGATTCGAGGAGCTGTCTGCCCGCCGCGACAGCCTCACTGTCGTGGCCCAGTTTTCCCTGCAGCGTCAGCGAGTGACCCAGCTCGACGCGCACAGGGGCGTGATCGGGGTGGCGGGCATCCAGCTGCTCGGCCGCCGTCCGCAGCACGGCCACCGCGTTCCGGGCCTCGGAGAGGTCACCGGTGACCGAGGCCAACTCCTTATGGGCAAGACCTGCGTTCATCAACAGCGTCACGTAAGCCGGGGCGGTCGGATCCAACGCCCGTGCGGCCGCGTGGTTCAGGCCTGCCGATTCCCGCATGGCCTCCACGTCGTGCAGCATCAGCGCCTTCACGCGCAGCACATTGCCGAGGCAGGACAGGGCGCCGACCTCCTCCGGGGCCAGCTGATGCGCACGGCGCGCCCACTGTTCGGCCGCTTCGATGTCGTCCCGGGCGCCTTCACCGGCCGCAGTGCCGACGTCATCGTCTCTCCGGCCGCCGTGTGCACGAGACTTGAGGGCATTGGCGAGACCGACCATCCGGCTCACGTCATCCGGCCCCATCCCGTTCGCGCCATGGAGCGCGGACCGCAGGACCGCGACCGCCTCGTCCAGTGCGGCAACGTCGTCCGTGGCGGCGTGCGTCACCCGCAGACACATACCGAGGTCCGCCTGATGCGCGCGCCGTTGGTCGTCGTTCGACCCGGAGTGCGCGACGAGCGCGCGCAGCACGGAGGCCCGTGCGCGGAGCAGGTCGGGCTGACCCTGGGCGATGTGCTGCGGTACGACGACGATCAGCGCGTCGAGGATGTCACGCGCGCGGACGTCGGCCGGATCACAGGCCTCGGTCACGCGCTCGATGTACGCGCCGGCCTGTTGGGCCCACTCGACGGACGGGGTGCGCAGGTGGCCCTCGATGAGAGCGGCCGCCAGTCGCAGCCCGACCTGTACCCGTGTCTCCGGGTCCGTCGCCTTCTCCTGGACACGGTCCCATGCCGCCGCGGCAAGGGAGAGCAGCCGCGGATCGCATCCCGTACGGCTGCCCGCACGGTCGCGGTATCCGTCCAGCAGGTTTCCCCCCAACGGGCCGAGCAGCGGTACGGCCTGTTCGTCGGCGACCGACGCGAGGGAGTCGATCGTGCGCGAAGCCCAACTGAGCGCCTCCTCCAGCGAGTCGGGATCCCCGTCTCTCGCCTGCTGCTGCAGGAGGGCTTCCACCAGGTTGATCTGCAGCATCTCCGGGAGGGCGCCGATCTCCCGCAACATGCCGATGCCGCGCCGGAGCAGAGCGATCGCCTCGGTCAACTGCTCCGGGTCGCCCGTGCTCCGATAGGCCGTGGCACGGTCGCTCGCCTCGTTGCCGAGCCGCAGGGCTTCGTCGAGCAGTCGAGGTGTGGCGGACTCTCGCTCGAGTACGGCGTCGATCGCGGGCGGAACCGCATCCGGCCTTCGCGCCCACAGGGGGCGGAACAGTTCCAGAGCGTGGTGGAAGTCCGGGCCTTCGTACGTCTGTTGGGCCATGCAGCGGAACCAGTGGAACCAGCCCAGGGCGTGGGCCGCCTCGGCGCTCCAGGACGTGCGCAGGGACTCGGCGAGGAGCCGGGCCGCCGCGTCGGCCTCCGGCCCGAGCACCGTCTGCGGATCGGTGGTGGACGCGAAACGTTCGAGCCGGGCCTGCACAGCGGTGAGTGACGAGTTCCTCATGTTCTCCATCGTTCCACCGTGGTGGCTGCTCGGCGCGTGGTGCCCGTAACATCATGCGGCGACGCTGACCCGTTTTCTCCAGGAGCGACAAGGAGCAGCATGGAACGTCGGGGAGGGGTCGCGGCCTGGTGTGAGGCACTCCCTCTTCTACGCCGTCTCGCCGCGGCGCAGGGCCGCGCGGACGAGGTCGCGGAGCTGACGCGCCGGATGCGGACCGACAGCAGCGCGGTAACTCAACTCGACGAACTGGGACGGCAGTTCGGCATCCCGGGCGTCGGACCCAGGTCGGTGATCGGGGTGCCCGGTGTCACTCCGGGGGTTCCGGACGACGGACTGTTCGTCTGCCCCTCGGGCCGGTGCGACCGGGACTGGGTACGGGCGCCGGGTGTGGCGACGCCCGAATGTCACCTGTTCGAGGAGCCGTTGGCACGGGCGACGCCGGACAGGCGCCCCCGGTGAACCCCTTCCTCAACGAGCTCGCCAAGCAGCTGGCCGGCAAGTGGGTTTCCCTCCTCGTCATACCCGGGGCCCTCTTCGTCGCCTCCGTTGCCGTGGGCTGGCGGCTGCGCTTCGGAGGGTGGCCCGGCGACGAACGGTTGGTGACCGAGCTCCAGCAGGGCACGGCCTCGGGTGGTGAAATGGCCGCCGCCGTGCTGGGCGCCCTGCTGTTGTCGGCCTGGGCGGGGCTCCTTGCGCAGGGTTCGGGGAGAGCCCTCCATCGGCTGTGGCTCGGACAGTGGCCCGGACGTACCGGCGAGGCACTGGCCGGTCGCCGTCGTCGCCGCTGGGATCGCGCCCAGGAGCGCTATGAACAGGCTTACCGCCAGGGGCAGTCGGACGAGGCCCTGGCCCAGCTGGCGTACCGGCGCAATCGCATCGCGCTGGCACCTCCGGCAAGGCCGACCCATATGGGTGACAACATCGCGGCGCTGAGCACCCGCGTCAGGATCGAATACGGCCTCGACCTCGAGTACGGCTGGCCTCGGCTGTGGTTGGTGTTGCCCGAGGAAACCCGAGCGGTACTGGACGAGAGCAGGGACGCGTTCGACAGATCCGCCGCGCTGGCCGGTTGGGGCGCGCTCTACACGTGCGCGGGAACCGTCTGGTGGCCACTGGGTCTTGCTGGTCTCGGAACGCTCCTCACGGCCATTGTCCGTGGCCGGTCCGCCATCACGAACCTGGCCCAACTGATGGAATCGGCGGTCGACCTCCATGGAGCGAGCCTCGCCGCCTCGCTCGGCATCCCCGTTCCGGACAGCCGCGTCACACCGGAGATCGGCCGCGAGATCAATCGCACGGTACGCAAGGGGGCGTGACCTGTCGTGGCCGGGCTTCGGTGTGAACACGAGCGTCAATAGTCGAGGCTCGGATACCAGTCGTCGCGGCCCTGCGTGGTCAGGTCGAGGAGGTGCCAGACGGGGGCCAGGAGGTCGATGCCGCGCTCATCGATGTCGTCGGCCATGCGTGGGTGGGCGGAGTGGAAATGGCGTACCGTGCCGTCGCCGTCGCGGGTGAACACGGAGACGGTGGAGTCCTGCTCCCCGTCCTTGTCCTCGCTGCCCAGGTCGTACTTGAACGTGCTGCCGCCGCAGCTCAAGAGCCGCAGCCGGTGCCAGCCGCGGTTGCGGGCGTGCTGAAGCCGTCGATCCACAGGGTGCACATCGGGCAGGGGTCGGTCTGCAGCTTGCCGTACATGAAGTGGTAGACGATCAGCGGGCGGTCCGCGGCGGTGAACAGCTCACTCAAGGCGACCTCACGGACCGGTGAGTCTCCGGCGTCGAGGTCGGCGGGGCCCTCGACGAATACGTAGTCGTCGACGGATGGCCCCTGAGGAAGCTCCCGGCTCCCGCGTTCCCGAACCGGTTCTCTGAGTCTATTGCGGCTCCACGGAACGGGCCCCCAAGAACGATCGAGAGGCTTCGACGCCGCTCCAAGGCGCCGCTCCGGCGGCACCGGGAAACGCAAAGGGAAGACGAGAGGTCCCTCCCTCGACTCCCTCACCAAGGCCGAGCTCTACCAACGAGCCACCGACGCCGCTGTCCAAGGCCGCTCCTCCATGAATCGGGAAGAGCTCCTGGACGCCCTCCGCGGCGCTCGGCAGCACAAAGCCACCTCATGATGGCTGACCCGGCCTGCGGCCTGCCCGGAGCAAGCCGGGGCCCGCGCCCGCGGTACGGGCGAAGTGGCGATCCCTGAGCCCAATCGCCGAACCGGTGCAGAAGCCATCGACGGCCGACCTGCAGGGCATGCTGCCCGTCGCCGCGGACCGGACGGCGCCACCGCCGTACCGCCAGGAATATGCGTGCGGCGATGGATCGTCGCCTTTTGCCGCTGGCCACAGCCTCTCGCCGAACACTCACTCAGCAGCTTGTTGAATTCACCACGAACCGTGCCCCGTCCGGATCGCTCAGCACAGCCTCTCCCCCGTCAGGTGCCTGCTGCACGAGGCTGCCGCCGTGGCCCCTCGCGGCCTCGACGCACGCCGCTACGTCGGCCACCGCGAAGTGGATCTGCCAGCGGGGCCGCATCGCGGGATCACGCGCGGATTCGACCGCACCGGAATGAATGTGGGCCACCACGGTGTCGGCCCGGCTGCGCAGCACAACCTTTTCGTTCTCGTAGCGGACTTCGCAGCATCCTTCCGCCTGGGACGCCCAGCCGAGGACCTCCGCGTAGAAGATGGCCGCGTCGAAGGCATCCCGCGTGTGGAGCTCCACGAAGACCGGAGCCGCCCGGCGCCATTCCTCCCAGTCGGCGACCAGTTCACCCTCCCAGACGCCGAAGACCGCTCCGTCACGATCCGCCAGCAGAGCTGCCCGGCCCGGCGGGAACGAGATGGGCCCCACGGCGGTCGTCCCGCCGCGCTCCTGGCTGCGGGCCACGGTCTGGTCCGCGTTGGCCACGGCGAAGAACGGAGTCCACGCGAAGGCCTGCTGCGCCGTGGCCTCCACGGCGGACACGCCTGCCACCGGCACGCCCCCCACACTCGCGAACCTGTACTGCTCCCCAAGCTTGCCGCTGCGCCAGTCCCACCCCATGACGGCGGTGTAGAACTTCTCCGCAGCCGACAGATCACGCGTGGTCAAACTGACCCAGCAGGGCGCACCGAACACAGAACGACTGTCCACGACCTCGCTTCCGGCTGCCCTATCGCTGTTCATCTGCGTACCCGTTCTCAGGTCGATGGTCACCCGCGAGCCCTTTGCGGTCTCGCCTGGACTTGTGCAGGCCTATACCACCAGAGGACCGCGATCTCCTTCCATCATCCTCCCCGACTTCGTTCCGCGCGTCGTGCAGAGCTGATGCGAGAGTCGTCCCTCCCTCCGGCAGCCAGCCAGAGAATTTCAGCACGGTAAAGGGTTCGGATTTCTTTTGTCCGCCTTTATGCGGGGGCATCGAATTCGGGGACGTGAGCCCCGCGCTAACGCGACCGGAAGAGCAGCCGGCACAACCATCCCGCGCAGCCCGGCGGCCTCTCCTACCGGCCGCCCCGCTTCGCCCGGCGGGCCGCGTCGGCCGCCTCCTCCTGGGCCTGCGGTCAGCCCGTAAGAATTCCGGAAGGGCCAGGGCACCGAGGAGAGCTGTACCCGCGAGAAGCCATGCGACGGCGACGTAGTCGCCCAGTAGGGCACCTTCCCGGTTCCGAACGCCTGGCGCAGCATGCCGTCGCGTGTCCGCTCCGGGTCACCCGGAGTTCGTCGAGTTCCTTCCGCAGAGCGAGCAGAGTGCGCCCGTCGAATCCGGTGCCGACGCGGGTGCCTTCGGGCTCGGTGAAGCCGCCTCGAAGACGTAGTACGTCACGGCGACCTTGCTCTTCGCGACGTCGGCGGGCCGGGTGAGCCCCATACGCTTCTGGAGTCGCGCGAAGTCCGTCCGGCCGACCGGAACGGGACCGGAGCGTCACCTCGCCGTTCTCGCGGACCGCGAGCACCCGTCACTGAGCGTCGCCGGCATCGGCGAGGCCGCCAGTTCGCCCCCGGCGCTGCATCGCGGGTGTGGCTGTCCAGGTCGGGCCGCAGCGTGTCCGGCAGGCCGGTCACCCCTACTCACCGCCGTTCGGGTCCCATCTCGGCGCGTTCGGATCCTCGGCGACCTGGCGCAGCGTACGCCCACTGCGCGCCGAGCGGGCTCGCCGCGGGTCCGGCGTTCCACCGCCCGTGCCGCGCCCGGAGCCGGTCCGCACGAGCAGCCACGTCGGCTTCCCCGCGGACCCACCGCTCTTCTCCTCGCGGCCGTGGAACCGGGTGAGGGCGAACTGCCCGTGCAGCTTCCTGCCATGCAGATCGAATGTGGCATGGCCCTTTTCCAGGGCCTCGCCGAAGGACACCGGCCGGTCGCGCTTGTCGTGACTGGTCGGACGGTAGGTGCCGCGGTCCCAGACGATGACGGTCCCGCCACCGTACTCGCCCTCGGGAATCACGCCTTCGAAGTCCCTGTACTCCAGGGGATGGTCCTCAGTGGGGATGGCGAGCCGCTTGTCGTGCGGATCCGTGGAAGGACCCTTGGGGACCGACCAGGACTTGAGCACACCGTCGACCTCGAGACGGAAGTCGAAATGCATCGTGCTCGCGTCGTGGATCTGCACCACGAACGTCGGCCCACCTTCAGCCTCCGGCGCGGCTTCGCCCTGCGCCGTCCGCTCGCCGCTGGGCTCGCTCGTCCTGTCGAAGTTCCGCTTCCTGCGGTAGGTCCGCAGCCCATCCTTCTCACTCACGGCGGCCCTCCTTCTGTCGGCTCACCCCTGTCAGCTCGCTGGTGCGTTCGAACACCGGGAGCCCGTGATCGTCACCGGCCCGCACCTCTCAGCTCATCATGATCCGCGAAGCCGTGCCGGGCGTCGGCGATGAGAACAACCGACTCGTCTGAAGCCCGACGTGTTCCGGTGATCGACGGCACCGGCCTCGTGCGCATGGTTGCCCTCGCGGACGTCGCCCGGGCCGCGCCGTGAGAGTCCGGACCAAGGGTTCTTCTCGAGGCGGTCTCCAAGGTCGGTCACCGTCCAACTGCGGGCAGTGAGCCCCGGTGCATCCAGTTCATCTCAGGCCAACGGAACCGCGACGGGGGCACTCGGCCTGGCTTACGGGCGTCCTCATCGCGCCGGTTGAGTGGTACGACGACGTGCAGACCGCGTGAGCCCGTGGTCATCAGGCCCGAGGGAAGGTCCAGGTCGTCAAGCAGCTCATGCAGGCGATGAGCCGCATGGCGTACGGGCTCGAAGTCGTCAGCGGGCGGGTCCAGGTCGAAGACCAGGCGGTCGGGGTTGCGCGGCTTGTCGGCGCGGCTCAGCCAGCGGTGCGGAGTGATACACGCCTGGCCCGCGAGGTAGACCAGGGTCGCTGTGTCGTCGCAGACCACATGCGTTACTTCACCTCCCTCCTTGGCCACGGTGGCGCGGTTGATCCAGTCGGGGAAGTAGTCGGAGACCTCCTTCTGATAGAAGCGGTCCGCGTCGATCCCGTCCGGCATCCGCTCCAGCATCAAGGGCCTGCCGCGCAGCTCAGGCAGCATGCGCGACGCCACGCGCCGGTAGTACTCGGTGAGATCGGCCTTGGTGATGCCATCCTGCGGGAACAGCTCCTTCTCGGGCCGATCTACTTCCACCTTGCGTCGTCCGACCCGTAGTTCAAGGGTGGCGCTCACGTGTTCACCCCCTGAGCAAGCCGACCGATCCTGGGCGAGCGACGGCCGCGCTATGCCGGTGGCGGGGGATCGTCGCTGAGGCGTGCGGCGCACTCCAGGAGCAGGGCGTGGACGAAGGCCTGCGGGAGGTTGCCGCGCAGTTGCCGCTGGATGATGTCGTACTCCTCGGAGAACAGCCCGGGAGGTCCGCAGGCGGCCCGGTTCCGTTCGAAGAAGCGCAGGGCACGCGCCGTGTGTCCCTGCTGGTACTCGGCCAGCGCCATCATGAAGCCGCACAGCAGGAACGCGCCCTCGGTCTCGGCCAGCGGTCGCGAGTCATGGCGGAAGCGGTAGACGTACTCGTCGCGGGCCAGTTCCTCCCGTACGGCGCGCAGGGTGGCGAGTGTTCGGGGATCGGACCCCGGCAGCGCGCCACGGACGGGTGGCAGCAGGAGCGCCGCGTCGACCCCCGGTGCGTCCGGTGCCCGCCGCCAGTGGCCGTCGGCGTGCAGGCTGGTACGTGACGTCTCGGCGAGGACGGTGTCGGCGAGTGAGGTCAGGCGCGCGAGTTCCCTGCCGACGCCGGGCAGCGCGGCGACCGCGCGCAGACCGGCGACGCAGCTGAGCCGGGAGTGGGTCCAGCGCCGGTCGTCGATCTCCCAGATGCCGGCATCGGGCCGGTTCCACAGCTGTTCGACCGCATCGACGGCGGTCTGCACAGCGCACCGGCCGTCGGAGCCCAGCCGGTCGGATTGGCCCGCGGCAGCCAGCAGTTGCAGGGCCTCGCCGTAGGTGTCGAGCTGGAACTGCTGGTTCACCCGGTTGCCGATTCTGTCGGTTCCTCCTGGGTATCCGGGCAGATCAAGCGTCTGCTCGGAGGGCACCGCACGGCCGGTGGCGGTGTAGGCGGGCTTGAGCTCCGGCCCGTCCTGCAGAAGTCTGGCCGAGACGAAGCCGACCGCGGAATCGAGGAGGCCGGTGGCGCCGACGCTCGCCGCAGCCATGCCCGCGTAGCACTGGTCGCGGATCCACGCATAGCGGTAGTCGTAATTGCGGCCCGCGCCCGCGCGTTCGGGCAGGCACATCGTGGCGGCGGCGACCATGCCGCCACCGCCGCTGGTCAGGCCGCGCAGGACGGCGAGTGCGTGGTGGGCATCGTGTGTCGCGATGGTCTCCGGGGGCGTGGGGCAGCTGCGTGCCCAGGATGCCTCGGTGGCGGCCCATGCCGTGTCGGGGAGCACCGGCTCGTCGGGCAGCGTGTTGGGCGACAGTTCCAGTACGAGGTCGTGGTGTCCGCCCGGAGGTACGGTCAGATCGAGGGTGAGCAACTCGCCCCCGCCGTACGGGGCGCGGGTCGATCGTGCCGCTGCCGCGCCGGCCCAGCGCCAGTTCAGCGGGCCGGTCTTCCCGGTCCACACACCATGGTGCCGCCGGACGTGGTCACTGCGGTCGCAACCGAACGCGCCGCGCGGCTCGAGCAACACCCGTACCCGTGCCGGACAGTCCGTCGCCAGGATCCGGCGCAGCAGCACCACGCGGTCGGGTTCGCCGGGAAAGGCCAGGGCTTCCCGGCACTCGACGGGACCTTCGCCAGTGATGAAGCGACTGCGCCAGATCAGGCTGCCCGTCTCGTAGAAGCCGCCCCATACGTGCCGAGGATCGAGCGGTGTGACGGCGTAGCTGCCACTGCCTCCCACGAGCGCCGAGAACACGGCGTCGGAGTCCCACCGCGGCGCGCACATCCAGGCGATGTCCCCGTGCGGGCCGACCAGAGCGCCCCGTTCGCCGTCGGCCAGCAGCGCGTATTCCCTCAGCACGTGCGGAGGGAACTCAGGCCCCGTGTCGATCGTGTCCGGCGTCGGCATGACGTGGGAGTCCTCTCCGTCGAAGTCAGGGGGCGGGAGTTGAGGGGCGGTCAGGAGATTCGGTAGGGCTGGGTTGCCGCTGCCTGTCGGAACGTCAGGCCGAGACCGGTTTGCCGACGGCGCCGGGCCGGCTCGATCCGCCTCCCGGATCGAGCACACCGTCGAACAGCAGCCGCTTGATGCGTGCGCGGTCGCGGAACCAGTCCAGGTGGCGGATGACGGGCACGGCGGCCGCCGCGTGGGCGTGCGGGTGCGGGGCGCAGTGCCCGGTGCATGGCTGTCTCCTTCACGGCCGTCGCTTCGGAAGCCGGGTAACCGCCCTGACGCCCGAGGAAACACCGGATCCCGTACAGCCGCACAGTAGAGGCCACCCGAAGGTGACCCCTACCTGCGACTCTTTCGAGTCGGGACGACAGGATTTGAACCTGCGACCCCTTGACCCCCGGTTGGGTGCGCGCGCCGTGTTCAAGCTCTCGAAGGCCGTAGCGCGTCGTTGGCTGTCTGCCAGGACCAGCACCAGGCAGTACCCGAAAATCTGCCTCTGAAGCAGAAAGTTCCGTAGTTGTCAGCGGAGGATCATCACAGCTCCCGCCTGTACACGCACACACAGCGCAGATCGGCCGGTGGGGAGTGCGCCCGCGAGCAACCGAGGGCTCGGCACGGTCACGGCGGTCTCGCCACCGTGCGGGAGCTGGTGCTGCGGATGGCCGCGGCGAGCCCGCATTGGGGGTACCCGCAGGATCGCCGGTGAACTCGCCGGCCTGGGCCGCCCAGTCGGCGCCACGACGCTCGGGCCCAACCTGGGCCCAGTTTCTGCGCACCCAGGCCTACGGGATCCTCGCCGTGGATCTCTTCCACGTCGACACCATGCTGCTACGGCGCCTGTACTGCATGGTGGTCATGGAAATCTCTACCCGTCGGGTGCACCTCATGGGCGTCACCGCCCACCCGACCGGCAACTGGTCAGTCCAGCAAGCCCGCAACCTCCTCATGGCACTGGACGACCGCGTTGACCGATTTGGGTTCCTGATCCGGGACCGAGATGCGAAGTTCACTGACGCCTTCGCCGCCGTCTTCGCAGCCGAGGCCATCCAGGTAACGAACGGCACCTGCGAAGCGTCCTGGCCACATACGAGGCGCACTTCAACATCCACCACCCCCACCGCGCCCTCCGACAAGCAGCCCCCTGAGACCTGCGGGCCCGGACGTGCCGCCGTCGAGCGGGTGGGCGTAGGGAGACCGGGAGGCGGTGGCCATACGGTGCACGGCCGCACAGATGTCGTGCACGACCTCGGAGTCGAACAGCGCCTTCCCGCGAGGGCCGCCCGTCGCCGACGGTGTCGGCGGCCTCGTACGGCTCGGCGCGCAGGCCCGCGTGGGCGAGCGTCACGTCGGTGGCCAGGCCATTGGGGCCGGTGCCGACGACGGCCACGTCCGCCCCGCCCTGCACCCGTCGCTCCGGCGCGACGAAGACGTGCTCCAGCAACCGGTCCCCGTTCTCCGGATGGGTGCCGTCGCTCGACAGCCCACGATCGGCGGGTACGCACCCCCCAGGCAGGGGGGGTGAACCCCCTGGTAGGCGGAGGAGACAGAGGAGTCGACATAGACCCGTTGCCGCCTCTTTGCGGGCTCTTTCTTGAGGCGCCGCACCGCCGCCACCAAGATCAAGTTCCAGGTCCGGCAACCGCTCGGACCGGATCTTCGATGAGGAGACAACGTGCAGATGAAGGCATCCCGACGTACCCGGATCGCCGGTGTTGGCGCGGTCACCGCGGCCGCTGTGCTGACCACGCTCGCCCCCACGGCGCTCGCGGCGGAGCCCACTCACCACGACGGTGGCAAGAGCAGCGCGGCCGAAGGCGTCGCGTACAACGACCAGGAGATCGTTGGGCTCCTCACGCTCGGCAGCGGCCGCGCCGCTCAGGAACACCCGGACGTACTCGACAAGTTCGGCATACCGCACCAGAAGGTGGGCTCGGCGAAGACCGCCGCCTTCACGGGGGCGCTGCGCAAGGCCGACCCGCAGTTCCACGAGGCCGTCACCGAGAACGTGCAGAGCGGCGACCCGTACAAGGTCGACGCCGCTCTCACCCGCCTCGCGGCCGACGTGAACAAGGTGACCGACAAGAAGTCGCTCCCCGACGGCGTCGCGCGTGGCTCCTTCTGGGTCAAGACGGACAACGTCGTTCTCCAGACCGGCACGGTGGCCACCACGGTGGCGGCCGTCGCCGAGGTGGGCGTGGTCGTGGTGGTCGCCTACCGGCCCGCCGACGACACCTCGCAGTTCACCCGCGAAGCGCTGAACGTCGCGGTGGCCAAGGCTCTGTAAACGTCGTAGTGATCAAGGCGCGGTGAGCGCCGAGGCTCTGTGAACACCGTGTGCGGTGTGCCGCCCCTCCCAGCCGGGCGGCGCCCCACACGTCCGAGGAAACGTACATGAGCGACACGTCCCAGGCCGTACGACGAGAGCGCCGGGCCTTCGTCACGGCTGCCGCAGCGCTGTTCGCCGTCCTGGCCGCCTCCATCTACTTCGCCATGCCGCGCAATGTGACCACGCAGCCATGGATGCCCCCGGTGAAGACCGCATTCTCCGCGTTCGTTCCGCAGGGTTGGGCCTTCTTCACCAAGGACCCGCAGAGCGAGCAGTTCGGCGCCTACCGGCCGCGCGGCGGCGGAGCGCGGCCCGAGAACCTCTCGCTGACCCCGCAGGGCAAGGCCGAGAACCTCTTCGGCCTCTCACGGCGGCAGCGCGCCCAAGGTCCCGAGGAGGCGCTGCTCGCCTCCAAGGTGCGTCACTGGGAGACCTGTCAGGGCTCCAATGACGACTGTCTGCGCGCGGCCGCGGTCCGGCCCGCCACTGCGGTGACCAACCCCTCCCCCCTTCCCTCGCTCTGCGGAGACGTCATCGTGACCAATCAGCGGCCCGTGCCCTGGGCCTATCGCGAGTTGCTGCCCGAGACCTCGCGCGTGACCCGCGCGGCGCACCTGCGGATCCGGTGCGATGGCTGAGACGGCATCCGGTGCGATGGCTGAGACGGCGAAGACCGGCGCGGTGGCTGAGGCGACGAAGGCCGGACCGAAGGCAACAGGGGCGTCGATCGCCGACCGAAACAAGTCGATGGCCGACAGAAACAGCAGGAACAACAGGAGCAAGAAGACAACCGCGCGAGCGACGGCAGCCCCGCCCGTGAGCCTTCCCGATGCTGTGGACCAGGCGCTGCGACGCTTCGACCCACGGTCGGTGTGGTTCGGCTGCGGCCGCACGATCATCGCCCTGGCGCATCTGATCACCCTGGCGCTCACGCCGTCCGCCGCGCTGCTCCACCCCCTCCTCGGCGAGCAGCCCTACCCGCACTGTGCGGGCGTGCAGGCCATCTCCACGTACTGCGTGGGCGGTGACGCGGTCTCCCAGGAGTGGCGTCGCTGGATCATGGTCGCGCTGCTCGCCCTGGTCGCCAGCGGATACCGGCCCCGCTGGACCGCGTGGATCCACGCCTGGATCGCCTACTCGATCGGCGTCAGCACCGCGCTGCCCGACGGCGGCGAGGCCATCGCGCGGATCGTCTGCCTGCTCCTGATCCTCATGGGCCTGGCCGACGACCGGCGTTGGCACTGGCAGCGGCCGACCACCGTCCTCGGCCCGCGGCGCCGAGGGGTGGCGTTCGCCGCCTTCTGGGCCCTGCGCATACAACTCGTGATCCTCTATCTCCAGTCCGGCATCAGCAAGTTCGGCGTCCCGGACTGGCTGAACGGTTCGGCCGAGTACTACGTGTTGCGCGACCCGGTCTTCGGTGTCGCCGAGCCCTTCGCGGCACCGCTGCTGCACATGTCTGGAAATGGGCTGCTGGTCAGCGTGATGACGTGGGGTGCGATCATCATTGAACTGGTGATCGCCGCGTTGCTGATCGGTCCGGAGCGCTGGCGGAAGCTGGCCTTCTGGATGGATGTGCTGCTGCATGGCGCCATCATCGCGACCATCGGCCTGTGGAGTTTCAGTCTGATCATGATCGGTTCTGCCGCGGTCGCCGCGACGCCGGACCGCGTGGAGCTCGCGGACCCCCTACCGCCGTCGGGGCGGCGGCCGGGACGTCGTGCCGTACCGCAGGACGGGCGATGAAACCGACAGAGAACCGACGTCCACCCCCACCTCGGTTAGACGTCCACCCCCCACCTCGGTTAAAAGGAGAGACACATGGTTGCGGACACCATCATCGCGTGCGGCAAGGGCCACGTCTTTTGGGGAAGCTGGGTTCACGGAGCCTCAGTGACCACCATCCGGCTCGGTCCACGCCGGCTGGGCAGGTGCAAGGCGGGCCGACATCTGGCGCTGCTCCGTCGCGTCGACGAGAGCGAGCTGACGGCCGAGCAGCGCGGCACCCTCTTCGACGCACCATGACGGGAGTACGCCTTGACAGGGTCGTCGCCGGATACCGCGGGCGCCCGCTGATCGGCCCCATCGACACGGAACTCACCCCTGGGGTCCACGTCCTGCTCGGACGCAACGGCGCCGGGAAAACCACGCTCATGCGGGTCCTGGCCGGCATCCTGCCGCCGCTCGCGGGCCGCGTGCTCCTCGGCGGCACCGACCTGGCCGCCCACCGCGAGGCGAAGCGCGCGATCGGCGTGCTGACCCACCGTGCCGCGCTCAGCCCGCAGTTGAGCGTGCGGGACAACCTGGAGTTCTGGGCCCGGGTGCAGGGCCTGGACGGGGCTCGGCGCACCGAGCGGATACGGGACGCGGCCGGGCGGTTCGACATCGAGGGGCTGCTGAGCCGGCGTACCGCCCGGCTCAGCAGGGGCCAGCTCCAGCGGGCCGACCTGGCCAGGCTCACCCTGACCGACCCGCACGTACTGCTGCTCGACGAGCCCATGACGGGGCTCGACCCGGTCAGCGCCGAGCACACCCGCGCACTCGTACGTTCCTGGGGCGCGCACAAGACCGTCCTCTACTCCACGCACAGCGTGCCCGAGGCGATGACACTCGCCTCGCAACTGCTGATCCTCAAGGGTGGGGCGCTCACCAGATTGCCGGTGGCGGAAGACCCGGAGCAAGCCGCGTCGCCGTCCGTGTACGACCTGCGCACCTCGCGCGGCGGCGGAGTCTGGGAGCGGGCCGAGCTCGGGCAGGACACGACGATCGGTGAGCACATCGCCGGGCTCGTCGCCAGGGGTGTCGAGGTCACCGACGTACGCCCCGTCTCCGTAAGCAGCGCCGACACCACCGGAGTCGGCACTGAGACCGCCACGCGGACTGCCATGGCAACCGCCATCCACCAACTCCTGGACGATCCCTCATGACCACTGGCGGACTCCTCGGCGCGCTGCTCGTCCGCACCTGGCGCCACCAGGGCCGCCAGGCCCTGCTCGTCCCCGCGGCCGCCGGTACGGGCCTCGTCGCCCTGCTGCTCGTGCTGCCGCACGTCTTCCCCGACGCGGTCCACGGAGACCTCGTCGCAGCCGACAACGACCTGGTCGCCGTGGCTGGTCTGCACTCCGCCACCGCCCGCGCGCTGAGCACCGCGTTGCTCGCCGCGCCCACCCTGCTCGGGGTGGCCGCCGCGCTGATCACGGGGGCGGTCAGCCGCGCCGTCGTCTCTGGAGACCTGTCGGGCGGCTCCATGGAGGCACTGCTCGCCACACCGCTCCGCCTGCGCTCCGTGTACCTCGCCTACACCGCGTGCGCGCTGATCACGGGGGCGCTGTCCTGGCTCGCCCTCGTACTCAGCTTCACCGGACTCGCCTGGGCGGCCCTGACGTTCGGCGGCAGCAGTGTCCACCTCAGCGCCGGATACCTGCTGTTGGGGCTGCTCGTCCCGGTCGCCTCCGTGCTGTGGGCCGCGTCCTCCACCGTGTTCATCGGTTTCCGCTGGCCCGCCGGGCTGCGGCCGACCTCAGGCCTCGGCGGGGGGCTCGCGCGGGCGGTCGCCCTGCTCCCCGCCTTGGGGGCGACAACGGCCAGCAGCCTGGCTCCGGGCGCTTATACGACGATGACGGGCTGGTACGTGAGCGGCACCGCGGTGCTGACGGCTGTGCTGCTTGGGCTGATGCCGCTGGTCTTCCGGGCGGAGCGGGTCCTGGAATAGCGGGGCCTGGAATGGTGAGTCAGGGACAGTGCCTGAACTGGTCGTTTATCGTCCCGGCGTCGAACGACCCTCGAACTTGAGCCGTGTTTTCGCAGTTCAGAGGACATGGGTGGCCTTCGCCCGATCCTGTGGCCGACCTTGCCCTTGCGCCTGAACACCGTCGTAGGCACGGCGCGTTGTACGACGGGCTCAACCGTGGCCGCCTCGACGTCGCACGGCTGCGCAGGACACTGGCTGGGCTGCCGCTGCCCCGGGCCGCGGACGGGCGTCGTGCTCGCCGCGGATGTCAGCCCGTGGCTGAGGCCGGACGCGAACACCTCCCCAGACCGCTCCTTCTGCCATACCCATGGCCGGGGCAAGAACGAGCACCGCATGATCCCCGGCTGGCCGTACTCGATCGTCGCGGCACTGGAGGTGGGCCCCACCTCCTGGACCGCCTTGCTGGACGCGATCCGACTGGAGCCGTGTGCCGACGTCGCGGCCGTCACCGCCGTCCAGGTCCGCGAGGTCGTCGAGCGGCCTGGTCGCCGCCGGGCAGTGGAAGCCCGGCGACCGGGACATCCTCCTGGTCCTGGACGCCGGTTACGACGTTCAGCGGCTGTCGTTCCTGCTGGCAGATCCACCGGTCGAGCTGCTGGGCAGGCTGCGGTCGGACCACCGCCCTCGTGGACCGCGCCGCGATCGCATGCGTACTGGAGCAGGCCGCCGACGGCCAGGTGGGACTCGACGAGCTCACTACCTGGGCCCAGACGGTGCACTTCGTCGACGGCCTGGACATCGAAGACGGCCACGAAGACCTGCGACACCGCCGGCAGCCGGACGACAAACGACAAGCTGAAGGGGCGTCACAGGGACGGGCCGGCCCTCGGCACTCGTCCGGCTTGCACAAGTCTGGACGGAAAACCCATGATGGACACCTGATCAACAGGGGGAACAACGGGGGCGACGGGGACAGTGGCAGACAGACCGGTGGGTCGACCTGACGACGTCATTGACGTCGTGATCGTCGATGACGAGGAACTGTTCCGTACGGGATTGCGGATGGTCCTGGAGACGGCCGGGGACATACGCGTGGTCGAGGCGTGCGAGGCGGACGGCGTACTCAAGGCCGTGGCCGCGCACTCCCCCGATGTGGTGCTGCTCGACATCCGGATGCCCCAACGTGATGGCCTCACGGTGCTTGAGGACCTCAAGGGACGCATTCCGACGCCGGCCGTGGTCATGCTGACCTCATTCAGCGCCGACGCGTACGTGGTGCGCGCGCTGCGCGCCGGGGCGGACGGTTTCCTGCTCAAGGACAGCGATCCGGACGACCTGATCCGCGCCGTGCGCGCGGCAGCGGCGGGCGGTGGGCTGCTCTCCCCCTCCATCGCCGCGGCGATCGTGGAGGGGTACGCCTCCTCGCTCGGCGCCCGGACACCTTCTGGCCCGGAGTCGACGGCCGGGCGGCCTGGCCAGTGGGATGCCACCCTGTCGTCGTCCGACGTCTCGGGACGCGATGGTTCGGGACGCGACGTCCTGGAACGCGACGTCCTGGAACGCGACGCCTTGGGACGCGAGGCCTTGGAACACGACGTCTTGGGACACGGCACGGCCCATGCGGCGCAACAGCCCGCATCGCGCGAACTGCGGGGGCGTCTGGCCCGGCTCACCGCCCGGGAGCACGAGGTGCTCGCGCTGCTCGGCACCGGCCTGTCCAACCCGGAGATCGCCGAACGGCTCGCCATCACTCCCGGTACGGCCAAGGAGCACGTCAGCGCCACGCTCGCCAAGCTCGGCACGGACAACCGCGTACGAGCCGCGGTCATCGCCTACCAGGCCGGCCTCGTCGGCGGGTCTCGGCCGACTCCGGGACGCGACGGCGCAACGCCGCCGGAACCGGCCCCATGACTCCCGCCACGTTCAGGCTCCCGCCCTTCCTGCGCCGCTGCGCGACAGAGGTGGCCGTACTGCTCCTCGCAGGCACCGACCTGCTGGTGGAACTCCTCGAAGGCGAGAAGGAACAGCCGGGCCCGTACGGCTTCGTGCTGACGGTGCTCGCCCTGGCCGCCCTGCCGTGGCGGCGGCGCCGACCCGTGCTCGTGCTCGTTCTGACGCTGCCCGCGCTCCCGGCGGGCATGCAACTGGCCTCCCTGGTGGCCCTGGTCGCAGCGGCACGACTACTCCCCCTCGTGGCGGCGTCGCTGTGCGCGGTCGTGGTGTCCGTCACCGAACTCCTCGACTCTCTGCTGTGGCGCGGCGGATCGCCACACCCGCCCGGTGACGTGCTCCAGGCACTGGTGTACTGCACGGTGTTCGGGGCGGCACCGGCGGCGCTCGGGCAGTTGCTGCGCTCCCGGGCCCGCGTAGCCGAACAGGTCCTGGCCCTGCGGCAGAGCCGGGAGCGTGCCCTCAGGAGCGAGCGCGCCGCCGTCGAGGAGGCCGCGCGGGCCGCGCTCGCCCGCGAGATGCACGACGTGGTGGGGCACGAGATGAACCTGATCTCGGTCAGAGCGGCGGCGCTGGCCCGGCGGGCCCCGGACGCGGACACCCGCCGGGAGGCCGAACTGATCCGCGCGGTGAGCCTGCGCGCCCTGGACGAGGTGCGGCACCTGGTCAGGGCGCTGCGGGGACAGCACCCAGGGGAGGCGAGCGTGCCAATCGGCTCCTGCCTGGCCGACATCCCCGTCCTCGTCGAGCGCAGCGGACTCACGGTGGAGCCCCTGACCATCACCCCGGGGGATGGGGTGTATTGGCCCGCCACAGTGGAGCTGGCCGCCTACCGCACGGTGCAGGAGGCGCTGACCAACGTACTGAGACACGGTGACGTCGGCGCCCCGGTCGCTCTGCGCGTGGAGTCCGTGGACGGCGACACCTGTCTGGTCGTCGAGGTCCGCAGCGCGCTGGCCCGGGGAGCCACCGGTGAAGCCGCGCCTGAGACCACCGGAGAGGCCGCCTCCGGAAAGAGCGGCGGGCACGGCCTGACTGGTCTGCGCGAACGCGCCCGCGTCTTGGACGGCGCACTCACCGCGGGCCCGACGCCGGACGGCTCCTTCCTGCTCCGGGCCGCGTTCCCGGCCCCGGGGCACGGGCTCATGGGGCCGGAGAGGCGGTTGACGGCACCGCGGACAGCAGCCACCCATCAGCCTTGAGGGCAAGAGAAGGGACGGACGCGGAAACAGTCCTGCACCTCATCGGCGACGGCATCGCGTATCAGGATGTCGTCAGTTCGCCGGAACCACGGCGCGCAGGAGCATGGTTCACCCATGCCATGCCGATTGTGTTGACATGTTGCTCCGCTCACCGAGCCGTGTAGCCGACGGCCTGTGCGGTGATGGCGGGTGGCACCTCGGAGACGAGGCTCGGAGTGCGGCGATTCGGCTGTGCGTCTGCCGAAAATGTCATCCATGCAGATCAGGAGCCTGGCCGGTGGTGCGGCAGGATGAGCACTTGTGCTGCTTCGTCTCGCCTACCTGGCCGTCACCAAGATGTTCGCGCACTGCGGTTACTGCCACTGAGCGACAGCTACAAGGACGCGGAGATCCTCGCCCTGCGCCACCAACTCACCGTCATCGAACGGCAGCTCGGCGCGGACCGGGTGAAGTTCACTGCGGAAGACCGGCATTCCTTGCCGCTCTGCCGGTGCCCCTTCCCCGCCAGGTCCTGCGCCAGCTACGGCTACTGATCCAGCCTGACACCGTGCTGCGGTGGCACCGCGACCTGATGAAGCGGCGCCACGCCCGCACGTGCCGGCCGAAGAGGCCGGGCCGACCACCCACAGTCCGCTCGATCCGCGCACTGGTCCTGCGCCTGGCCTGTTCGCCCAGTCCGGCACCTGAGCCGCATTGCGTCCCGCTGACCAGCAGTCCTCACTCAGACCCAACCGAGAAACGGACGACTACTCACGTCCCGAACTCTCAGATGCCGTTCCCCTTGGCAGCGACTGGCTGACGCGCTCGAAGGTCCAGCCTTGGGAATTCTTCTGTGACAGCTCGATGAGGGGAGGAACGCTCGGTTCCGGGGCTATGGACAACGTGAGGTGGGCCGTGCCACCGATGGCGGCGATGACGTAGGTAAACCCAGTTGTCACCGTTGGTGCGCTCAATCTCCCAGGTGCTGGCCTGGTCGAGGCCAGGCCCGACACTGACGTTCCCTTCCTCCATATGGGTGAGGAACTGCTGGCCGCCGAGGCCGACGCCGGACGCTCCCGATGTCCGGGAGCGTCCGTTGTCCGAGGGCGTACCGGATCGGTGCTGCCTATCGCCTGCTGCCTAACTGGCGGTCGTCAGGCTCTGCGCAGGGACCGCAACCGCGCGAATACGCCCGGGCCGCGATCAGCAGCTGGAGCGGCGGCAGCCGGTGAGGACGCCGCGGGACGGCGCGGCCGGGCGGGAGCGCCCTGCGGCGCCGCGCTGCGGGGAACGGCCGGTTGCGGTGTGAGGTCGGAGGGCTGGGTGTGTGAGGGGCTGACTTGTGCGCGGACGTAGGATTCCAGCGCGCTGTACAGGTCCATGGTCATGACAGGTGCCTTCGCTGCGATGGTGTGAGGAGTCTCCTGAACAGCCCCTTCCGGGGCCGTGACACCGGTCAGCAGCGCAGGGCGGTGTGCCGAGCGCGGGCAGCGGCCCGGTCCTTGAGATCCCAGGCAGGGCCGGCCCGTTCGGTGCGCGGCGGGCGCGGAGGCAGTGGCGCCCGGCAGCGGCGTGCGCGCGGACGGGCGCGGTCTGAACGACCGGTGCAGTACGCAACAGTGGAAGCCGAGGTTGCTTCTCCTTCGGAATCCACCGTCAGTGCGATCGACGTCTCGGCAGGCAGCCCGGCCTGGACGGACGTCTCAGCCGACGCACCGCACAGCAGCAGGGCCGCCCATGCCAGACAGGCGACCCGGAGCAGGAGCCGCCGGGAAACGCGACCTCGACCCACCATGCACCCACAGTAATCACATGAGCACCACACGTGCATCGCCAAAGATCGCGACGCGCTGGCAGCGGCGGTGCAAACGGTTTTCGCGACGACGCACCACAGGCAAGGGAGGGCGGAGGTGCGAGGAGGCGCGCGACATGCTGGAGCGGGCGGGCTCTTCCTGCGAACACTTCGCCGACGCTGCCCATGACGCACTGCGCACCGTGCCGCGCGGCTACCGGCTCCTGCTGGAGCACGGCCGGTTCGTGTTCGCCGACGCGGCGATCGTGCTGACCGACGTCATCTCCGCCTGCCACAAGGACGGCCGAGGGTGGCTGATCACCGCGATCTCCGGCAACGTCCTACGCCCCACCAGCGACCGCTCCTACCCCCCCCCGATCCCCCTCCGTCTTCCCCGCCCCGGCCAGGCATGGCGGCAATGTCACGTGGCCGACTCGACCTGCACACCGTCCAGGCTGTGGCTCGACGCCCTGCTCCCCGCCGACACCGCCGCGCACGGCCTGGCCCTGTTGAACACCGGTGCGCAGCAACGAGCGATGCTCCACGCCGTCCATGGGATCGACCTGGCCTGATCCGGCGGGGCCAACACCGTACGCGCATGTGCCTCGGCTCGGCGGCAGCTCCCCTCGGATGCCCCGGGCCGTCGGCAGTGGATCAGTAATCGCCGTGATCGTCGCGGTTCCGGTACCTGTCGTACCCGTCGCCTCCGGAGCCGTCGACCTCCTCGCGCCAATGGACGACGACGTTCCCGACGATGAAGTTGTCCGGCTGGGGTGTCGAGCCGTGCATGACCCGGATCGTGTTCCGCCCCCTCCGCAGGATGCCTTCTTCGATCGGGTCCAGCCAGGTCTCCCAGACCGGCCTTCCCGGCTGCTGACTGGCAATGTCGAATTGCGGAAGGTCCTCGCCGTTCACCAGGACGCGGTGTGTGCGGAAGTCCACCCCGTACACCTGGATCACCAGGTAGCCCTCCCCGACGGGCTCCCGGTCCACCTCGAATCGCTTCTCGGACGTCTCCTGTCCGGCATAGTGAGTCGACCCAGGGTTGAAATTACTGGGGGGCCTGCGGTCTCCGAGACGTTCGTTGAAGCGGATGATTCGGAAGTCGGATCGCGTCTGCATGGCCCGGATATGACCTCTGCAACGCCGGAGCAAATGGCAAAACCTCACGATTCACCCGTTCTCCGCAGCCGAAGTCGCTCGGACGGCGGCGGACTTTGACGCAGGACCATCCGGGCTGCACGGAGCCCAAGATGCCCTGGGCGTTCAGGAAGGACCCGGTGCGGACGGCCCGGGGCCGGGGCTGAACGGCGGTACCGCCTCCGCGCCGCCGGTGCCGTGTCCGTCTCGGGCCGCGGGCATGGTGACGGCCGGGCGGCCGTCCTCGGCGAGTACCACGATGGCATCGTCCTCGCTCAGAGACAGCGGCGCGGTCTTGGCGGGGTTGAGGAAGATGCCGTAGGTCGGAGGTTCATCGCTGTGCCGCGCGATCCGGTAGCCGATGGCTGTCTCTCCCTGTTGCCGGGCCGCCTCGATGACTGTTGCGAAGTTCGCCGGTGTTTCCGGAAGGAGGTAATTGGTGGCCGGCTTGAGGTAGATCTCCGATCCCGCCGGATCGAAAAGATCGGTGAACGCGGCGTGGAGGTGGCGGTCCTCAACGAGTTGGGTCAGCAGGAGGCTGATTATCTTGGTGCTGACGATGAAGTCGTCCGCCTTGGTGACCTGGGCGATCTCGCGGTTGGCGTCATTGTTCATCTCAGTGACGATCGAGTACGGACTGCCGTACCGGATGGCGATGTCGCGGAGGTGAAGCAGCGTCACCAGGGTGTGGGCATCGGCCGATTCGGGGTCGATGTCGTCATCGGCCAGGACGATGATGTTGCGGTAGTCGTCCAGTCCCAGGGCCTCCAACGATGGCCGGAGGGTGGGTTCGCAGGGTTTGTAGTCCACGGTGAGGTTCTCCAAGTGCTCCTGGAGTTCGTTCTCGGGGCGTTCAGTGGCCGCGATGTCGATCAGCGATCCGGGCTCGACCAGGCAGTCCAGCAGCGTGATGATCTTTGCCGAGCGGGAGTTCCAGCCGATCATGAGTGTGCGGTCGGGTGTCGGAGGCCGGCCGGGGGCGGAGGTGATCGCCGAGCCGACGATTGCGGGCCGGGTGTCTGCCAGGCGGATCAGCAGGTCGTCCTCGGCCAGGACGAGCACCTGGTCATCGTGGGCGATGACCGTGTTCATAGGCGGGTTGACCAGGGACTCACCTTCCTTCCTGCGCAAGCCGATCGGGATCCCGAGGTCGAATCTGTTGAGCGCCTCCCCGTACGTGGCGCCGGTCAGCCCGGTCACGGGGTAGGGATACAGCTCGTTGCCGACGAAGCTGAGTATTTCGTTGAAGACGGTGGACAGGCCCGTCTGCCGGTGCGACTGCACGATGAGGCGCACGGCGATATCGTCGACGTCGATCACCAGGGCGTCCTCGCCGGCGGCGAGTCGGGCCGCCGCCAAGTTGGGCGACCTCCGCACTGCCGCAACGATGTTCGGGCGCGGGCCGTTCCACGACCGGTTGTTCAGGAGCAGCAGAGTCTTGATGACATCGGTGTCCCCGTCGTCCCCGCCGGGCGGCAGCACCATGATGGACTTGGCCGCGTCCAGGCTCACCAGTTCCAGATCCGCCCGCTGAAGTGGGCTGCCGCAGCGGCAGATCACCCGTGTGTGTCCGGTGTCCGGGATCCTTCTGCGGATCTCGTCCTCCATCTCGACCTTGTCCCGCTCGGTGAGGATCACGACACACAAACGCCGCTCACTCTGGTTGGCCTCCACCAACTCCGCGATCACCGTGAAGACTTGTTCCGACCAGCCGAGCACGACCGTGTGCCCGCACTCGATCAGCCGGGACTTACCCCGTCGCAGTTCGTGGATCCTCGCCTCCAGGCCGGCGGTCAGCACACTGATGAGTGCGCTGACGATGAAGATCCCGCCGAGAGTCGCTGCGAGCATGAGGCCGAGGAACAGCGGACCTCCGGTATCCCCGCCCATCGTGCCGGGATCGAGCGTACGCAGCAGACTCATCCAGGCCACGCCCGGCCAGCCGCCGTTCTGTTCGGTGTCCTCGTCGGTGAACACAACCACCGACGAGGACACCAGGACAATCAACACGACGGAGGCCAGGCCCAGCCAGCCGATCAAGGACTGTGTCCCCCGGGCCATCGTCCCGTCGAACCAGTACCGCAACCGCTCCCGCAGTCTCACGCGCACTGCCGAAGACCATCCCTCCGCCGCCGGTGGCCCTCCCCCAAGCAACGTCATTCCTACCGTCAGCACGATCGTTTAATCGCAGGGAAGCAGGGGGTGCAGGAGACCGAGGGGGGCGCAGAGGTGCACCCAGCAGGGGACGAACCGAACGGCTCCCCTCCGTCACGCCTCTCACCTTGACTCTGGCGCTTGAACAGCCGCGGGGAGAGGTTCTATCTGGCAGGGGTGTCGCCCCGGTCGGAACCACTTCCACCGGGTTCCTCCCTCACAGGTTCACCCATCACCGCCGCCCGCCACGACCACATCACCAGGCATCTACGCGAGGCCGGCCTCGGCGCCCTGGCCGACCTCGGCTTCGTCAGCCTCGACGACGACCCCGACGATGCTCCGGTCATCATCACCGGCCGCAAGGCGACCCGCTCCCACCGCCTCACCGACGCCGAGAAGGAGGCGAACCACCTGGTCAGCCGCGAACGCACGGCCGTCGAGCACGCCTTCGCGAACCTGAAGACCTGGCGCATTCTGACCAAGGTCCGCATGAACGTCGGCCACGGACGCTGGCCCCGTCTCGACTACGACACCGCGAAAGCCTGAAGAGAACCACCGTCGACGAAAACCAGCATACCACCCAACGAGAATCGGACATGCGGCCAAGCATTCGCATGGCCCCATACCCCCAGGGCCGCCCGATCGACGGGGAGCCCAGGGGCAATTGGGGGGGGGCAGCGAACAGACAGCCTGGTCCGAAGCGGACAGTCGGCAACATCTGCTGGAGGAGACGTACCACTCCCTGTGCGCGGATCCCGCATCCGCTCCACCGGCAGCACTGGCCATGGCCGTACGTGCGATCCGGTCCGGCGACGCCGTGGCTCGGCTCTGGGCTCAGACACTGGAGCAGGGGGTGCCGACGCTGAGTTCGAAGCGGCGCACGGCTGGGGCGCCCAGTTGCGTGGGGCTCTGGCCGATCCTCGCACCCAGGGCGCCGACTACCTGACGCTGCTGATCGACAACTGCGGCCTCGAGCGCACAGCGCGCACACAGGCATTGGTCGCACGCGGGGAGACATACCAGCTCCTGAGGCGATACGAGGAGGCGTTGGCGGACTTCCACGAAGCCCTCGACCTCAACCCGAAGCTCCCGTGGACCCTGGCCCACCGTGGAGAGACGTATCGCCTCATGGAGCGGCACACCGAGGCTCTTGGCGACCTCACCAAGCCATCGAGATCGAACCCGGACTAGCCTGGGCCATCAGTGACCGCGGCGTCATCTACCGCTCCCCCAACCGGTACACGGACGCCCTGGCCGACTACGACCACTTCTTGCGCCGGCCCCCGGACAGTTCCTGGAACATGGCACTGTGCGGGCGGCGCCCATCTCAAGATGGGATCACGCGTCGCTTTCAGCAACCGCCCAAACCGATCCACTCACAGGCCGGTGAACGTTTCCACCCACTGCCGCTCAGCCCTCGTTCCCGCTCACCTCTGCCTTCGCAACTGAGATGAAGGCCTCCCTCGCACGCTGCAGCTCATCCGGCCCCTCGTGCCGACGCAGAGAGTCGATAAGACGATGCGCCGCTTCAGTGACCGCGGTCGGACCCTCCAGAGCGACTGCGCTCAACGCTCTGTACAGCAGCGCTTCGTCATGGCCATCTCCTTGCCCTGTCCGCTCGGCCAGCAAGCGGCTCTCCGCGGCTGCCAGGAATTCTGCGTACGTCTGACGCCGCAGATCACTGACACGTCGCTCGGCCTCCGCCCCGAGCGTCATCCGAACCGACGCGAGCAGCGCCTCCGCCTGCCGGTCTCCCGCGTGACGAGCCGCTTCGGCCTGACGCATCCCGGCGGCTCGGCCGTACCAGCCCGTGACGACACTGCCCGCTATCGCCGCCCCCGCAGCGACCAGCGCAACTCCCCACTCACTCATTCCGCCGCCCTCCCCACCCCTGCCCCTCACCCAGTTCCCGATGAACACCCGAAGGTAGGATCGGATCATGTCGCCGGACGACGCACAAGAACCAGCTCCGATCTGCGAAAACAACTTCGCTACCCCACCACCCTCACTAGAATTGACAATTGCGGGCGACGGGCGACGGGCGACGGGCGACGGGCGACGGGCGACGGGCGACGGGCGACGGGCGACGGGCGACGGGCGGAGAACCGTGCTCCTTGCCGCACGGTCAGCCGTAGCGCTCCATCGTCTGCTGGATGTGCTGCCCGCCTTGTCCGGTGACGAACGGATCACCCGCCTCTTCACGCTGCTTCCCGGTTCAGCCTTCGGCGCCGACGCGTTGTCCGTCATCGAGGCCGTGGGCGGGCGAACCGTGCCATGGAGTGAAGCCTACGAACGCGACTTCGATCTAGTCATCGCCGCGAGCCCCAAAGGCGGGCTTGGACAGCTGCGGGGCACGCATGTCCTCCTGCCGCACGGAGCGGGGTTCAACAAGTCCATTGCGTACGAGGGTTCGGCCGACTCGGCATCCGGCCTCGACCCGGCATATCTGCGCCGATCCGACGACGCCGCGCCGATCGTTCTGCACGCGCTGGCCCATCCCGACCAGATGTCGCGCCTCACTGCGGTGGCCCCGCAGGCGGCGCGCAGCGCGAAGGTCATCGGCGACCCCACTCTGGAACGCGTCCTCGCGTCGCGTTCGCGCCGCGACCTCTACCGCGCCGGCCTTGGCACAGGCCCTCGCACCCTCCTCGCCCTCACTTCCACCTGGGGACCCGAGTCCCTGCTCTGGCAGCGCCCTGGGCTACCCGCACAGCTCGCGGCTCAACTCCCGCAGGATCAGTACCAGTTGGCGCTCATCGTCCATCCGAACGAGTGGAGCAGGCTGGGTGCGTACGAGATGACGCAGCGGCTCGAACCGGCCCTTGCGGCCGGAATGCTCCTGCCACGCCCTCGTGACGAGTGGGCATCCGTCCTGATCGCGGCCGATGCCCTGATCACCGACCACGGTTCGACGGCCCTGTACTACGCGGCCGCGGGCGACAGACCCGTCATCGGCGCCTGCCGAGGTGGTGACGAACTGATCCCTGGCAGCCCCATGGACGTACTCCTGGACGGCATACCGGAGTTGGGGCCGGCCGAGGGAACCGAGGAGGCCCTCCGGGCCTACCGGCCGGGGCTCGCGCATGCAGCCGCACAGGCCGCGTTCAGCCACCAGGGCGACGGCCTGCGGCGGCTGCGCGCCGAGCTCTACTCCCTGCTCGACCTCACCCCGCCCGCCCTCCACAGTCCCGCCAAGACGCTGCCCTCCCCCACACCGCCTGCCCGCGTTCCCACCGCCTTCGACGTGCACGCCGAGTTCACCGCCGAAGGCGTCCACATCGCCCGCCACCCTGCGGGAATGGGCACGCCGGGGCACCATCTCGCCGTGGAGCACGGTGTGGCGAGCGAGCAACTCATCCGTTCCGCCAGCCTGTTGTACCGTCGCCGGATCGACTGTCCCGCGTCAGGTGGTGACATGGCATGGACCTTCGACGGGTGGGCCCTGCACGCTCTGTCCGAGTACCCGGGCTGTCGCACGGCCGCGGTCATTCTTTCCCCGGGGCGATGCCTGCTGCGCGCACGCGGGCACGACCGGCCCTACGCCATCGAGGTCGGCCCCCTTCCGGAGAACGGCCGCATCGCGCGCGTGGACCCGGCCGCCGCCCTTTCGGCCGTACACACTTGGCTGACCGCGCACGGAGTGCAGTCGACGGCCGAGGCCCGGCTGGCATGTGTGATCGGTGAGCGGGCCTTCCCCGTTCGCCTGCGCCCGGCAACGGCCGAAGAAGCCCAGCGGGAGATCTAGGCGAGCGGCTAGGCCAGACCGTTGCGCCGACGGATCTCGTGTGCAGCCTCCCGATGCTCCTCCGCGTCCCCGGACCGCCCTTCCTCCGCGGCCAGATCGGCCATCGCATCATGCACACGTGCCTGGTCGAACCCGGAGCCCCGGCCTCGCGCACCCTGGAGAGCCTCCTCGTACAGACGCTGCGCCTCGGGGCCCCGGCCGAGTCGCCTCAGTGCACCGGCCAGCGCGAACCCGGTACGCCGCGTCATCCGCTCACGGACCTGCTCCCGCGCCGCCTCGTGTGCCTCCGCCAGAAGGGCGTACGCGGCGTCCGTCTCACCGAGCCGCATCCTGGCCTCGCCCATCCGGTAGGTCTGCAGCATGACTCCGTACGGGTTGGGGATCGCGCGGTGGACGTCGCGGGAGTTCGCGAAGTCACCCACGGCTGCCGCCCAGTCTCCTCGCGCGCCCTTGAGCATCCCCTGGAACTCGATCACCGAGGCGGCGAGCTTGCGGTCCTGCCCGCTTCCGCCCAGCAGCCGCGCGGCCGACGCCGCGGCATCGAGTTCGTCACCGGCCGCGGCGAACTCACCCGACTCCCAGAGCGGGCGGGCGAGTTGGCACCGCGTACGCACGAGCCAGGCCGCGCTTCCACCGTGGCGGACCGCCGCATCGACGGCGAGCCGGAACACGTCGACGACCTCGGCCTGGCCGGGATGGTCCAGGGCATACGTCCACACCGGCTCCGACAAGGCCACGGTCTCCGCGTCCATGCCCAGTGCGTGGGCGAGACGAACACAGCCGAACACGGCATGCCGTTCATCGAACAGCCACTGCGTCGCACGTTCGGCGGCCGCAGTGCGGGATGCGTCGTCCGGCGCCGCCTGCGGATCCGGCAGCGCCACATCGGGGGCATCCGTCGCAAGCTCGATGCGGTCCGTCACCACCAGACGGGGCCCGGCGGCGAAGCGGTCCGCCCGTTGGGCCTGTCGGACGTACCAGGACAGGACCCGGATCTGCGCCTCGCGCACCTCATCCGTCCCCGCATCGCGATGCGACCTGCGCAAGGCGTGCGCATGTAAGGGCCCGGGCAGACGCATGCGGCCTTCCTCGCGACCCGGTGTCGCGCGCAGATCCAGCACCCCGGCCCGGTCCAGCTCTTCGAGGGCTTCCCGACAGGCGTCCGGCCCGAGCCCCAACAGAGCCGTGGCCGAATTCGGCGTGAAGCTCGCCACGGGGTGGTGGGGCAACAACCGGTACAGCCGTGCCGCCACGTCGGACAGGGCGTTGTACGCCGCGTCCCAGACACGCTCGACGCCCGGTACTCCCTTCTCGTTCCACTCGCCCTGCAGCTCCGGAATCAGACGGGACAGCGACCGCAGTCGGTGCGAGCGGATCCAGCGGCCGGCGACGTGCAAGGCAGCGGGCAGGCCGTCACACAGGCTCACCAGCGCACGCACCGCCGCCGGGTCGGCGGCGAGCCGGTCGTCGCGGACGATCAGCTCCAGGAGTTCGGTCGCCGCCTGCTCCGCCAGGGGCGTGAGCTGCAGGTCGACCGCGGCGCCATCCTCCAGGTCGTACAGCGGGCCGTGACTCGCGACGATCACCAGGCTCGCGCCCGAGGCCGGAAGCAGCGGGACGATCTCCGAGGCGTACCGGGCGTTGTCTACGATCAACACCAGCCTCAGATCCGCCGTCCTGCTCCAGTACTGCCGGCAACGCGCCTGGAACTGCCGGGCCACCAGGCCGGGTTCCACATCGAGGGACTGCAGGAGTTGCGCCAGCACGTCACCAGGGTCCAGCACACCGTCGAGCCGGAAGTCGTCCAGGTCGATCGTCAGCACTCCATCGGAGTACTGATCACGCACGGTTCGGGCGATCAGGTACGCCAGCTCCGACTTGCCCAGGCCGGCCGGCCCGCTCAACGACACGACCAGCGGCCTGGAGCGCCCCCGCCAATCCTCCACCGCGCGCAGCGCCCGCTCACGCTCGTCGTGACGGTTGACGAAGTGCACCGGCTCCGGCGGAAGTTCAACCCTCATTCGCTCCCTCTCAGCTCCGTTGTTCGGGCTGTCTGACTTGGCGTCACAAATAGCTCGGAGCCCTCCGCCAGGTGAACTGCCCATACCGTCAGGCACTTTACAAGCCGCCCGTTGGGCACCACGGTTCCACAAGGTTCTCCATGTCGCCGCTCATCGAGGCCTCGCGGGCCCTGAGAGGACGGTCCGTGGCTCTTTGAATGGCTGCCACACGAGTGCCTTGCGGCCGGGACGCAGGCGGCGGGCCAACAGATTTCGCCTATCAGGCGACCACGGATGGTGCGGTGGTCTACTTGGCCTCGCCGTTCTTCTTCAGGAACGGTCTCACCGCAAGAGTCAGGGTGGGGCCACTTCGCCTCGTCACCACCCCTCAAGGCAGATGGCCCAGTGAGAAGCCCCGCCGCTCCCGAACGAAGGGCGGTTACAGCACGCAAGGGGCGACGCGGGGCGGGGGACGCGCCCAAGCCATGGTGCTGCCACCTCATCCCCCGCTTTGGCTGCCGCATCCGATCTGCGCGAAAGAAGGCCGCCGCCCCCTCCGCCGATCCGAACCTCACATCCCCCTCCCACCCATCCCGCTTCGGAGCCGTCAGTTGGCAGGAACCGACACGTACGCCTCGAAGGCATCGAGGCTGTCTCACAGAAAGCGGAGTACGAGAGCCGATCGGGGCGGGTGGTGGATGACCCGATGAACGCCCAACTCTGCTGCAACTGCCGCCGCTGGACAGACGCCCCCGTTCCCGTGCACCACATCGAGCGGTCGAGCGCCGCTGGCTGGACGCTCTACGCCTGCCCCGACTGCACCCATCGCTTCGCCACAGGCCCTCGCGCCACAGACGAACCGGAGCCGGAGGTCTCCTCTCCGTGAACGTCGATCACACACGCGGAGGAGGCTGCGCGCTCGCCCTTGTCGAGCCTGCGCGCTGCGCGGACCGCTACATGTTGATCGGTGCCCGGCGAGGCCGTGAACAGCCTATGGGCGCAGCGTTGTAGCCGACGGCGGCCCCGGCTTCCCGGATCTTGTAACCGGGCTCGGCGCCCAGCTGCTGCAGCTGGGTGGCGGCAATCGAGGGCGCGGACATACAGGAGGTCATCCCACCGCTCTCGTCGTACTTGACAGACGCGGGTCCCCACCATGGAAAAGAAGAGGATCGTGCAAGGGGAAGCGAGGATCGTTCTACGGCTTCCGCAGGTCGCAGAGGTTGAATGGCATCGCGTAAGAAGGCTCGGTCATAGGGCATGAGCTGCATCGATGTACGAAGGAGCGCAGAGTGTCTGCGAAGCTGCAGGCGGCCGCGGCGATCGCCACAGTGTCCAGCAGTGGCATCGGCCGTGAGCCGGGCGGCATTCATCAGCAGCGCACCGGCCGCCGACTCCGGATCGGCGTGGCCGAGCCGCGCGAGCAATTCCCCGAAGAGGGCGCGGATCCAGTCGCGGTGGGATACGGCCCGATCGCGCACCGGACGGGCGGCGTCCAGGTACAAGGAGGGCTAACAGCTCTGGCGCAGAGCAAGGGCATCGCGATCATCCACCCTGCGCCGACCTGGCTGCCGGCGCAGGGTGACGACATCGTCCTCATCAAGGCACCCGCAGCCCGCGGGGCCCGGCCGAAGAGGTGGGCTGCGCGCCCTGACGCCTGAGGACTTCCTCCGTCTCCAGGCGATCCTGCCGCTCGGGGCGGTCGGCTCCCGCTGCCGCGGCAGTCATGCAGACCTTGCGGTGACCAACAGCGTGTGGCTGCCGGGGTGCCGCTCTCATTCCCCCGGATACCGGCCGGCTATCCCTCCCATCCGAACAGGACGCAACAGTGACTGACACCAAGGCAGCCTTCACCCTCGACGACACCTTCACCGCCGCCGAAGCCGGCGCGCTGGTGGACCGGCTGCGCGCTGCCTTCCGCACCGGCCGCACCAAGCCCCTGGCCTGGCGCCGGCAACAGCTGACCCGCCTGCGCGACCTGCTCACCGACAACCGCGCGGCGATAGCCGACGCCCTCTACGCCGACCTGCGCAAGAACCGCGCCGAGGCCGACGCCACGGAGATCGACCTCACGATCGTCGAGATCGACGAGTACCTGGAGCACCTGGAGGAGTGGACCGCCCCGCAGCCCGCCCCCGTGACAGTGCCCGGCATTCCTGGCAGCACCGCCCACACCGTCTCCGACCCCCTGGGCGTCGCCCTGGTGATCGCGGCGTGGAACTACCCGATCAATCTGCTGCTGGTGCCCGTCGCGGGCGCGCTCGCCGCCGGGAACGCGGTCGTCATCAAGCCCGCCAACTACGCCGCCCGCACCTCGGCGCTGCTGGCCGAGCTGCTGCCCGCCTATCTCGACACCGACGCGACCGCGGTCGTCGAGGGCGGCTCGCGGGAGACCACCGTGCTCCTTGAGCAGCGCTTCGACCACATCTTCTACACCGGCAACGGCACGGTCGGCCGCATCGTGATGACCGCCGCCGCGAAGAACCTCACCCCCGTCGTCCTCGAACTCGGAGGCAAGTCACCGGTGTTCGTAGACCGGGACGCCGACATCACCACGGTCGCGCAGCGTCTGGCGGTCACGAAGTTCGCCAACGCCGGACAGACCTGTGTCGCCCCCGACTACGTCCTGACCGACCCGGACACCGCGACCGAACTGCAGGCCGCCCTGGTCGTCGCGATCAAGGGGCTGTTCGGTGAGGACCCGCAGACGTCCGACGCCTACGGACGCATCATCAACGAGCGGCACTTCGACCGGCTGTCCGCGCTGCTGGACTCCGGCCGTACGGTCACCGGCGGGCAGAGCGACCGCGCGGACAAGTACATCGCCCCCACCGTGCTGGCCGATGTCCGGTCCGACGAACCCGTCATGCAGGAGGAGATCTTCGGCCCCATCCTGCCGATCCTGACCGTGGCGGACCTCGACGAGGCGATCGCGTTCATCAACGAGCGCGACAAGCCGCTCGCGCTCTACGCCTTCACCGAGAACGACACCACCAAGCGCCGCCTCGCCGCCGAGACCTCCTCGGGCGGCCTCAACTTCGGCCTGCCGATGCACCACCTCGCCGTGCCGACCCTGCCCTTCGGCGGCGTCGGCGAGAGCGGCATGGGCAACTACCACGGCCGCTACTCCATCGAGACGTTCAGCCACCGCAAGGCCGTCCTCGACGTCCCGCTGAGCTGAACGGGTGGCGGCCGATTGCGAGGCCGACAAGAAGGGGGAGAGCTTGGACTCGGACACAAACGGGCCTGCTCCGAGCGGATTCGGGCGAGGTTCTTGGCCGTCCTTTGGTCAGAAAACGCCCCTGCCTGCGGGAATGCGCAAGTCGATGCCGACGCGATCGGTCACGGAATGTATGGCGTTTCCCCTGGCCATGCGGTTGAGAGCACCTGTAGACAATCCGTACGAACCCGGATGGGCCGGGCCCTGTCACTGACTTTGACCAATCCCGCACTGCCCCCCCAGGGCCGCCGCCCTATCCCGTACGGCCCCGATCAGGAGGGCCGTTGCCCCTCTTCCGTACGGCCAGCAGCAGCGTGGCCATTCGTCGAAAGGCTTGAACCATGACTCCTCGTCTTGAAGGAACCGTCGCCCTGGTGACCGGGGCCTCCAGCGGCATCGGCCACGCCACCGCGCTGGAGCTGGCCCGCGAGGGTGCCTCCGTGGCCCTGGTCGGCCGCCGCGAGGACCGGCTCACCGACCTCGCCGGGCAAATCTCCCACGTCGGCGGGAAGGCCCTGGTTGTGCCCGCCGACATCACTGATGCCCAGGCCGCCGCGGAGGCGGTCGAGCGGACCGTCGAGGGACTGGGCCGCCTGGACACCCTGGTCAACAACGCCGGCCTCATGCTGCTCGGGCCTGTCCCCGGCGCGGCCCTGAACGACTGGCAGCGCATGATCGACATCAACCTCATGGGCCTGATGTACACCGCCCACGCGGCCGTCCCCCACCTGGCCAAGGCCGCCGCCGAGGAACCGCGTCAGGTCGCCGACATCGTCAACATCAGCTCGCTCAACGGCCGTTACGCCTACCCCATGATGGCCGTGTACACCGCCAGCAAGTTCGGCGTCAACGGCTTCAGCGAATCGCTGCGCCAGGAACTGGCACGCCAGCACGTGCGCGTGTCCGTCGTCGAGCCGGGTGCCGTCGCCACCGAACTGCGCACCCACAATACGGCCGAGGTCCAGCAGGTCCTCGACGCCACCTTCCGCGACGTTGAGCGGTTGCAGAGCCAGGACATCGCCGACGCCGTCGGCTACATCGTCACCCGCCCCCGGCATGTTGCGATCGCCGAGCTGCTCGTACGCCCCACCGAGCAGGCCTGAACGCGAAGCTCGAGACCGACTGCGAGACCAGCACGGAGTCGTGATGGCTACCAGCACCTCTCTCACACCGGCCAACACCATCGTCCGCGTCTGCTTGTTGCTGGTCACTGCCATCGCCCTCGGAGACGGCCTGCAGCAATTGGTGTGGGGAGCCCCGGCGGGCGCGGCGGACGCGAACAACTTGCATCGCTTCATGGCAGGCATCCACATCGGCTGGGCTCCGTTGTTCGCCTGGGCGGCGGCGACCATCCGCTGGCAGGGGGTACTCGTCTACTTCCTGGCCGTCCCGATCTTCCTCGGCGGCGTCGGGCGGCTCGTCTCCTTCGCTCAGCACGGCATGCCCAGCCCGGCGGGAGTCTTTCTCGCCTCCGCCCTCCTGGAGCTCATCCTGCCGGTCGTCATCATCTGGGCGCATTCCACTGCACTCAGATCCAGACGAGCGCGAGCTGCAGCCTGAGCACCGATCCCAAACAGAGAGACCGGCAAATGCCGGGCTCCCCCATGACGCCATCGCCGCTGTGGCACGCCCCGTGGTGCTGGCACAACCGCCCCGCAGCCACGGCCGTCCGTGAACCCCTGCGGGACGGTTCCGAGAACTGAAGAGCGCTGACGTGCTGAGCATGCGGCGTCAGAGCATCAACCCCGACTCGAGGAGACCACACCATGTCGAAGATTCTTTTCGTGATGACCGGCGCCGATCACTGGACGCTGGCGGACGGCAGCAAGCATCCGACCGGCTTCTGGGCCGAGGAGCTCGTTGCCCCGTATCAGGCGTTCACGGCCGCCGGCCACGAGATCGTCGTGGCCACGCCGGGCGGCGTCGTGCCGCCCCTGGACCAGGGCAGCCTGGCGCCGCAGTTCAACGGCGGCGAGGAGGGCGCGAAGAAGATCGCGGATACCGTCGCCTCGATCAGCGAGATCCAGCACCCCATCAGGCTGCAGGACGTCGACCTCGACGACTACGCCGCCGTCTTCTACCCCGGTGGCCACGGCCCGATGGAGGACCTGGCCGTCGACGCCACCTCCGGCAAGCTCCTCATCATCGCGCTCGCCTCGGGCAAACCGCTCGGCGTGGTCTGCCACGCCCCGGCCGCGCTGCTGGCCGCCACCACGGCCAACGGCAACAACGCCTTCTCCGGCTACCGGCTGACCGGCTTCAGCAACGCCGAGGAGACCCAGAGCGGTCTGGCAGCAGGCGCCAAGTGGCTGCTCCAGGACCGCCTGATCGAGATCGGCGTCGACTACCAGGAAGGCGAGCCGTGGGCCCCGAACGTGGTCGTCGACCGCAACCTGATCACCGGCCAGAACCCCGCCTCCGCCGGACCCGCCGCAGCCGAAATGCTCAAGAAACTGACCTGACACGCGGATCACTGATTGCGCTGGAGGGGCACTGCACGCTCTCTGCGCGGGTCGCGGCGCGTGCCATGAAGCATGGTCGTGCTCCGTTGGCTGTTCGGTTGGCCGCCTGTCATTACCTTGGGAAGGAAACAGATGAGCAGGATTCTCGCCGTGGTCACCAACCAGGCGACCTACGGGTCGGACCCCCACCGGACCGGCCTGTGGATCGCGGAGCTGGTTCACTTCTACGACGCTGTCCGCCGGGCCGGCTTCGAGGTCGACATCGTCAGTCCCGAAGGGGGGCGCGTACCGCTGGATCCCCGCAGCACCAAATTGGCCGACAGGGCAGTACGCCACTACATGCAGGACGGCGCCTTCATGTCGAGCCTGGACCGCACCAGCAAGGCGGCCGACGTCGAACCGGCCCAGTACGCCGCGATCTTCTACACCGGCGGGCACGGCGTCATGTGGGACTTTCCCTCCAACGCCGCCCTCCAGCAGGCCGCGCGAGAGATCTACGAGAACGGCGGCGTGGTCTCCTCGGTCTGCCATGGTGCCTGCGGGCTGCTGGACATCACGCTGTCCGACGGCTCCCTGCTTGTCGACGGACGCACGGTCACCGGGTTCTCCACAGCGGAGGAGCGAGTCGCCATGGTGAAGAACCGGGTGCCGTTCCTGCTGGAGGACGAACTCCGCAAGCGCGGCGCGCACTATGTCAAGAACACCATCCCCATGACCCCCTTCGCGACCGCTGACGGCAGGCTCGTGACAGGACAGAATCCCGTCTCCACCAAGGCCGTAACGGCCAAGATCATCGAGACGCTGCACCACCTTGACCTTGCTCCTTAACGCCGCCGGACCCGCGTAAGCGCCCGCACGTCAGGTCGGCGTACTTGGAGGAACGTCGTGAAAGCAATTTCAATCAAGGAACCCGGAGGGCCGGAAGTCCTGCGGTGGACCGATGTGGAGGACCCCGTCCCCGCCGCGGGAGAAGTGGTCATCGACGTCGTTGCCAGCGCCGTCAACCGGGCTGATGTGGCACAGCGCCTGGGGCTGTACCCGGTTCCGGAGGGAGCATCGCCCTACCCGGGGCTGGAGGTCTCCGGACGGATCAGCGCCGTCGGCGAGGGTGTGACGCATTGGCAGCCGGGTGACGAGGTATGCGCTCTGCTGGCTGGAGGCGGCTACGCGCAGAAGGTCGCTGTCCCTGCAGGGCAGCTCCTCACAGTGCCCAAAGGCGCCAGCCTGGTCCAGGCGGCAGCGTTGCCGGAGGCGGCCGCCACCGTGTGGTCCAACGTCTTCATGACCGGTGCTCTGAAGGCAGGCGAGACCTTCCTCATGCACGGCGGAGCCGGCGGCATCGGTACGGCAGCCATTCAGATTGCCAAGGCTCACGGCGCCCGCGTCGTCACCACCGTCGGCGGCCCCGAGCAGGCTGCCAGGGTCCGAGACCTCGGCGCCGACCTCGCGATCAACTACCGTACGGAAGACTTCGCCGAGCACGGTCCCTACGACGTGATCCTCGACGTAATCGGCGGCGACTACCTTGCGCGCAACGTCAACTCCCTGGCCCCCGACGGGCGTCTGGTAATCATCGGACTGCAGAACGGCCTGACAGCCGAACTCAACCTTGCCCAACTCCTCTCCAAGCGCGTATCCGTGCACGGCACTACCCTGCGCTCCCGCCAAGCCGGACAGAAAGCAGCCATCGTGGCCGAAGTCCAGGAACACGTATGGCCATTGATCGAAAGCGGAACCGTTCAGGTGGTCATCGACCGAACCCTGCCCATGGACCAGGCCGCAGAAGCGCATCGCATCCTGGACGCCCACCACATCGGCAAAATCGTCCTGATCAACCCCGACGCGGCATGACTCCAAAAGGCATCCGGAGGGCGGAAAGAGGCGTCCAGAGTGGAGCGATCGGGAGAGCGTTCCCGCACCATGCGTTCCCGGCGTGAACGCCGATCGAGGGCACCGGGCGGTAGACGGAGTGCCGGAGCCGGAAACCTCCAACGCCCGTCGGCCTTCCTGAGTCGATGCGGTCCGCTCGACCATCTCCCGCACCACCGGCAGGAGTCTGGAGGCTGCGTCACGAATCCGTGGCCCGCCGGACGCGGAGAGCCCGGAGCTTGGGGCGGTGGGGGGACGAGTCCACGAACACCAGCGGGCAGTTGTCGCTCGCACACTCGCGGATGCACGCGGCAAACGGCCCGGACAGCAGCTCGATCATCTCCCGCGCCAGCGTTGACAGGGCTTGCGTGGCCCGCGCCGGTGGAGCCCAGCCCGTGGTCGTGCCGTCGGTGGCAAGACTCAGGAAGCAACGATGCCGCGGCCCGGTTGATGGCGCGACCACCCCGGCCAGCAGGGGGGGCGACACACTGCACTGCCCGGGCGTGCGCCGCGTCCCAGATCGCTCGACGAAGGGCTTTGGGCCGCGGCCAGTTTGCGAGCAGTCACCGGCACTGTCACGGCGGCGGCCAGTGGAGGCTGGGCCAGCCACTCGCCCAAGTCGGCGGGCTCGTGGAGGGTCTCGAACAGCGCGTACTGGCCCTCGCCGCCGGTGTGGGCAATGTCCAGGCAGGTGGCGCCGGCGTCGAACCGGAGACCCTCCCTTGAGGTCGGGGCCAACCCTCCGCCGGACATCACGGTCCATGTCGTAGCTGGCCTGGACGCCGGGTTCCTCATCGAGATCGACGCCGTCGCCGTCGCCGTGGTCTGCCCCTCCCACTTCGATGGACTTCCCCATCCGGCCCTATGCGGCAGAAGCACACAGTGTTTCCCCACGTCCCGCAGTCCTTGCGTCGATCGCCATTGATATCGGCCTCAAGGACGATCAGACGGCCGGATGAGGGGTTCACTGCGCGGGCCCAGCTGTACACGACGCCATTGGGCTGCGTGCATCGTGAAGTCGCAGGTCACGGGTCTGGTGTGAATGACGAGTTGGGTGCTCGTGCCGGTCGGCGGCCTATGGCCGTGGCGTACATCATCGGGCCGGTCCAGCTCCGGTGGGATGCCGGGTTCGACTGCGCCCACGACCGATCCGCTCCTACGATCCGTCAGCAGGTGGGCACGCCGTGAGAACGCGAGAGGGCATGGTGATGCAGGGGCGGCAGTGGATCACCGCCCGTCGGAGCGGACTGGACGCGCTGGCCGAGGAGTTGACCAAGCAACTTCAGGAGGTCCAGGTCTAGCGGGATGAACTGGCGATCGCAGAGCGGGTGTTGAACCGCTTGGCCGATCAGGCCCAGGCCGATGCCGAGGCTGCCGCTCCGGTAGTGGCGAAGGTGGCCGGACGGGCAGTGCTGCTCATCCCGCACCGGTGACGCGGCCGACGAGGGCGCGCTGCTGGCGACTACCGCAAGATCCTGATGATCGTGCGGGAGGCCGACGCCCCGGTGCAGGTCAGGACGGTCGGCGAGCGGCTGGGCCTGGACGCCTCGGTGCGCGGCAAGCTGGAGCCGCTGCGGGTGAAGATGACCAAGCTTGCCGACCGCGGCTGGCTGCACAAGCGGCCCGACGGGCGGTTCACCGCACGTTCCTGATATGTAGCGGATTCTTGTCAAGGGGCACGGGCGTTCGGCCCCTCTCGGCTGAGAGGGGCGTCCGTCGCGCAGGAGCGCGCACAGGACGTTGACGCGATACCGGGCGAGGGGGGCGGGCCGCGCCCGGCCCTCGCCGCCCCCCCCGCCCCCCCCCCCAAAACCCCCCCCCCCCCCCCCCAACCCCACAACCAC